>CAZKPV010000135.1:5138-5346 GCA_964554735.1 uncultured Clostridia bacterium
AACTGAACATGTCCTATGAACAGCGTGAAAACATAAATATAGCCGCCTGTGTGCACGATTTGGGCAAGCTTGCAATCAAGGATGTAGTACTACTAAAGCCGGGGGAATTGACCGCCGGCGAATACGATGAAATGAAGGCACATCCGGAAACGGGCTACCAAATTCTATCGCCCCTCGAAATGTATAAACAAAGTTTGTCGATTGTTTT
>CAZKPV010000136.1:0-1572 GCA_964554735.1 uncultured Clostridia bacterium
AACCACCTTTTGCCGGTCAAATACTTCCTTCCCGTTCATTTCATTAAATGCCCTGATGGCCAAGGGTGAAGTACCGTCCTGGCCCATAACGTAATCCAACTCGGCCACCACAATATCATTGGCGTACGCATCAACGCCACTGTGTTCCGACAGGATCTTCTCTATAATTGTTTTGCCAATAGTTTTGCCCAAATACAGTTCCTCCCCCTACCCCTTCATCTCTTTTAACAGCTGTTGATATGTGTACTACGAATCCGCCCTGTGTCCAAAATAGTCTTCGTAAATATACACAATTTCCTTGTCAAACAAACTTCTTTTCATAGCCACCGCGTGTGCCCGGACCACCGGCAACAATTCCTCCGCCTCGTACCTGCTCAAATCGATGCCATATTCGGCAAACTTTTTCCTGATCGAAGACGTACCCGAGTGTTTGCCGAGCACAATCTGGCGCTCTAGCCCAACCTCCTCCGGGGTAAAAGGTTCATAGGTTTTTGGGTTCTTCAAGGCACCGTCGGCATGGATGCCCGATTCATGGGCAAACATGTTAGTCCCAACTATAGCCTTCCAGGCCGGAAGTTTCCGTCCGGAGGCCCGGGAAACATATTCTGCAATCTCCCTGAACATCCCCGTCTTAAAGCCCAGATCCAAGTCGTACAGACACTTCATGGCCATGACCACCTCTTCCAGCGCGGCGTTCCCGGCCCTTTCCCCCAGACCAATAACCGTGACGCCAATATATTTTGCCCCGGCCTTTAGCCCGGCAAGAGCATTAGCTGTAGCCATACCGAAATCATTGTGGGTGTGCATTTCCACATCAAGCCCAGTGGCGTCAATGATCCTTTTGATATTGTCATAGGTTACGAAGGGCTCCAATATACCCACCGTGTCACAATAGCGCAACCTGTCCGCCCCGGCTTCCTTGGCCGCCGTGGCAAATTCAATCAGGAAATCCATATCGCTGCGGGAAGCATCCTCGGCGTTGACCGATATATACATACCTTCCTTTTTGGCAAATTCAGTGGCTTTAACAATACAATCCAAAACCCATTCCCGCGGCTTTTGAAGCTTGTATTTCATATGAATATCGGAAGTTGAAACAGATATGGCGACCGCATCGACACCGCAGGACAGCGATGCCTCAATGTCCTTGATCACAGGCCTGTTCCATCCCATAATGCTTGCGGTTAAACCGGAATTGCATATCTCCTTGATAGCTTCCTTTTCATCCCCACCCATGACGGGAATACCTGCCTCTATCTGATGAACCCCCATCTCATCGAGCATTTTCGCGATACGAACCTTTTCCCTGTTGGCAAACACAACCCCAGCGGTTTGCTCGCCGTCTCTTAATGTAGTGTCAACAATGACAATTTCTTTTTCGCGCACTGTCCATCCCTCCTACTTCCCCAACAAAAAAAAACACTTCCCTTGTGAGAAAATAACTTTAGGCCATTTTATCACAAAAGGGAAGGCTCAAGAATATGTTTTAGTTGGAAATACTGTATACTTACGATTTCAACCTACCGCGAAGCAGGCCGTTGACAACCTGCGGATTGGCTTTCCCCCTTGTGG
>CAZKPV010000136.1:1582-5346 GCA_964554735.1 uncultured Clostridia bacterium
GCCTTCATAACTTGCCCCACCAAAAAGGATATGGCCTTCTTTTTGCCCTGCCTGTAGTCCTCAACCGGGCCGGGATTGTCCGCCAAGACCTTGTCCACAATTGCCGCCAGTTCCCCTTCATCGGAAATCTGAACCAATCCTTTTTCCTTGACTATGGCCCCGGCGTCTTTGCCGGTTTCAAACATTTCCCCAAAAACTTCCTTGGCGATTTTTCCAGTAATAGTGCCCTTGTCAATTAACTCCAACAGACCCGCCAACTTCTCGGGGCTAACGGGACATTCGGATATCCCCATGTTCCGGGAATTTAGCAAGGCCGACAAATCACCCATTATCCAGTTGGCAGCTTTTTTGGGGTCGCATTTACACTCGACGCAATCCTCGAAATAGTCCGCCATAGCCTTGGTACCGGTTAGCACACCGGCGTCATAAGAAGGAAGGCCGTATTCCTCGGTAAAACGCCTGTTGCGACTATCCGGCAACTCCGGCAGCCCCTCTTTTATCCTGTCCACCCACTCCGGGTCAACCACTATGGGTGGCAAATCCGGTTCGGGAAAATACCTGTAATCCTGGGCTTCCTCTTTAGTTCTCATCGACAATGTGGTTCCTTTGGCCTCATCCCACGTCCTGGTTTCCTGGATAATCCGTTGGCCGCTCTCCAGCATATCCACCTGCCGTTCAAATTCAAACTCAAGTGCCCTTTGCAGTGCCTTAAATGAATTCATATTCTTCAATTCCGTCTTGACCCCTAGCATTGTACTACCGGCCGGTCTGACGGAGATATTGCCGTCGCAACGCAAGGAACCTTCCTGCATTTTGCAATCGGAAACCCCCGTATATTCCAAAATGGCCTTTAGTTTTTCCAGGTAGGCTATAGCCTCACCGGGGGATCCAATGTCCGGTTCGGAAACAATCTCCACCAATGGGGTGCCGCCGCGATTGTAGTCCGCCAACGAGTAAGACGCAGTGGAAATACTTCCTGGATGAACTAGTTTCCCGGCGTCCTCCTCCATATGCACCCGGTTTATGCCTATCCGTTTCACCTCGCCATCGCTTACTATATCCAAATGGCCGTTTATGGCTATGGGTTTATCGAATTGGGAAATCTGGTAAGCCTTGGGTAGGTCGGGGTAAAAATAATTTTTGCGGTCAAACTTGGTGTATTCCGCAATCGTGCAATTCAGGGCCAAACCGGCCATAATTGCATACTCCAACACCTGCTCATTCAGAACCGGCAGGCTACCCGGAAGCCCAAGGCAAATCGGACACACCCGCGTATTTGCCTCACCACCAAATTCATTTTTACAGGAACAAAAAATTTTCGTCTCGGTTTTTAACTCCGCGTGAACCTCCAAACCAATGACGGCTTCATATTTCACATGAATACCCCCTAGATCATTCACCGCATCTATATTTCCGCAAATTTTTTATGAAAATCCGTGTTTTCTTCAAAAGTATAGGCTGTCCTGATTAAATCCCCTTCCCCGAAAGGCTTGCCAATTAACTGCATACCCACCGGCAGGCCGTCTACAAAACCACCAGTCAGTGAAAGTGCTGGCAAACCCGCCAGATTAACCGATGCCGTACACATATCGGAAAGATACATATCCACAGGATCAGTAAATTTTTCCCCAAACTTGAAGGCCGTGGTGGGTGTTGTCGGCGAAAGTAAAACATCATAATCCTCAAACACATCGTCGAAATCATTTTTAACAAGGGTGCGCACCTTTTGCGCCCTCAAATAATAAGCATCATAGTAACCGGAGGAAAGGGAATAGGTCCCTAGCAAAATCCTTCTTTTCACTTCCTCCCCAAAGCCTTCCCTCCGCGTTTTCATGAACATATCCGAAATATCCTTGCCTTCCACACGCAGGCCATAGCGGACCCCGTCGAAACGTGCCATATTTGAACTGATCTCGGCCGCCGCGATGACACTGTAAGCGGGCAAGGCATATTCGGCATGGGGCAGGCTGACCTCTTCCACCTCGGCGCCTAGGTTTTCAAATATTTTGGCCGCTTTCTTTATGACACCTTTCACGCCGGGATTGATCATGTTCCCTAGGTATTCCCGTGGTAACCCAATACGTTTCCCTTTAATGTTGTTAACCAGGTATTTCGTGAAGGCCGGATGGTCTACCTTGGCGGATGTGGAGTCCATGGGATCATACCCGCAAATGGCATCCAGAACATAGGCGCAATCAACGGCGTCTTTGGTAAGGCAACCTACCTGGTCGACCGAAGATGCGCAGGCCACCACACCGTAACGCGATACCGCTCCATAGGTGGGCTTAATACCGACAAGCCCACAATAGGAAGCCGGTTGTCGTATGGAACCACCAGAATCCGTGCCCAGGGCAAAAGGGACCTCACCGGCGGCCACCGATGCCGCCGAACCCCCGCTGGAACCACCGGGAACCCTGTCAGGATCCCATGGATTCCGGGTCGGGGGAAAGAAGGAGTTTTCCGTAGAGGACCCCATGGCGAATTCATCCATATTTGTTTTTCCCGCAAAAACAACCCCGGCCCGCCTTAACCTGTCCACAACCGTCGCATCAAAGGGCGGCACATAGTTTGACAACATTTTAGAACCGCAAGTAGTTAAAACACCATCCGTGCATATATTGTCCTTGATTCCCACGGGAATACCGGCCAACGGCCCTATTTTCCCACCGGAAGCTATTTTCCGATCGATTGCCGCCGCCTGTTCCAAGGCCAAATCCCTTGTAAGGGTAATGAATGCCCTGATTTTACCCTCCGTCTTATCTATACGTCTGAAAAAAGCCTCGGTCAGTTCAACGGCGGTGATCTCTTTGTCCGCTAATAATTTATGTAGTTCATTAATCTTCAACCTGTACAGTTCCAATCTATAATCCTCCTTATGCCGCTAAAGGATACTAGGCACCTTGAAATGCCCGTCCTTTTCCTCCGGTGCATTGGCAAATACTTTTTCACGCCCCAGATGGGCACCGGCTTTATCTTCCCTGAAAACGTTTTTTAGCGGAAATACCTGTGTTGTCGGCAATACCTTCCTGATATCTAATTTATTTAACTTTTGCACAAACCCTAAAATTTCACTAAGGTGTGCCGTGTATTTTTCCTTTTCTTCCTCGTCCAATTCCAAACACGCCAAGATGGCGATATGCTCCACATAGGCTTTACTTACCAAGCCTTTCACCCCTCCCCGATGAAAAATTATCCATCAATGATTTAAAATCACCTTCATCTAAAATTTTAATCCCCAAGGACAAGGCCCTGTCATATTTGGAGCCGGGTTTTTCCCCAACCACGACATAATCCGTATTTTTACTGACGGATGAGGTCACATGGCCGCCGGCTCGCTCAATCATTTCCTTGGCGTCACCCCTTGTGAATCCGTCGAGTTTCCCCGTTAAAACAAAGCTTTTATTTTCCAGGGGCCTGGGAATAGACCCCCCATCCCCTTCCTCCGAAGTATTTAAGCCGGCATCCACCAGTTTCCGGATTACTTCACGGTTTTGATCCTCTGTGAAAAAGGACACAATACTTTCCGCCATACGCGGCCCTATTTCCGGTATCTTTGTTAGCTCCTCCTGTTCGGCCGACATTAGATTGTCGAGGCTTCCAAAGTGCTCGGCGAGTATCCTGGCCGCCCGCTCGCCAACATGTCGTATCCCCAATGCAAAAATTAACCTAGCCAGGGAGTTGCCCTTACTGGCCTCGACGGCCCCGAGAAGGTTTCTTGCGGATTTGTCACCCATCCTTTCAAGGCCGGCAAGCCTGTCAAAATC
>CAZKPV010000137.1:0-5345 GCA_964554735.1 uncultured Clostridia bacterium
GTTGATATCCCTTCTTTATATGCCGGCACCTATGAAGCATCCTCCTCGGTTCAAGTTACCTTTTCTGTTGTGGATTCTTCAGGTAAGGACACCCCACACGACCAGACCGCGGTTACGTCGCCGACCCCGGAGGCAATTCAAATTTACCGTGACGCCGTAAAAATAGAAGCAAATGTTTCCCGTGGGCGTATAGGGGAAAAAGAAGCGCTATCGGCTATCAAGCAACTAATTGAGGAGGCCAACCGGGTTATCAGTCCGGAAAGCGGCCTTCACCCGGCCATGTGCAATGTTGTCAGGATTCAAATTAGCCAAACCGTGGCCGGTGTAGTTAAAGATCTGTCGACAATGCCGCTCGAACCGGCCGATGAAGTCACCATCACAAGCAATATAATTGAAAACAAAGCCAACAGCGTTATGGATTTGATTGAATATTTGGAGCAGCAACTAACGGGAACACCCCTTGAGGCCTTGCTTGCGGATTTACCCAGGGCCGTGACCGTGATGTTGCCGACGGATCCGGATGGGGAAATTGGGGACAAGGTTAAATACATAATAGAAACAGACGCATTGGAAATGTTACAGGACAAGGGCATAGGTTTATACTTGGCTACCGATAGGGTTTTATTTAAATGTTCGCCAACTGTTTTGTTAAGCCCCCGATTTTCGGGACCTACGGCGGGCAGGGGGGAAGATGTGGGCATCCTGTCCGATGACGGAGGAGACGATTTCGGGAAAGGGGGCAGCGCGGTAGATGAGGAGCAGCCACCAATTGATTCGCAGCCGCCGATTGAATTAGTTATAGAGCAAGTAAAACCGGATGAATTTGATGCGTTTGTAAAGAGGCAGAACGGTTTGATGCGTGTGGGTCCCGTTTTTGACGTAAATCTTGCTATACCCGATGGGAGCTATGTCAGGATGGGCTTTTCTTTAAGGTCTAGCGAACTCCAGGGATTTGACTTGCGTAAGCTGGGTGTCTACAGTATGACTGAAAATGGGTTGCTGGATTTTTATCGGGGGAGGTACAGCGGTAAGGAGAGGATAGTGGAATTTACCACCGGAAAATCAGGGCAATACTCCGTTTTGTCACAAACCAAATCCTTTAATGATATAGGGGGCCACTGGGCCAAAGATGAAATAGAGGTGCTCGCCTCGCAAAATGTTTTGTTGGGAACGGGGGATGGCGCATTTTTACCGGAAGGTTTATTAACAAGGGCCGGATTCATGGCAATGCTTGTACGTGCTTATGGGCTACTTGATTATGAGGGTGAACCCTGTGATTTCCGGGATGTGGCTGCAAATGATTGGTACGTGAAATATCTTTCCCCGGCAGTATCGGTGGGACTGGTTGGCGGTTACACGGATAATACATTTAGGCCCCACAATGAAATAAGTAGGCAGGAGATGGCCGTGCTCGTCTCCAGGGCACTGGGCCTGGCCGGAAAGGGAAGGGATATCGATGGAGAGGTTGCCGAAAGGATATTGGGCAAATTTCACGATTTGCCTGCTATTCCACCTTGGGCTAGGGAGGCCCTAGCCTTGGTTACAGATGCAAACTTAATGAACGGTCTACCCACGGGCAATTTCGAGCCGAGACGTTATGCTACAAGGGCGGAAGGCTCCGTGCTGTTGCAAAGGTTATTGGTATATACGGACCTGTTGCCGCCATACCCGTTTGATTTGTATTAGCCATTGAATATCTAGCATCAGGAATTAGGGGACTGCGCACTGAATGCCGGACACCAGGAGTTATTTTTATTACATAAGGGGGATACCGATGTCAGAAAAAAGAATGTTTAGGGAAAAATTTGAAGAATTAAAACCCTTTCTGGAGCCGAGGTCCATTGCCATAATCGGGGCTTCAAGCAGGACTGGGCCGGGGAGTTTTAACCTCTTGGAGGAAATGAAGGGATTTGGTTACAAGGGACGCATTTTCCCCGTCAATCCGCGGGGTGGGGAGATACTGGGGTTGAAGGCATATACCCACATTAAGGAAGTGCCGGAAAAAGTCGATTTGGTGATAGTTTCGGTGCCCAGGGACTACGTTTTGGGGATAGTTAGGGATTGTGTGGCCATTGGGATAGAAAGTCTCATTATTATAACCCAAGGCTTCGCCGACGCAGACGAGATAGGGTTCGGATTGCAGGAGGAGCTCAAGGAGATTATCCGGGGTACCAAAACTAGGGTCATCGGCCCCAACACCCTGGGAATGGCCAACCTATTCGACAGTTATCACACATCCTTCGTTAAAATGTTTCCTGTAAAGAAGGACATCGGTGTTATATGCCAATCGGGAATATTCCTTGCCGCGTCCTCCGATACCAGCACTGGCTTGGGTATAGGTATAGACATCGGAAATGCCTCTGATATCCACTTTAGCGAAAGTCTTGCCTACCTGTATATGGACGACCGGGTAAGGGTTATCAACATGCACATGGAGGGCATCAGGGGTGGCGTGGAATTTATGAAGGTCGCCGGGGAGGTAAGCAAGAAGAAACCCATCTTGTGTTTGAAAACCGGACAAAGCGAAATAGGTGCCAAGGCCGCCGCCTCCCACAGCGGTTCCTTGGCGGGTGAGGATCATGTTTTTAGCACGGCTTTTAAACAATGTGGGGTTATTCGGGTACGGGATTTGGAGGAAACACAGTATTTAAATAAGACATTTTTATCCTACCCGGCCATGCATGGGCGGAGGGTAGGGGTCATTACAATCTCCGGTGGGGCCGGAATAATGTCAGTGGATGCACTGTCCGATAACGGTTTGGAAGTTGCTACTCTCAGTGACGACACCCTCAAGATGCTCAATGACGCCTCGCCGGATTGGATGCATATGGACAATCCGGTTGATATTTGGCCGGCGGGGATGTCGGGAAACTTTATGCCGGTTATGGAAAAGGCCTTGGACAAGATTATGGCCGACTCCCAGGTTGATGCCTGTATATGTGTACTGCCGGCCTACCAAGCCCCGAATGAGGACCCCTTGGATGTTGGCCCCGTGTTGAGGAAAATAGCTGCCCGGTATCCGGAAAAACCTTTGGCCATTTGGATCTTTGGCCAATTCAGGCAAGAATATGAAAAGTTGCTTGAGGCCGATGGCAATATAGTTGTTTTCCCATCGCCGGATAGGGCGGCCCGTTGTTTGGCGGTATTGCATGATTACATGAACAATATAAAAACCCGTGAAGATACAGGGGAAATAAACCTTGAGGGCATTGATAGGAATTTCGCGACCACTTTATTACAGGAAGCAAAAGATAAAAATATCGATACTTTGAATGAGGAAACCCTTGATTTAATGAAGGCCTATGGGATTCCTGTCATAGAGTCGGTAAATGCGGCAAATAAGGAGGAAGCCCTAGAGCTGGCGGGCAGGATGGGGTACCCTGTGGTCATAAAAATACGGAGCCCGCAAATATCTCACAAATCCGATGTCGGTGGTGTACACCTAAACATAAAAGATGAAGCCGAGTTGGGGGAGGCTTATGATCTGATGATGGACAGAGTAAACAAGGCAGCCCCCGGTGCCACTATTGATGGCGTACTGGTTCAACCTTTCCGTACGGAAGGGGTGGAGGTAATAGTGGGTGGGAAACGCGATCCCGAGTTTGGGCCCGTGATAGTATTTGGGTCCGGTGGGATATATACTGAACTGTTCAAGGATGTTACATTCCGCATTGCCCCCTTTGGTCATGAAACCGCGCGGGCTATGATTAAGGAAACCAAGGCTTACCGCCTATTAACCGGCTTTAGGGGTGCGGAGCCGTGCGATGTGGAGGCGTTAATCGACAGCATAGTAAGGTTGGGGCGTTTGATGACGGATTGCGAGGATATCAGGGAGATAGATATTAACCCGCTGCTGGTTTCTCCGGGCGGCGTTATCGCGGTTGATGGCCGGGCGGCGCTGTAGCCTGTGGCTAAACGGTGCTGTGGCAGGTTGATGGATGGGCTTCGCCAAGGCGGGTTGATGGCCGGGCGGTGCTGTTATAGGCGGCGTTGTAGCCGGCTTACCAGCAAGAACTAGCGGCTGTGAAAGATCATGGGAGTCGGACCGGAGCCACCGGCCGCAAGGATTTCTGCGGCTGTCCCCGCAAGGCAAATGATGGCGGTTGGGAGCAGTGGTTGTCATCTGCGCCCCATAGGGCCGTGGCCCCGAAGGTTGCGCCCAGCGGGGAACTGGGCCTTGTGCTTGTGGGGAATTTCGCTCGTGAGGTAGTGCTCGTGAGGTAGTGCTTGCGCGGTAGTGCTTGCGCGGTAGTGCTTGCGTGGTAGTGCTTGCGTAGTTAGCTGCTTCAAGACGGGTTCCCTAGGGGGGCGTATAGCGCGGCGGCTATCGGCCGGGCTTGCCAAGGTAACCCTATTGGTCGATGCATTCCCCCTCGCCTAACCCCGTCTTTGAGCTGGCCGTGGTCAAAAAAACAACTAATGTGTTGATTGTGAAAAACAAGTTCCAATTTAACCCATAAAAACAACACAGTAGTTGAAATTTTGGCCAATCTTACCCACTAGGTGGTAGTGTTGTTAATTCCATCCAAACATTAGTTGAAATTTTGGCCAAACGGTTGTATGATTTAAATATGAAAACATTTATAAGCCACTACACGGCAGCCATTCGTTGGAAAATCCCATACATACACACGGCATTGGGTTGCGGAATAGATGAAACAGACCCGACCCATATTACAGTAACTGATCGCCGGGATAGGTATCCTTTGTTAAATCACAAAATTCACTTGTGTGAACTGGATCTCCCGGAGGATGCAGTAGTATGCAGAAATAATACAGTTGTTGCATCACCCGAGCTGGTCTTTCTCCAACTTGCATCTGAATTGAGTATTCATCGTTTGATTTTACTTGGCCTACAACTTTGCTCTCATCCACCCGGAAATCCCTCCATGGCAATCACAACCAAGCAAAAAATTACAACCCTTCTTGCAAGAATTTCAGGTCATCGCGGGCATCGCAAATCCTTAAGGGCCATTAAATACGTGGCAAATGGTTCTGCATCCATCATGGAGTCGTTGGTTTATATGATTCTAACCTTGCCCAACTGCTTGGGCGGGTTTGGGCTTGCCGGGGCTGTTTTCAACCATGAAATTGAGTTAGGGGAAAAAGGTGTAGACCGCCTTGGTCAAAAAAGATGCTATGTAGATCTGTTTTACAAATCCGATGATTTGGCAGTTGAATATGATAGTTTCTCATTTCATAGCAGTCCCATGGAGCAAGGCAAGGATATGATACGGTCTGTAATACTGGAAGGCCAGGGAATTGATGTAATGCATTTAAGCACAATTCAGCTATACGATAGGGACGCGTGTGTTGATTTTGCTTTAAAACTAGCGAACCGCCTT
>CAZKPV010000138.1:0-5316 GCA_964554735.1 uncultured Clostridia bacterium
GCGATTCCGGGGTTGTATGCCGCACGGCCAATTCGCGCGTACCGATTTTATTGTATATGGTTCCTATTAAACCTGTCTTCATGCCCGCGGCCCGAAAAATTGATTCGACTAGGTGGGTGGTGGTGGTTTTACCATTGGTCCCGGTAACACCTACCAGGACCATCTCTTTGGAAGGATTCCCGTAAAAATGCGCCGACAGGAAGGCTAATGCCTTCCGGGTGTTTTCCACAAGAAAAACGGATCGGTCGGGCGGAACATTCACCTCCTTGGAGACCACGACGGAAATGGCACCGCACCCGACGGCCTGGTCAATATATTCGTGACCGTCCACTTCATAACCTTCGACGGCAACAAATACAGACCCGGGGCCAAGCTTCCGCGAGTCGTTTTCTATTGAGGACACTTCTTCCTGCCCGTTAGGGGCCAAATGGGCCTCCTTCAACAATCCCTCGCTTTCCAACAAGGCGGCCAGATCCCTATGGAGCATAACACACCCCCCTAACCATCAAAACTTTATACTAGTATTTCCCCCGGCAAAACAATTATTCCAATTTATGGTCGTCGGCTTTGGCAAAAAAGCTAGGCTGTCCCCTTTCTAGGGCACCTCCTGAGTTTCATTCCGGTTATTGCCCTGACCCGGTGGCCTGAATTCAACCTTGATTTTTGCACCCTTAGGAACCTTGCTTCCCTGCGGGGGACTTTGGCTGTAACCAACGCCGGTCCCCGATGGTTCAAGCTGCAATCCTAGGTTCTCCAGCAAAACCCCAGCCTCTTTCATGGTCAAACCGGTGACGTTAGGGATAGTAACTTCGCCATTCCCTGCTTCCTCCGAATCGCTCAGATCCAGAATTACCGTTGTGCCAAGTTTTACTTTGGCGCCACCCTCCGGCACCTGTTTCCTTACTATATCACCCACACCGGTTGTTCTGTAAGAAAAGCCTTCCCTCTCAAGTAGATTTTGGGCATCCTCCAGGGGAAAATTAACCACACTGGGAATCAACCTATCCTCAACCTCTTCCTCAACCATCCAAGGGGTTGCCGGGTTAACGGGTCTTTCCATATTAGGCTGTTCGGGAACCTTCATGTAACGTAAGGTATCCTTTACGATATTACCAAATACTGGTGCCGCCAGCTGACTTCCGTAATATAGCGGTGACACCGCCTCGCTGATCATAACCAAAACAGCTATCTCGGGATCATTAGCGGGGGCAAAGCCCGCAAATGAGGCCACATATTTCCCGTCAACATATCTTCCGCCTTCAACTACCTGTGCGGTACCGGTTTTACCCGCGGTCCGGTAGCCTTCAACATAGGCGTTGCTTCCGGTACCATGTACAACCACGCTTTCCAATAGTCTCAAAACCTGGTTGGCGGTGGATTCGGAGATAACCTGCCGCACGGGCTCAGGCCCAAATTCTTTTACGATGCCGCCCCCGTTGTCCCTGATTTCCTTTACCAAATAGGGCTTCATTAAAACACCCTTGTTTGCAATGGCCGAAACCGCTGTAATCAACTGGATGGGTGTAACGGCAATTGACTGACCGATAGACATGGTGGCAATGCCAAGATTGGTGATTTCTTTTTCGGGAATGATTATCCCACTTGCCTCGCCGCTCAACCCTACCCCCGTTGATTTACCCAGGCCAAAACCTCTTATGTATTTGTAAAAACGTTTGGAGCCCAACCCCAAACCTACTTCCACAAAACCGGGGTTACAAGAATTCTGTGCAACTTCGGCAAAAGTCTGTGAACCGTGGCCTCCGGCCTTCCAACATTTAATAGTCCGGTCGGCAACCTTTATGAAGCCAGGATCATTAAATTTATCATCCTCCTTAACCGTGCCCTCCTCAAGGGCGGCCGACATGGTTATAATCTTAAAAGTTGAGCCCGGCTCATAACAATACCACACAGCCGGGTTGAATTCCCAAACGGGTTTAGGCGTATTGGCGTAAGGTTTGTCGGTAGGGTCAAAGGTAGGTCTGTTTCCCAAGGCCAGGATTTCCCCTGTTTTGGGGTTCATAACAATTATCACGGCGTTTTTCGGCTGGTACATGGAAACTATTTTGTCGAGTTCACGCTCAACGAAATACTGAATCGTTTGATCAAGGGTGAGTACCAGGGCGTTTCCCTGAACGGGAGGGTAATAATTGTGTATAGCTTCTGGAATTTTTCTTCCCTGGGCATCGTGCTCCACGACTATCCTGCCCGCCTGCCCTTTGAGCTCACTGTCATAGATGTTCTCCAACCCGATAAGCCCCTGGTTATCCAGGCCGGTAAAACCAAGCACGTGGGCGGCAAGGCTTCCCTGTTTGTAATGTCTCTTGCTCTCCTCGATAAAGTAGATCCCTTCTAGGTTAAGCGCCCTCAGCTCCTGTGCTAAATCATAATCGACTTTTCGTTTAATCCAAACATGGGCTGTTTCCTTGGTAAGGAGCCCATGTACTTCATCGACATCCATATCAAGAATCCTTGCTATTTTTTGTGCGGTTTCCTTGGGGTTTTTTACCTGTGACGGGTGGGCATACACCGAGTCAACACTGATACTACTGACAAGAACATTGCCATTACGATCATAAATGCTTCCCCGCTTTGCCTCCACAGGGACACCGCGAAGGCGATTTTCAATCGCCTTTCCCCTCAACTCCTCCCCTTTTATAAATTGAAGGTAGCCGAGGCGGATAATTAAACCCACCAGAATAACAGACATGATAGCAAAAAGCAGGGCGACTCTTTTGCGGGTAGTGATACTTGTCATTCTCAATAAAAACCCTCCTAAGCCTCGCCCTTCACCTCCGGCCGTTGAACCCCGGAACGAGCAACTAAATCAGCAAATGCCCGAATAATCCAGTTCTTCCCTTCACTGTCGGTGTGGAGAACAGTATTTTCCACGATCAGGCTGCCTTCCTCGTCGGTCGCACTATCGGAACCGGAATAGGCCAATCCCAATGGCACAAATATTACATCATCGTTACCGGGTTTAACCATACCCAATTCCTGGCAGGCTACAGTTTCTATACATTCAAGCGACGTGAACTCGGCCACACTGTTCGCCAACACCTGGTTTTCCTGTTCCAGGAGTGCAAGCTCTTTTTCAAGATTGCCCAGCTCATAGCCCAGTTTTACTAAGTTGGCAAAATAAAGTGAAACAAAGATAGCCAATATAAAACAAAGTAACACAAGGCTGCTCAACATCAACACACGACCGGAAGGGATGAGTAAGCGCCGTGTCTTTCTTTTCCTGTTTTCCCCGGCAGGCTCATAATATTCCGAACTATAATTTTGCTTTTCCTGCGCTACTATCAAAGTTATTCACCCTTTCGCTGTTTTAGAACGCCTTGCACCCTTTCGGCAACACGCAGTTTGGCACTTCTGGATCTCGGATTTATTTCAACTTCTTCCCTACCGGGCAACAAAGGTTTTCGGGTAATTATTTTTATATCTCGCGTCTTTTTACATGTGCAGACCGGTTGTTGTGGAGGGCATATGCACTTGGCGGCCAACCGACGAAAGGTATCCTTGACAATCCGGT
Organism: uncultured Clostridia bacterium; assembly: GCA_964554735.1. Lineage (GTDB taxonomy): Bacteria > Bacillota > Desulfotomaculia > Desulfotomaculales > CAZKPV01 > CAZKPV01. Next base: position 3,530 of record CAZKPV010000138.1, read on the forward strand.
CCTCCAAGGAATGAAATGAAATCACACAAATTCTTCCTTTGTGGTTTAGGATATCCACCGTTTGCTCCAAGGCCAGCCTGAGTTCATCCAATTCCTCATTTACGGCAATGCGCAAGGCCTGAAAGGTGCGCTTGGCCGGGTGCGGCCCTTTTCTTCTAGCCCCCGCCGGTATTGCTTTTTTTATTATTTCCACCAACCTATGGGTTGTCGTAATCGGGGATTTTTTTCTTTCGGTGACAATGAATTCGGCGATCCGCGCTGCCCATCTTTCCTCACCGTAGGTGTCTATTATTGACTCTATATCTCCTTCTGTAAATTTATTGACTATATCGGAGGCATTTAGTTTTAGTAAAGGATCCATACGCATATCCAAAGGGGCATTAATTTTATACGTAAATCCACGGGCCGGATTGTCCAACTGGTAGGATGACACACCCAGATCAAACAGCACCCCGTCCGCCTTTTCCACCCCAACCCCCTCTAGTGCCTCCTTCAACTGAGAAAAAGCGCTTTGCACAAAAACCACCGTGGAAAAACCGGCAAGTCTTTGCTTTGCCGCTTCTATCGCATCCGGGTCCCGGTCTATAGCCACTAAAAGGCCCTTTTTATTTAAACGGCGGGCGATTGCGAAACTGTGGCCACCGGCCCCAAGGGTACAATCAACATAAATCCCGTCCGGGTTTATGTTGAGGGCATCTATAACCTCATCGAGCATTACCGACGTATGTTTGTATTCCATGGCGATCATCCCGTATGTACTGTTTTTCCATGCTATATCCCTAAATCTAGATCGATTTTTTCCGCGAGCTCCTCATAGGTTTGCCCGGCGTCACAGTTGTACTTGTCCCACTCTTCCCTTGCCCAAATCTCGACCCGGGAGCTGACGCCAAGGACAACGACATCCTTGCCCAAACCGGCATAGTTTCTTAGGTTTACAGGAATTAATATCCTTCCCTGCTTGTCAACTTCACATTCCCCTGCCCCGGAAAAGAAAAATCTAACGAAGGCCCGGGCATCGGCTCTTGTAAAGGGCAAAGACTTCATTTTTTGCTCAAGAACCATCCATTCCTGCATAGGGTAAACAAACAAACAGGAATCCAGCCCCTTGGTGATGACAAACCTGTCACCGAGACCTTCGCGAAAGCGTGCCGGTATTATCAGCCGGCCTTTTGTATCTAGTGTATGTTGGTATTCTCCCATAAACATGGCAGGTTACCCCACAGTCAAACTATTTTGACCCACTTTCCCCCACTTCACTCCACCTCCATTCTACAGCACCATTCACAATCTCGCAAGGAGCAAACACCAGTTTTTTTGCCAATAAAAAACCGCCCTCAGGCGGTTATCATGCTGTTTTTGGGAATCTCCCTATATGGGTATGCTACCTGCTATTTTGCGGTGTTGAAAAACTACGACCTCCTGGTAGCCGGCCTCCCTCAAAAGGGCCTTGGCCTTGTCAAAGTCCTGCCCCACCTGCCCGGGCTCGTGGGCGTCAGATCCTAGCGTCACCGGAACCATATACTCCCTACATATTTTCAGAAAATCCAATGTGGGGTAGATTTCCCCCACGGGGGCCCTCAGTCCCGCTGTATTCACCTCAAGACATACGGAACCTGCATGTAAGGCCATGGCAGTTTTTCTATATTCCTCAAGTAAATCGAAACCCTTCCCGGGAGTATAATTAAATTTTTTCACCAGATCAATATGGGCCATAATATCGAAAAGTCCAGAGTTTGCGGCCTGACGAACCAGTTGAAAATATCGCCGATAGATTTCCCCAATGTCTA
>CAZKPV010000139.1:0-3234 GCA_964554735.1 uncultured Clostridia bacterium
GCCTGTAGGTAACCCCAAAATCTTTAAGTGATCCGCCGCCGTCACCCCGTGTACCTATAACTTCCTCCAAGGTGTCATAGGGTTTGCCCTGGACAAACAAGAGCTCATCCCCCGGGCGCAGTATTCCGTACAGGCAAATAGCCAGTGCATGCGTGCCGGATACAATCTGTCCGCGGACAAGGGCGGCTTCCGTATTGAAGATAAGAGAATACACTTTTTCAAGGGTTTCCCGGCCCTGATCGCCGTAGCCATAACCCGTCGACCCCTGAAAGTGGTAATCACTCACCCTCGCTGTCTGAAAAGCCTTGAGCAGCTTTTTATGGTTGGCGAATGCTATCCTGTCCACACCCTTGTATAATTCCACAAGTTCGCGTTCAACCTTTTCGGTTAGTTTAAATAGGTCAATCTGTTTATTTATTGCAAACACCGCTTTCTACGCTAGATCTTCCCTGATTATTCTGATTAGATCATTTCTACCGAATTCCTTTTCCTTCAAGAGCCTGACCGCCTGGCGTCTGATAGCACGTTCTATTATATTGCGGACTAGACGGGCATTGCCACTGTTTCTAAACTCACGACTCTCCCGTTCCAATATTGTCCTCAACTCCCCCCTGGCATTTATGGATAGAATGTATTGTCGCTCCTTCAACATCAGATTGGCTATTGCAAGGAGTTCGTTGGTACTGTAATTCGGGAAACTTATTTTTATGGGGAACCTTGAACGCAAACCCGGGTTTGTCAAAAGAAACCGGTCCATTTCATCCTGATATCCTGCAAGTATCAGTACAAATTGTTCCCGGAAATCTTCCATGCTCTTTACCAAGGTGTCAATTGCCTCTTTGCCGAAATCTTTTTCACCGCCCCGGGCCAGAGAATAAGCCTCATCAATGAAAAGGATTCCCCCCAGTGCTTTTTTTAATTGTACCCTTGTTTTTTGGGCGGTCTGGCCTATGTATTCTCCGACAATGTCCCCTCTTTCGACTTCAACTAGATGGCCCCTTTGCAGCACGCCCAATTCCCTGAACAGCCTTCCCATTATTCGAGCAACAGTCGTTTTGCCTGTCCCCGGATTTCCCTTAAATATCATGTGAAAGGACATGGGTTCGGTAATTAGGTTTTCTTCGCATCTTTTTTTCTGTATTTGTATGTAGGCATAAATTTCAGCAACATGTCTTTTTACTTCCTGTAACCCTATAAGACAATTCAATCCTGACATAATTTCTTCAATTTCGTCAAAATGGTAGAGATCATCCACCGGGTTTCTATCGGTGGGCTTTTTCAGGTAATGTTGGCCATCGGCTGTCTGCCTATCACCCCACATATTAACCTTAACCATAAATGGCTTCACCCCACAGACATAAGTTCACCATTTATTATACGTCAGTTTGTTTGATTAAGTTACAGTACCATTAAAAAAAGGAGCCACGCGCACAAGCCCCTTTTAATTCACAGTTTTCACTCACATAATTATCATTTTTTGAAGGTTTACCCTTCCGGTGCGCTCTCGGCGGATCTGGGTGTCCTTTGTTCCTGAAAAAGGGTACCAATAGGCCTCAGCGGGCTTATGGTGGAAATGGCATGCTTATAAACCATCATTTGCTTGCCATCGCTTTCCAGCATTACTGTAAAATTATCAAATCCCCTGACAGTCCCTTTGAGCTGGAACCCGTTGATAAGAAATATTGTAACATTAATGCTTTCCCTGCGTACTTGATTTAAAAATGCATCTTGCAAATTTAATTGGGGTTTTGTCATTTGGGTAACCTCCGATGGAAATTATTTTCTTTTTTTAACTTCTACGTATCTGATGGGAGTCCTTCTAATTCTGGCATAATTTCGCCGACAACAGATATGGGATCAGAGTGTTTTTCGACATCTATCCAGTTTATTCTGTTCTCCTTTCTGAACCAGGTCAGCTGGCGTTTGGCAAATCGCCTGGTATTTCTTTTTAAAAGGTAGGTCGCTTCTTCCAAGGTTATTTCACCTTTTAGGTAGGATGCTATTTCCTTATATCCCAAGCCTTTCATGGAGACCAAGTCCGTGTCATAACCTTTTAGAAGGAGCCCCCTGACTTCCTCGATGAGACCAGTATCAAGCATTTTATCGACCCGCCTGTTTATTTTTTTATAAAGGTTTTCCCGTTTCATACATAAACCAAACATTTTAACATTATATTTCTGTTTTTTATGTTTCCGCGGGCCCACAGAGGAAGGGGGCTTTCCCTTTTTGATATAGACCTCCAGGGCACGAATAATGCGTCTGGTATCATTGGGATGCAGTCTGTCCGCGGTCAAGGGGTCGACTAGGGACAGTTCCTTATGCAGATACTCGGCCCCTTTGAGTCTCGCCTCTTCCAGCAAAGTAGACCTGAGATTAGGATCATGGCCAGTGTCTTTAAAATCATAGTCATCGATAACAGCCTTGATGTACAAGCCCGTCCCTCCGGCTATAATGGGTAATTTACCCCTATCGGTGATATCTTCAATCAAATCCTCGACCATTTCCTTATAGATGGCGACACTAAATTCCTCATCGGGGTTTACGACATCTATCATGTGGTGTTTGATCTTTTCCCGGATTTTCGCGGAGGGTTTATCGGTGCCTATATCCATGCCTTTATAAACCAGCATCGAGTCGGCGGAAATTACTTCCCCCCCTATTTTACCGGCCGCCTTTATGGCCACCTGGGTTTTTCCAGTGGCTGTGGGTCCTGTAATAACCAGCAGGTCTGTCAGTGATTTCATCGTCGCTGTAATTTTTTATTAATCTCCTTATAAGTTATCTTGAACATGGTGGGCCGTCCGTGGGGGCAAGAATATGGGTTTTCACAGGCCAAGAGATTTTGCAGCAGACCCCTCATTGAATCAGAGTAAATGGGATCGCCATCTTTTATGGCATCCGCACAAGCCATTGATGAAACTACTTCTTTTAAAAAGATGGTTTTATCAATGCTCCCACCACTATTTTCTATGTAGTCCAATATGTCTATTATAACATTCTTTGGGTTAAAATTATTACCAATGTCGGGTACAGCCCTAACCAAAACACTTTGCGTGCCAAACTCCTCAACTATAAAACCTGTTTCCCTAAAGGCAATTATATGTTTATAAAGCAAATCTATGTGTCCCTTCGGCAAATCCAAAGTGAGGGGGCTAGCAAGTATTTGACTAGCACAGCGTCCTTTTTTCATTTTATCCAATATTTGCTCATATAAAACGCGTTCATGGGCCGCAT
>CAZKPV010000139.1:3244-5197 GCA_964554735.1 uncultured Clostridia bacterium
TCTATAATATATAACCCCTCCGGGCCGCTCGCCATAATATAAAGATTTTTTAACTGTGCCAAGGGCTCCAGCCAGATTGATTTACTTGATCCATCTGTATATTCGGTGCTTTCTTCCCCGATCTTATCTGCACCCTGGCTTTGGACCGAAAAATCCAATTCACCGATCCTGGGCTTTAGGGTTGCAATATTTTTTTTGGTAAGCATCATTTGCGATACCGTTTCCCGGCCCATCACGGCCTGACGCACGGCATTTTTGACAAGTCTGAATATCGTTTTTTCCTCCTGTAGCCGCACCTCGAGCTTTGCTGGGTGAACATTGGCATCTATTTTATCCGCCGGCAATTGTAGGGATATAATAAAAACCGGATATCTACCCCGCGGCACTAATTCACCGTAGGCGGATTCAACCGCGTAAGTAATGCTTAAACTCTTTACCGGCCGGCCATTTATAAACAGATGTTGGTACTTTCTATTGCTTCTGGAAAGGGCCGGTTTTCCCGCATAACCGCTAATTACTGCCTCGCCTGTATCTGCCTGTACCTTTAGCAATTCCCTCGCAATTTGCGGGCTTAAAACGGTGCTTACCGTGTCGATTAAATTGCCGTTTCCGGGCGAGGTCAGTTTGCGTTTTCCCCTCTCATTGTATTCAAAACGTACATCGGGCCTGGCTAGGGCCATTTTGGTAATTACCCCCATAACCTTGGATCGTTCAAATCTGTCGGATTTCAAATATTTTTTTCTAACGGGAGTATTGTAGAAAAGATGGTCCACTGTGACTGTTGTTCCCTCCGGGCAACCCGCCGGTACTATACCCAAAACCTTGCCGCCGTTTATTTCCAGCCTTGAACCTTCAAGACTCCCCTCAGGTTTAGTTTGCAATGTCAATCGGGAAACAGAGGCTATGCTGGGCAAAGCCTCCCCCCGGAAACCTAGGGTCCTGATCCTGTTCAGGTCCTTCGCACTTCTGATTTTGCTGGTGGCATGTCTTCTAACGGACAGTTCCAAGTCAACACCGGACATACCGCAACCGTTATCCGCAACCGTTATCCTGTCATTCTTTTCTTGGTCGAAGTCAATAACTATACGGGATGCCCCGGCATCCAGGGAATTCTCAACCAACTCCTTGACAACGGAAGCCGGTCTTTCTATTACCTCGCCGGCGGCAATTTTGTCGGCGGTTAATTTGTCCAGAACAACAATCCTACTCAGTGGGAACACCTCCGGTTCCGGTGGTTTTCAACTCATAGTTGCTGGATCTACGATAGGAATAGTAATCATCATTGGGTTTATCCTGTATATAGACGTACCTGTATGATTTTGCTCTCTTTGCGGCCTCATAGGACCTGTAAGCCTCCCGCCGGCAACTTAGACAGGCCCCGAAGGGTATGGTGACCCCGAAGATATTGTAGGACCGCAAATATCCGTGGTTGGCCTGGGAATCAATGGTGATGTAACCACTACAGTTGTCGCATCTCTTTACTTTTTCGGTTTGCTCCTCAACGAAGGAGTCGGTATCGTAAAAAATGGATTTTTTCCGTTCATAAAACAAATCGGTACCGAATATCTTGTCGAGCTTTACCGACTTTCTTAGCTTCCATATTTTCCGCAAATCCCTGATCATCTCATTAACATTGTCGATTATAGATTCGCTTTCCCTAAGCAGTGCCTCGTTGTACTTGGGTTCGATGACATTACCATAATCAATACCGGCCAAGGCCATCAGTATGCCCATATTTATGTAGGGAAGTGCCGACTCGATTGCGTATCCACCCTCCAGAACCGCCATATCGGGTTTTAGTTTCTCCGTCAACAAGGCATAGCCGCGGGCCGAAGCCCTCATGCTGCCTAAAGGGTCACTGAAGTGATTGTCCTGTCCGGCAGAATTTATTATAAAATCTGGTTCAAATTCCTCCAATATAGGCAGGACTAAATTATCGATAACATTTAAAAT
>CAZKPV010000140.1:0-5089 GCA_964554735.1 uncultured Clostridia bacterium
TCGCGAATTCACAGAGTTTGGCGCAGGATATCGCATCGCCATGCGTGACCTTGAGATCAGGGGGGCGGGCAATCTCCTTGGCATAGAGCAGCACGGGCATATTGCAGCGATAGGCTATGATTTGTACTGCCATATGTTAGAGAATGCAGTCAAAGAGGCCAAAGGTGAGCCAGTAGTGCATGAGTTTAATACCGCTGTGGAACTAAATGTGGATGCCTACATTCCGGAAGACTATATCCGGGATCAAAAACAGAAGGTTGACATTTACAAAAGGATTGCGGCAATCGCGGACCTTGACGAAGTGGAGGAGTTGAGGGATGAATTACTGGATCGTTACGGCGACTTACCGGATGAAGTATTGAATCTTCTCCAGGTTGCAAGGGTTAAAACTTTGGGTAAAATATTAAAGATAAAATCAATTACTAGGAGCGGTAGCTACTACAAATTTATTTTTGCCCAGGATCACGAGCTATCCCCGGACAAGATAGTCAAAATGGGAGAGGAATATGCCAAGGCTGTAAAATTTAAAACCGGGGAAGACTTTACCATTATGCTCCTAGCAAGAACGGGGGAACTGGAAACCCTGTTCTCTTTGGAAAGAATTGAGACCTTCCTGGGTAAAATAGCCTGAGACTGTTGCATCCTGGCCCGGGTATAGGTATAATAGTAACACTGCTTCCTTTTGGAAAATGTAGAAAATAAAAGAAAAATGAAATTTAAATTTTACCATTGGAAAAATAATGAATAAATACTTCCCTTATTTTATATACTATCAGTAAAATGTGCCGCAGTCGCATATACAAAAAAGGAGGGAAGTAGCTACATGAAGGCAACAGGAATAGTACGACGTATAGATGATCTAGGAAGGGTAGTCATCCCAAAAGAGATACGCAGGACATTAAGGATTCGTGAAGGTGACCCTCTGGAAATTTTTGTGGATAGAGAGGGGGAAGTTATTCTAAAAAAATATTCGCCTATTGGGGAACTGGGCGAGTTTGCCAAAGAATACGCCGACTCCCTTTATGAGGCTCTGGGTCATATTTCGTGTATAGCCGACAGGGATGTAATCATCGCTATAGCCGGCGCACCTAAAAAGGAATATCTTAACAAACCCATAGGGCAAGCCGTTGAGAAGGCAATGGAAGATCGCAAGGCGGTTTTAGTTAACAATCCTGGCCAAGACCCGGACAGTTTTATCATTGAGGATGGGGAGAACAAATATACCTCCGAGGTGATAGCGCCTATTATTGCGGAAGGTGATCCGATTGGTGCGGTAATATTGGCAACAAAAGAAGCAAATACCCAGATGGGCGACATGGAAATGAAGCTTGCGGAAACGGCGGCCGGTTTTTTAGCCAAACAGATGGAACAATAAAAAAAGTGGCCCTGGGCCACTTTTTATTTTAGCGGGGAGTGTGGAATTTGGGTACTTTCACAATTGCGGGACTGGGGCCGGGGCCATTGGAAGGCGTGCCGGTTTCGGTGTTGGAGATCCTGAAAACGTCCCCATGTGTTTACCTACAAACAGAAAAACATCCCATTGCCGGGTGGCTTAAACATAAAGAAATCCCATACAGGGTTTTAAAAGATTTGAATGAGGTTATTTCCGATTCCGTGCGGGATGTAGTATATGCGGTGCCCGGACATCCCTTAATCGACAACAGTACAGTCAATTATATTCTGAAGGATGTACGGGAACTGAAAATGCGGCCGAGGATTATACCGGCCGTGAGTTTCGCGGACGCCCTATTGGTTGACCTAGGTCTTGACCCACAAAACTGTGTATTTATCGACCTTTTGGCTTTTGAAAACAGAAATGTGCCCGGGGACAAAGACATAATAGTTTCAGGTCTCGGAGGTCCGGGCAGTTCGCAACATTTAAAGGAAAAGGTACGGGAAATGTACCCTGAAAGCCATACGTTAACTGCTGTCAATGCCGACGAGGGTTATCCGGGCAAGTACGTAGAGATATCCCTGTCAAGTTTGGACAGGCTTGATTTTAGACCGGTATGTCTACATATTCCACCCCATACAAAATCCCCGGAAGGTAAAAAACGAGACAGCTGTCATTTTCCATTGGATCCATTGGTAAATGTGTTGAGGAAGCTACGTGGTGAAGGAGGGTGCCCCTGGGATCGGGAACAAACCCATTTGAGCCTTCGGCCCTACCTGCTGGAGGAAACCTATGAGGTTCTGGAAGCCCTGAATTCCGGTGAAATGTATAAGATATGTGAGGAGTTGGGAGACTTACTATTGCAGATAGTATTCCACGCCCAAGTAGCAAGTGAAGACGGCCATTTTGACATAAACGATGTCATAGGCGGCATAACGGAAAAAATGACCAGACGCCACCCCCATGTGTTTGGGAAGCTAAGGGTAAACAGCAGCCGTGAAGTTGAAATACACTGGGAGGAAATCAAACGCAGGGAGAGGAAAGACGAGGGCGAAAGGCATTCATTTCTTGAAGGCATTCCCGATGAATTTCCGGCCTTGCTCAAGGCGGGCAAGGTGCAGTCAAAGGCAGCCAAGGTTGGCTTTGATTGGCCTGACCATGAGGGGGCCCTGGCCAAGGTAAAAGAGGAGTTTGGTGAAGTGGTGACCGCCCTCGAAACGAAGAACATGCTGTCGGTTGAGGAAGAGATAGGCGACTTGTTATTTGCAGTGGTCAATATGGCCAGACTTTTGGGTGTTGATTCGGAAAATGCGCTTATACGAGCCATTGACAAATTTAAAAGTCGTTTCTACTACATCGAACAAAAATCGGAGGATCTGGGTGTGGAATTGCCGAAAATGTCCTTGAAGGAAATGGATATTTTGTGGGAAGAGGCAAAAAGCAAAGAAAACCAATAAAAGATAGGAAAATATTTTCCTGTGTAGAAGGAGAATATAAAGGAAAAGCGAATAAAGCGTTAAAGCAAACAATTTGTTACAATTATTTATTAGGAGGGGTATTTATATGAATAAGGCTGAGCTGATTTCAAGTGTCGCCGAAAAAACTGCATTAACTAAGAAAGATGTTGAAAAGACCATTGGTGCTTTGATTGAAACCATTGAGGAAACCCTTGCCAAAGGCGAAAAGGTTCAGTTGGTTGGGTTCGGCACTTTTGAAATCCGTCACAGGGCTGCCCGGAAGGGGAGAAACCCGCAAACCGGGGAAGAGATACATATTGATGCCACCCGAGTTCCTGTATTTAAAGCGGGTAAAACCCTCCGCAACGCTGTGGTCTAATTTTTAAACTTAAAGAAACCGGGCTTACCGCCTAGGTTTCTTTTTTTTGGGGGTGTGTGGAATGAGGTTGGATAAATTTTTGAAAGTTTCAAGGCTAATAAAAAGGCGAACAGTGGCCAAGGAGGCCTGCCTGAAGGGGCGTGTTTTGGTAAACGGAAGGCCCGGTAAGGCAGGCTCGGAGGTTCGTCCGGGGGATAAATTGACGATACTATTTGGAAGTAAAACAATAAATGTCGTGATAGCAAAAATATGTGAGCCCGTACCGGCAAAAAAAGCGTCGGAGTTGTACAAAATGATTGATACACCGGGGCAATAAATTACGACAGGCATAATTCCCCTCCAATTTAGCAAAATATAAAAACAACGAATATGAGGAGGGTAAAAATTGCGTCGATTTTCTATTTTAACCGTTGCCCTGGTTTTTTGTTTTTCAATGCACGTACTGGCCGGTTGCGGAGTCAGGGGGGAAAGACCCGAAGGGGCCCCGAGTGAGGAGCCGAACATTTCCCTTTTTATAAACGAAACCGGGGAAAAGAAGGACATTGCCTTTGAAGAATACCTGATGGGGGTCGTTGCGGCGGAGATGGAACCAAGTTGGCCGGAAAATGCACTGGCCGCCCAGGCGATATTGGCCAGGACCTTTACCATGGAAAATATCAATGCCGGGCGGGTCCGTGAGTTACATGGCACGGACGCGTCCACCAGCGTGGAGGAGTTTCAGGCCTATGACCCCACCAGAATTAACAATAACGTCCGCAAGGCCGTGGAAAGCACCCGTGGCGAAGTGGTAACCAGCGATGGAAAGTATATCAAGGCTTGGTTTTCCGCATCCTGCGGGGGAATTACTGCCTCCCCTGAGGAGGGGCTAAACCTCACGGAGGAACCCGTACCATATGTAAAATCGCAGGTAAAAGACCCCGGATTTTCCATAACCCTTCCCGAAAATCGTGGTTGGGCAAGGGCAATCCCCGTGGAAGATGTGTGCCGAGCTGTGCAGGATGTTACCGGTAGCGATCCCGGCAACCTTACGATGGTGAAGGTCGAGGAATGGGGCCCTTCGGGAAGGGCACAGAAGATAAGATTTAACGACCAGGTTGTGGCCGGATCCGAATTTCGCATAGCCGTGGGGAGTGAAACGCTGAGATCGACCCTATTCACCGGTGAGCCACGTCTTGACAGCGGTAATGTAATTTTTGAAGGCAGGGGTTTTGGACACGGGGTGGGAATGTGCCAGTGGGGGGCGAACAAATTGGCCCGGGACGGCAAAACACCGGAGGAGATCATCAAGTTTTATTTTCAGAATGTTCAAATACAAAAATTGTGGAGCTAGAAGGTCATATTATGAGTTTGGCCGCATATTATAAATTGTAAGTACTTGGCTGGGGGGAATAGATATGCCGGGCGGGGCCAAGGGTCGAATAGAGATAGTCAATCGCAAGCAGGCGGCAATTGAAGGAGTCAAGAATGTCAACAGCTCCGATGAAGACAAAATTGTATTGGAAACGAATCTGGGTGTTTTGATCTTAAAAGGTGCGGGAATGCAGATTACACAGTTGGATTTAGAATCCGGGCAATTGTCCGTTGATGGATACCTCCATAGTTTGGAATATGTTGAGGCCCCCAAAAGCGCCAAGCATAAAGGGAAAATTTTTTTAACAAGGGTTTTGAGATAAAACCTCATTAAATCTAAAAGCGCTCAGGCGCTTTTTTGTCATTACAGAAGAAGAGTATGCGGGGAGAACTATTATGGAATCCTTGATCGAGCAGTTTTATAACCTTTTGTTTGCTATTTTTATTGGCATTTTGGCCGCCTATTGTTATGACATATATTCATTGGTGCGCCAAAAATTTCGCTTTAAA
>CAZKPV010000141.1:0-5004 GCA_964554735.1 uncultured Clostridia bacterium
GAAAAACCGGCCCGACACCTGATCTTTAATTTTTCACATGTCGGTTTTATCGACAGCTCGTGTCTCGGTGTGGTTTTGGGGCGTTACAAGCGTGTACATGCCGCCGGGGGAAAAGTTGCCGTGGTCGGTGCAAAGGCCCATGTGTACAGAATTTTGCAATTATCCGGGCTGTTTCATTTGATAGACGATTTTGGCAGCGAAGAGGAGGCTTTTTTTAGTTATGCGGGGGGGGAGCCGGCATGCAGATAAACAACAAGTTTAAAATGGAAATATATAGCCTGCCGGAAAATGTGGCTTTTGCCAGGATGGTAGTGGCATCCTTTGCGTCACAACTCGAGTTTACCTTGAGTGATTTGGAAGAATTAAAGGTGGCGGTGTCGGAAACCGTGGCGAACTCCATTATGCATGGTTACAATGGTTTGCCGGACAAGCCCATCCTGATCCAATGCACCCTCTTAAAAGACAGCATAGAAATGGTCATCGAGGATAAGGGGAAGGGGATTGAGGATATATCAAAGGCTATGCAACCCTCCTATTCCACCGATCAAGAGCGTATGGGCTTGGGTTTGGTGTTTGTAAAAAGTTTTACTGACAGTTTGAAAATTTTATCTGCACCCGGAAAGGGTACAAAAGTTGTGATGGTCAAAAAGGTGTCCTCGGTGGCGGGTGAACAAGTTGCAGCCACTGAACATTAGGGCGTGCTTTGTATGAACGGTGGCCGATTGTCCGAAATGAGGTTGCCGCGATTCCCCCTTTTAAAGGATGAAGAAATAAAAGAACTGATCGTGAAGGCCCAGGCCGGTGATGATGAGGCCCGGGACAGACTCGTGAACTGCAATCTGAAATTGGTTTTTAATTTAGTGCAACGCTTTCAAAACAGGGGACATGATTTGGAAGATATATTTCAAATAGGATGTATAGGGTTAATAAAAGCCATCGATAAGTTTGATCTTACCTATAATGTAAAGTTTTCGACCTATGCCGTACCTATGATAGTCGGTGAAATTAGACGCTTCTTAAGGGATGACAGTCCTGTTAAGATAAGTAGGACGATTAAGGAAACCGCCTACAAAATTCAGCAAACAAAGGAATGGCTGACCGGGAAAATGGGTAGGGAACCTTCCGTAAACGAGCTAGCCAATGAGCTGGGGATATCCAGGGAAGATGTTGTCGGTGCCCTGGAAGCGTCCCAATTCCCTGCCTCCATCTATGACACTTTACATCGGGATGACGGCGACCCTATATTTTTACTGGACCAGTTAGCAGGGGAAAATGGGGATGCCGGCCCGTGGTTGGATAAAATTGCCCTTAAAGATGTAATTGCCGAACTGTCGGAGCGGGATCGTAAGATTATATACTGGAGGTTTTTCGAGGACAAGACACAGGTGGAAATAGCCAATAGGCTTGGTCTTTCACAAGTGCAGGTATCCAGGCTTGAGAAGCAGGCCCTCAAAAAACTACGTGGGTTAATAGCGGTGATTTAAAGGGAACAATCCCTCCAACAAGAGGGATTGTTTTTTTATCTAAAACAACGCAATAACCCCGGCGAGCCTGATTAAATCTTGCATATATGACAGGGATAAGGGAGAAAATAAAAATCGAATTGATAGTAGAAGGAAGGTGATCACCATAGACAAGGCTCAGGGAACCTTGCCCCAGGAAATGCAAAAAAAACAATATAAGGAAATGGCTGATCAGGTAAAGCCAAAACCACGTGTGCTAAGAAATTCCGTGGCGGCCTTTGTAGTGGGAGGATTAATATGTGTTATTGGCCAGGGCTTCGTGAATCTTTTTCAAATAATTGGTTTAACGCGGCTTGATTCCATGGCGGCCACATCGGCCACATTAATATTTCTTGCGGCTTTACTGACAGGTTTAGGTCTGTATGACAGCATCACAAAATTTGCGGGTGCCGGTGGAATCGTGCCCATAACCGGTTTTGCCAACGCGATGGTTGCACCCGCTATGGAGTTTCGGACGGAGGGATTTGTATTAGGTGTTGCAGCCAGGTTGTTTACCGTGGCCGGGCCGGTATTGGTTTTCGGTATAGTAAGTGCTTGGATTGTGGGAATCCTGTTCTTCATTTTCAAATAAAGGTAAATTTTAGGGGGGATCACTATGGCGGCACCTAAAAAAAACGGGCAGCAAACAGTGTGGTTTGGGAGCCAACCTGTAATAGTGTCCAGTGTTGCAATAGTAGGGAAGAAAGAAGGGGAAGGCCCGTTAGCAAAAACCTTCCATAAAATAGTTGATGACCCTTACTATAACGAGAAAAGTTGGGAAAAGGCCGAACAGTATATGTTGGAAGAGGCCATGCAAAATGCCATTGCCAAGGCCAACCTAAAGGCCAAAGACATTGATTTTATGCTTGCAGGAGATTTGTTGAATCAGATTGTTTCCGCAAACTTCACTGCCCGTAACGTGGGCATACCTTTTCTAGGGCTCTACGGGGCGTGTTCAACATTGTATGAAGGTCTGGCTATTGGGGGCATGTTAATAGACGGCGGTTTTGCGGATTATGTGTTAGTGGGTACTGCCAGCCACTACAGCACCGCGGAAAGACAGTATCGCAATCCGGTGGAGCATGGTTCACAAAAAGCAATGACCACCCAACGGACAGTAACCGGAGCAGGGGCTCTTGTTCTTGCCCGTTCCGGCGTAGGACCTGTTGTAACACATGCAACTATCGGCAAGGTGGTTGATTTGGGTGAGGCGGACGTTAACAACATGGGTTCGGCTATGGCACCGGCGGCGGTGGAAACCATAATTCAACATTTGGAGGATACTGCAAGGCAAAAGGATTACTACGACGCCTATATTACCGGTGATCTGGGCAAATACGGTAGGCAGCTCGCATCCAACATGATGCAGAAAAGGGGATTGGATATATCGGAAAAGTTGGAGGATTGCGGGTGCTTGATTTTCAACGAGGAAGACCAGGATACCCATGCCGGGGGTAGTGGGTGTGGCTGTGCGGCAGTGGTTACATGTGGCCATCTCTTGCAAGAGATTGAGAAAGGCAAGATGAAAAGGTTTTTAGGTGTGGGGACCGGGGCCTTGATGAGCCCGCTTTCTACGCAACAAGGGGAAACGATCCCCGGAATTGCACATGCCGTTGTTATTGAGTCAAGGTAGGAGGGGACAAGTAATGGCTTTTTTGTTGGCGTTTGTAGTCGGGGGTGCATTTTGTGTGGTGGGTCAGCTTTTCATGGACCTCACGAGCCACAAGGTGTCGCCATCCCATATATTAGTTGGATTTGTTACTGCGGGTGTGGTTGCCAGTGCCCTGGGTATTTACGAGCCCTTAGTTAACTTTGCCGGGGCGGGGGCAACGGTGCCCTTATCCGGTTTCGGCCATCTCTTGGCCAAGGGGGTAATGGACGGGATACTGGCGGACGGACTGTTGGGCTTGTTTGGCGGCGCACTGTCAGCAACGGCTATAGGGATTACCGCGGCAGTTGTATTTGGGTATCTTGCGGCATTGGCCTTTCGCCCTAAACACTAGTGGCAACGGCAATCAAATACGAGTTTGAGAGGGTTTGGTACCAAAATGGCGTCTTCTTCCAAAACGGCCAAAATCGAGATCAGTAAAAAACTAAAGGTAAATGTTGAATTCCTGAAAAAGGAATTGGGTGTAGGTGAATCCTTCGATGTGCTCCATAGGGAGATTAGCTTTGCCGGTTTGGATGCCGCCCTATTTTTTGTGGACGGTTTTGCCAAAGATGATGTAATGACGCTTATATTACGCAGTCTCAGCAAGGTCAAACCAGAAGATTTAAAAACAAGAGGCAAAACAAAACTTGAAGATCTGTTTTTAAAATATGTAAATTACATTGAGGTAGGTAAGGAAACAGATTTAAACCAGGTTGTCGAGCAGGTACTTGCCGGGCCCTTGGCTTTGTTGGTTGATGGGGAAAAAGAGGCAATAATTATAGATGTCCGTGAATATCCCGGCAGATCACCCGAGGAACCGGATTTGGAAAAGGTCGTGCGTGGTTCACGGGATGGTTTTACCGAGACCCTAATCTTCAACACAACACTTATCAGAAGACGCCTGCGGGACCCCAAACTGCGTTTTGAAATCATGCAGGCCGGCAGACGGTCAAAAACGGACATTGCAATTGCTTACATAAAGGACATAGCCAATCCCGAATTGGTGGACGGTATAAAAAAGAAAATACAAAACATAGAAATTGATGCACTGCCCATGGCCGAAAAGGCAGTGGAGGAATTGATAACCCCGGGTAGTTACTGGAATCCCTACCCCAAGGTGCGTTTCACCGAAAGACCCGATGTGGCGGCCGTACATCTAACGGAAGGTCATGTGTTGGTAATGGTGGATACTTCACCCAGCATCATTATTGCCCCGGCCACATTTTTTCACCATTTACAACACGCCGAGGAATACAGGCAAAACCCCACCGTGGGCATATACACACGTTGGGTGAGGTTTGTGGGTATTCTACTGTCAATATTTATTCTTCCGCTGTGGTTTCTGGGATCCATTGAGCCCCAGATATTGCCAGAATCATTTAAATTTATCGGTCCCGAAAAAACGGGCCCCATACCTCTGTTTATACAGTTTTTAATGGCGGAGGTGGCCATAGATTTTATACGATTAGCCACTATACACGTGCCGGCCCCCTTAGCAACGGCGGCCGGAGTTATCGCCGCTGTCCTAATAGGGGATCTGGCGGCGAGTATTGGGTTTTTCATTCCCGAGGTTATATTGTACACGGCCATTGCGGCCATAGGCACATTTTTAACCCCCAGTGTGGAAATAGCCATGGCCAACCGTTTAGTGCGGCTCTTGCTCCTGGTGTTGGCGGCGGCCTTTAAACTACCGGGTTTGGTCGTGGGTAGCATTTTAGTTGTTTTATTTTTGGCCGCTTCAAAATCCTTCGGCATACCCTACCTGTGGCCACTGATACCGTTGAATGTCCGGGCTTTGGGAAATATCCTGGTGCGTTCCCCGGTTCCGGTGGGAAATATCAGACCCAGTGC
>CAZKPV010000142.1:0-4999 GCA_964554735.1 uncultured Clostridia bacterium
GGATTAGCAAGAAAGAGGGGGCTTGAGTTGGATGTCAAAACCCTACATGACGAGGCCCTGAAATGGGAAATGTATTATAACGGTCGTTCGCCCAGGACAGCACGCCAATTTGTTGACTGGTTGGAAGGCCAAGGGGGAATAAAAAGTTGAGTGTACTGATAACCAAGCAGTTTACTTTTAATAGTGCTCATTATTTACCAAATCATCCTGGTCACTGCAAAAATTTGCATGGCCATACTTACAAACTTGAATTGACTATAAAGGGTCACCTTGATGCGCAAACAGGTATGGTTATGGATTTTGAGGATTTAAAACAAACAGTTAAAAAATATGCGGTTGACAAATTGGACCACCGTTTGCTGAATGAGCTGCTGCCGGATATTCCAACGGCGGAGAATATAGCCTTGTGGATTTGTAGATCCTTGCAAAAGAAACTGCCGGAAATTTATAAGGTAAAACTTTGGGAAACGCCAACTTGTTATGTGGAGGTTTACGCCACCGATGTCTGATTTGCCTGTTTATGAAGTCTTCGGGCCTACCATTCAGGGTGAAGGAATGTATGCAGGTCTACGTACAGTATTTTTGAGGTTAGCCGGTTGTGACTACAGATGTGTCTGGTGCGATACCGTTTATGCCCGAAATGTTCGGCAGGCCAGACAGCACTTACCGGAAGAAGGTATAGTCGCGCTTGTAAACGATCTTAACAGGGGTATCACAAACAGAATAACCATAACCGGCGGTAATCCCTGTATACACGATTTGAACAAACTAGTGAAATTACTTCATCGGGAAAATTACACTGTACACATTGAAACACAGGGTTCTCTAATACCTAGGTGGCTGTTTAAAACGGATCACGTATGTCTGTCACCAAAACCTCCGAGTTCGGGGAATACAACAGACATTTGTGTATTAGATGAATTTATGCATGGCCCTACACCAAAGGAGCTAAAAGTAGTGGTTGGCGACGAAAAGGATTACTTATATGCAAAACAGGTTCACCAAAGGTATAAAACCTGCCCGTTTACCCTCCAACCCCTAACAGACGGGGACCCCTTGGCAGTTTTCAAATGGATAGTTAACAAGGTTTCCTCAGATCCGGGTTTTGGGGATAATGTAAGGATACTGCCCCAGCTCCATGTTCTGGCCGGGATAAAATAGGCTTAACCATAATCAAGGCTCGTATTCGATCGGGTCCGTAACCCCGGCCTCCTTAAAACCCTTTAGTCTCAATTGGCAGGAATCACATTTGCCGCATGCCTTATCACCACCAAGATAGCAACTGGTAGTTAGGTGCAAAGGTGCTTTGTTCCCCAAACCGAGTTTTACAATTTTACCCTTGGTCAGGTCGACCAGCGGTGTTTCGATCCTGATCCGGCAGCCCTCCTCCACAGCAGATGACCCCAAATCAACTGTTTTTTGGAACGCAGCAATAAATTCCGGGCGGCAGTCCGGGTAACCGGAATAGTCGAGGGCATTAACCCCTGTGTAGATGCACTCCGCCTTTATTGATTCCGCATAACTTACAGCCATTGATAAAAACACGGCATTTCTGAATGGAACGTAAGTGACGGGCAAATCATCTCCCATCTTATCCATGTCCCTATCGGTTGGAATACCAATGTTGGGCGAGGTTAAGGCGCTAGCGCCTATATCTTTAAAAAAATCCAAATCAGTAATCAAGTGCCGGCGACATTCATAGTAGTTGGCGATTTTTTTCGCCTGTTCAATTTCCCTACTGTGACTTTGGCCGTAGGAAAATGTAATCGGGTAGATGTCGTAACCCTTTTTTTTTGCAATAGACATACACACCGTACTGTCAAGACCACCGGAGAGAACAACAACTGCTTTTTTCATATTTTTAATCACCCCAGTCCATTATATAAATTATAGGATGCTCCAACAAGAAGGGATTGCCGAATTACATCTCGAAAAATGTTAAAGCAATATTTAAGTTGTACATAGCGTGATTTGGGAGGATAATATTGGGAGGACAATATAATGCAAATAACATTTTTCGGTGCGGCGCAAACAGTCACGGGTTCTTGCTATCTGGTGGAAACAGCAGACAAAAAAATAATGATTGATTGTGGTATGTTTTTAGGGGCGCGTTTGATACGTGAGCGCAACTACCTGCCTTTTCCGGTAGTGCCTTCCAGTGTGGATTATCTGTTACTTACCCACGCCCATATAGACCATACCGGTTTGGTTCCCAAATTCTTCAAGCACGGTTTCAAAGGGCGCGCTCTTGCAATTGATGCAACTGTGGATCTATTGGAAATAATGCTACCGGATTGCGGTTATATACAGGAAATGGAAGTAGAGCGGTTAAACCGAAAAGCAAAGCGGGCGGGGAAAATGCTTATTGACCCTATATACACATCGGATAATGCTTACAACTGCGTGCGGAAGATTGAAAGGACGAGTTACAAACAGGTCATCAAGTTAGATGATGATGTTCTGGTTCGCTTTTCTGATGCGGGTCACATTTTAGGTTCATCAATTTTAGAGTTATGGGTGCATGAGGCCGGTAAACAAACTAAAATTGTCTTCTCCGGGGATCTTGGGTCCGATGGAAAGCCTTATGTTAATGATCCTGAGACAGTTGAAAGGGCCGATTATGTCCTCATGGAATGCACCTACGGCAACAGGGCCCGGCCCGATGAGACAAACAGGGTGGAGGAGCTACACAGGATAGTATGGGAAACATATAAAAAAGGCGGCAACCTTGTCATTCCGGCCTTTGCTGTGGAAAGGACACAGGATTTACTCTATGATCTCAATCTGCTGTTTGTCGACAAAAAGATGCCGCCCATGGAGATATATATTGACAGCCCCATGGCTGTGGCAGTAACGGAAGTATTCAGATGTTACCAAAAATATTTTGACAAGGAAACAAGGGAGTTAATATACACTGGTGATAACCCCCTCATTATGCCGCTACTTCATCTTTCCCGCACTGCGGACGAATCCCGGGCGATTAACAAGATAAAGGGTGGTGCCATTATACTTGCCGCCAGTGGCATGTGTGAGGCGGGTAGAATAAAACACCATCTAAAGCACAACCTGTGGCGCCCTGAAAGTACCATTCTAATGGTAGGTTATCAGGCGGAGGGCACAAAAGGTCAGCGTTTGCTTGACGGTGTTACCTCAATGCGTATACACGGCGAGGAGATAGCCGTTAAGGCCGATATAAGAAGTATCATCGGTTACTCATCACATGCTGACCAGGAGGAGTTGTTGAAATGGTTGGGTTCATTCAATCAAGATCTAAAGAAAGTTTTTCTTATTCATGGCAATCCCGATGCTTTATCTGCAATGGAGCGTTTAATACCGGAGAGGCTTGGGCTCAAAGCATACGCCCCCAGTTGGCAGGAAACTATACAGCTAACGGACGATCTTGAATTTAGCACCGATGAGTTGCAGGATACGTACGAATCTATTGCCGTCCCTTTGAAAGATTTTGCACTTTCAAAGCCCGGGCAAAGGGAAAAGGAACATGTAATGAAACAATTAAAAAACTTACAGAAGATACTAGGTAATGTTAGCTCCTAATATTTTGGAGGTGGGCTAATGGACTGGGAAGGCTTGACTATCAAGAACCGTAAGGGATTAAAATTAGCCGGGTTGTTACGGGCAGATACATTATCATTAAAAGGTGGTACAACTGGGAAAGCTGTCGAAAAATCGCCATTGGTTGTTGTCTGTCATGGGTTTACCGGTAGCAAGGAGGGTGATGGCGGATCCATAGCTATGGGCGAGGAATTGGCTAAACGTGGATTTGCAACTTTACTGTTTGATTTTGCGGGTTGCGGTAATAGTGAGGGCCTGTGGGAGGAACTGACACTGTCCGGACAGGTTGATGATTTAGATGCCGTTGTTGATTGGGCACGGGCCAATGGTTACCAAGAGATCATCTTAAATGGAAGAAGTTTTGGAGGGACTACCGTTCTTGCGTTTGCGGCTTTAGATAAGGGAATTGCGGCTGTATGCACCTGGGCGGCATCTGCCCAACCGTTACATCTGTTTAGCGGTTTTTGCGGAAGTGATCCCCTAGATGACGGGCCTCTTTTAAGCGGTTCCCCTAATGACAGGATAATGCTTCAAAGTGACAACGGGGCTCTTTACCTGCAAAGGCGTTTCTTTCAGGATTTAGCGCAATATGATATTCCGGAATGTGCTAAACAAATTGGGACACGGCCACTGCTTTTGATCCACGGTACGGCCGATGACCTTGTGCCTGTTTCCGACGCGCATTTGCTTTATGGCACGGCCCATGAACCAAAAAAATTGGCCCTGATAAAAGACGCCGACCATACCTTTTCGGATCATAGGGTGCGGGTGTGGGATGTTTTTTTTGGTTGGCTAAAGGATTTCAAACAGGAAGGGAGTACCGATAGCAGATGAATCTGAGAACTGCCATTAGAATCTTTTTTTTGGTGATGATATTTGTTTTATGGTTTACTGGCCTTATAGAAATATGGGGCATCTTGCTGGGGCTGAGTTTGTTGCTCCTTCCTTTTTTGGGGCGCATCTACTGTGGTTGGGCCTGCCCAATTTTGACAACTATAGATGCCCTCAAAACGGTTAATGACAAGTCGGTTTTCCGGCCCGATAAAAAATATTTCCCCAATGTTTTTGTTCAAATACTTATAGTAGCTTTGAGTTTCTTTATAATGAGGACTCTCTTGGTCAATGATTTCGTGGTGCCTTTTTTCATTTTGTTGATCCCTGTAGGTTTAATTGTGACTGTCTTGTTTGGCGAGGAGTTTTGGCACCGCTACTGCTTTATAGGGATTATTTATTCGTGGATCGGCAGATTTAGTAGGGTTGGCTACTATATTAATCAGGACGAGTGCACGGAATGCAATGTCTGCGTTGATAATTGTTCCAGTGCGTGTATTTCAGATGATTATGTAGTTGATAAAAGACACTGCCTTTACTGTAATAAATGCAGAGAAAACTGCCCGGCTGGGGCAGTTAAGTATGGCAGACGCAC
>CAZKPV010000143.1:0-4941 GCA_964554735.1 uncultured Clostridia bacterium
ACTATCCCGACTTAGAGTTATCTACTTGTTTGGAAGCAGTTCGTAAAGTATTAAAAAAACGGGATATTCAATATACAATTTTAACAGGCATAGCTCTCGATACTTTAGCTGAGGAAGGACTACTACCAGAGCCATTACAAACTATTATTTTTACTGATGAATCTTTATATGGTGTTGATGAAGTTTTAGCTTATGGTATATGTAATATTTATGGAAGCATTGGTATCACCAGTTTTGGTTATTTAGATAAAATTAAACCGGGTATAATGGATATCTTTGAGCCAACACTACTGTTGTTCAAAAATCTTCCAAACAGGATTCCCGAGGAAAAAAGCAGTAAATGCCCCACACCCACAATTAATGCTGTTAACAGTATGTCGAATCCCAACATGGAAACGGCAAACCCGGCTAGGAAGGCATCAACACACAGTGCCGTTCCAAGTAGAAGAGTTTCAACCGGTGATATATTCCCGGACTGGTCCATGTCGGCCCTGGTTGGTTCATGTATTACCTGGGCTATGAGGCCCAGAGGCCGTATGTGGATTTGTAATACGGGATCCGTTTTCTTTTTGGACCCCCGCTTGATGTTAGTGCTACTTCTGTAGGTTTGGTAAATTATATATGCACCTATTAAAAACAGTATTCCACCGCCGAGTGCATGGGCCAAATAAACTGGGACATATTGTGAGATCAATTTGCCGGCCAGCATTGATATACTTATGGCCGCGACCGACATCAGGCTTATTATTAGCACTGAAATTGGGGGTATTTTGATTCCACGCATACCATAGGCCGTTCCCGCGGCAAAGGCGTCCATATTTAAGGCCAAAGCAAAAATAATTATGGTTAGGATTTCCACTTAAAACTCTTACCTCCCTCAAATAAAGATATTGCTTTAAATAATATATGAGGGGTAAGAGGCTAATGTGATATAACTAATTAGCTGCTTTTTGGCAGGACGGGCAAAAATAGGTGCTACGGCCGGCAATTTTCTTTCTAGTTATCGTTGAACCGCATTTTGCGCATTGTTTCCCTTCTCGGTTGTAGACCGACAAATAATTTTGAAACTTACCCAGCCTCCCATTGCTGTCTACATAATCACGTATACTGGTTCCATTATATTTAATTCCTTCCCTTATTATTCTTTTGATGGATAAATAAAGGTTTGCGGTTTCGCGGGCGTTTAACGTGCAGGCCAACCTTTCCGGGTGGATCCTTGCGGCATGTAAAATCTCATCGGCGTAAATATTTCCTATCCCGGCAATTAGTCTTTGGTTTAACAGCAGTGGTTTTATCTTGGCCCGGCGAAATTTAAGGTGCTTTTTGAGATAGTCACGGGTTAGCCTTTCATCCAATGGTTCAATGCCGAGGCTGTTTAGGCCGGATATTTGGCCAAGGTGATCTCCTTCCACTAAATGGAACCGCCCAAACTTCCGTGTGTCGACATATCTCAGTTCCCTTTCGTTATCAAGTGCAATAGTTAAATGGGTATGCTTCGGTATCTTTTCCCCCGGTCTACAATATATAAATTTACCTGTCATACGGAAGTGCACGACCATTACCAGATCACCTGATAACTGAATGAGCAAATATTTACCCCTTCGGCTAATGGAGGTGATCGTTTTCCCCCGTAACAACTCAACAAACTCTGTAGCCGAAGGTTCTTTTATAATTTTAGGAAGGTAAACATCAACTTTCTGCACGGTTGTATTGGTTACTGATTCTTCCAGACTTCGTTTAATGGTTTCCACTTCAGGCAATTCAGGCATCTATGCTGTCCCCCTTAGACCTTTTTTGTGTCGTACCAACTCTTGCCCACTTTGGTTTCTACTGTCAGCGGCACGTCTAGTATGACGGCGTTTTCCATAGAGGTTTTGACCAGTTCTAACATATCGTCTAGTTCAGATGATGGTATGTCGAAAATCAACTCATCATGGACCTGCAAGATCATGATCGACTTCATTTTCCTTTCCCTTATCCTGTTGTTAATATTAACCATGGCAATTTTGATTATATCGGCGGCTGTTCCCTGAATAGGGGTGTTTATGGCCGTACGTTTACCTGCATTTCTCACAACATAGTTGGAGCTGAACAAATCGGGTATATAACGGCGGCGTTTAAATAAAGTTGTAACGTAGCCCTTTTCCAGAGTTTTTTGCACAATGCTTTCCTGGTATTGTTTAACGCCCTTGTATCTTCTAAAATAATTCTCTATATAGGATTTTGCTTCTTTTCTGGTTATCCTCAAATCCCTTGCCAGCCCAAAATCGCTAATGCCATATACTATACCGAAATTCACTGCCTTGGCCCTATTACGCAACTCTGGTGTCACTTCTTCCATGGGTATATTAAAGACTTCCGCTGCTGTGCGGGAGTGTATATCCTGGCCCTTTGCAAAGGCCTCAATCAGGTTGGGATCACCGGAAATATGGGCCAGAACACGCAGTTCTATTTGCGAATAATCCGCCGTTAAAATGAGATTTTGTTTGTGCCTGGGCATGAAAAACTTTCTGATCTTGCGCCCTTGTTCCAAACGGATAGGTATATTCTGCAAATTTGGCTCCGCGCTGGAAAGCCTACCGGTTGCAGTTACGGTTTGGTGAAAAGTTGAATGCAGGCGCCCGGTCCGCGGATTAATTAGTGCTTTTAATCCATCAACATAGGTAGATTTGAGCTTCACTATCTGGCGGTACTGAAGAATTATTTCAATAATTTCATGCTCATTGGCCAATTTCTCCAGCACGGCCGCATCCGTTGAATAGCCCGTTTTTGTTTTCTTGATAACAGGCAATTTTAGCTTCTCGAAAAGTATTACCGAAAGCTGTTTGGGCGAGTTTACGTTAAAAGTTTCCCCCGCAAGAGAAAAGATATTTGCTTGGATCCCCTCTATTTGTTTTTCCAATTCCACGGACATGGTTTTTAACTGTGTTTTGTCCACGGCGACTCCGGCAATCTCCATATCCGCCAGTACGCTTACCAGTGGCAGTTCCATCTTATAGTAAAGGGATTCCTGCTCCTGCTCCTTCAATTTGTCATCTAAAACTTTAGCTAGCCTTAGGGTTACATCCGCGCAAGAGGCAAGATATTTGTCACTGTTTTTGTGGATGGCTATACCCAGGTGTTCCAATGCTAAATTGGAAAGGTCGGTATGTGCAAAGGCCGGGTTGAGAAGATAGGCGGCAAGCATGGTGTCGAAAGATAGATTGTTTAGCTGTATGTTGTATTTATTTAATAAAAGTATGGCATCTTTTGCATTGTGAATACACTTTTCAATCTCTTCATGTTCACATATTTCTTTTAAACATAACAGACAATCGTCTTTGGTTTCGTTTTGGTTTAATGGCAATTCAAACACTTTTCCTTCACCAAGTGATATATATGAGCCAATCAATTCACCCTTCTCGTTGTTAGCCAAAACCAAGCCCACTTGCCCTAACTTTTCCGCGGCCAAGGCCAAATCATTGTATTCTTCCGGGGTTGCCAGCCTTTTGTAGGGGACATCGAATTCCTCCTTGCTTGTTTCTTCCCCCGCAACAGTTGATTTGCTATCCAGGATGGTGTTTATCAGCCTTTTGAATTCAAATTCATTAAAAACATTTAAAAGATCATCATAATTGGGGCCGTTCCATTTGCATTTGTCCAGATCTATTTCAATAGGAACATCTCGCACTATTTGTGAAAGTTTTTTTGACAAGACTGCCAGTTCGGAGTTTGTCGTAATGGTTTTTTTTAGTCTTGGAGTCAGGTGATCAGCGTTTTTTATTACCTCTTCAACAGAACCATATTCCTCAATCAGTTTAGAAGCATATTTTTTGCCTATACCTGGGACTCCCGGGATATTATCCGACTGGTCACCCATGAGGCCCTTGTAGTCCGCAAACTGTTCCGGGGATACCTTGAACTCTTTCTTGACTGTGTCCACGTCGAATATTTCAAGTTCGGAAATTCCTTTTTTAGTAATCAGTGCAAGGGTTTGGGGTGAAACGAGTTGTAGTGAGTCCTTGTCCCCGGTTAGTATGATATTCTTTAGCCCAGCACCCTCCGCCCGGGCGGCAATCGTTCCAATAATGTCATCTGCCTCAAAACCTTCTATTTCGTATGTTGGGATCCGCATGGCGGCTAGTATTTTTTTCAGCATTGCAAATTGTGGCCGTAGTTCTTCCGGGGTGGCTTTTCGCTTGGCTTTATAATCCTTGTACATACGATTGCGAAAAGTTATTTTTCCCTTATCGAAGGCAATGGCTATGTAGTTTGGCTTTTCTTCCTCCAACACCTTGAATAGCATGTTGGTAAAACCATAAACGGCATTGGTAGGAAGGCCGCCGCTAGTCGAAAGAAAGGGGATGGCATAAAAGGCCCGATGCAACAGGCTATTACCGTCAATGATAAGCATTTTTTTTCGGGACATCAGTGAATACACCTCTTTGGAAACATTTATGTGTTAGGTAGTATTTCCACTTTGGCGGGCAAAAACCTTCACGTGCCTAATATTACCTATATAGGGGCGGCCAAGCAGGAAAAGGCATAAGTTTAACGAATTTATTTGTAATCGAGATAACGGGAGTGAGATAATCATGTCGCGGAAATTTTCTTTTTATGTGGTTGTATTGCTGTTTTTATCACTCATTTTCATGCCCGGTGTTGTTTTTGCCGGGGATAATTCCTCGGAAATTCAAACCGATGCCTTGGAAACAGGTGCTTTTAGTGAAATATTGGATTATATCTACCATTATCATGTGGACAAACCCGTGTTGGACGATCTTGTAGCTGGCGCCATAGACGGAATGATTAAGGCATTGGATGATCCTTATACTAGCTATATTCCACCGCAGTCCGTCGATGGTTTTTATGAGAGCATTGAGGGCAATTATGCGGGGATAGGTGTAGTTATAGAGCAACAGGGTGATTTTCCCGTGGCGGTCGATATTTTTGAAAAATCCC
>CAZKPV010000144.1:0-1419 GCA_964554735.1 uncultured Clostridia bacterium
AATGAGATCCTCGGCAGGCTTACCTGCCTTTTTTAAACCGGCAATTTTTTCCGAAA
Organism: uncultured Clostridia bacterium; assembly: GCA_964554735.1. GTDB lineage: Bacteria > Bacillota > Desulfotomaculia > Desulfotomaculales > CAZKPV01 > CAZKPV01. The sequence goes on from CAZKPV010000144.1 coordinate 57, forward strand.
CAGAGTTGCGTTTGCTTTTAAGCTGTTCAACCTCAAACAGCTTTTCCCTACGCTCCTTGTCAACCCTCAGGTAGTCATCAAGGCTTACATCGGAAAAAATTGCCGGTTTAAAAAAGGCAGGTAAGCCTGCCGAGGATCTCATTTCGGAGATGCGGGAGGTTTCCGCGCGTATCAAGGAGCTGGATGACCGGGTTAAACTTTTGGAGGAAGAAATATACACAACCCTCCTCAATATCCCCAACATTCCCCACGAGTCTGTGCCCGTTGGGGAAAGTGACGAGGACAATATTGAAATCAGGAAATGGGGGGAATTGCCCCGGCATGATTTTGAAGCCAAGGCCCATTGGGATATAGGCAAAAATCTTGGCATTCTGGACTTTGAACGAGGGGGCAAGGTGTCCGGCGCCAGGTTTGTATTCTATAAGGGTGCCGGGGCCTTGCTGGAGCGGGCCTTGATTAACTTCATGCTTGACCTACATACCAAGGAGCATGGCTATACGGAGCTTTTCCCGCCCTTTATGGTAAACAGGGGAAGTATGATCGGCACGGGGCAGTTGCCTAAATTCGGCGAGGATATGTTCAAAATAGAAAACACTGACTATTATTTGATTCCAACTGCCGAGGTTCCGGTAACCAACTTTTACAGGGAGGAGATACTGGATGGAGACCTTTTGCCGATTTACCACTGTGCCTACAGTGCCTGTTTTCGCGCCGAGGCCGGTGCGGCCGGTAGGGATACCCGGGGATTAATTAGGCTCCACCAGTTTAACAAGGTGGAACTGGTCAAGTTTACCAGGCCCGAGGACTCCTATGATGAGCTTGAAAAACTGGTCAAGGATGCCGAAAAAGTTTTACAACTCCTTGAGATTCCATACCGTGTGGTTTGCCTGTCCACGGGCGACCTGGGCTTTAGCTCCGCTAAAACCTACGATCTGGAGGCCTGGATGCCGAGCTACAATTTGTATAGGGAGATATCTTCCTGTAGCAATTTCCTGGATTATCAGGCGCGCCGGGCAAATATAAGGTTTAGGCGGGGCACCGGTTCGAGGGCGGAGTTTGTGCATACGCTCAACGGTTCCGGTGTTGCCATCGGGAGAACTGTGGCGGCGATTTTAGAGAACTATCAGGAGGAGGATGGGTCGGTGACGATACCAAAGGCCCTCCTTCCTTACATGGGTGGCCTAGAAAAAATCAGGTTTGACAAGTAAAATCCTTTATGATATATTTAATTTTGCGTATAAATGGGCACACGATGGAGGGGTGTCCGAGCGGTTGAAGGAGGCGGTCTTGAAAACCGTTGAGCCTACACGGGTTCCGTGGGTTCGAATCCCACCCCCTCCGCCATAAAAGGGGTTGGGCAATA
>CAZKPV010000144.1:1429-4539 GCA_964554735.1 uncultured Clostridia bacterium
CCGAGTCGGTTGAAGGCGCTCGCCTGCTAAGCGAGTATACGGGCTATAACCTGTATCGAGGGTTCGAATCCCTCACTCTCCGCCAGATAATACACCATCTGTTGATAAAAATATTTTATCGGTAGGTGGTTTTTGTTTAGTATTTAAGAAGCCAATTTTATTTGGGGCTAGCGGTGGTGGTAAGGGATGTGGTGGTAGGGGATGTGGTGGTAGGGGAGGAAATGTATTGGATTACCGGGAATCGCATAAAAGGGCCAAAAAAAATGTCCGCGTAAATTTGCATAAGAGCTAGCTTTATGGTAAAATATTTGATGCGGTAGCGAGTTGAGAGCCGCTGCCTAACATAGATATTGCGCGCCCGTAGCTCAATTGGATTGAGCAGTAGACTACGGATCTAAAGGTTGGGGGTTCGACTCCCTCCGGGCGCGCCATTTTTATGCGCCCGTAGCTCAGGTGGATAGAGCAGTGGTTTCCTAAACCACGTGCCGGGGGTTCGAGTCCTCCCGGGCGTACCATTTTTATTTTTGAGGAGATAATGTGGACCACGAAGGGTATATGCGGGAGGCCCTCAGGGAAGCGAATAAGGCCTATGCAATAGGTGAGGTCCCGGTGGGGGCTGTTGTCGTGATCGCCGGGGAAATTGTTTCCCGTGGTCACAATTTGCGGGAGTCGCTGAATGATGCCACTGCCCATGCGGAGATCGTGGCCATGCGGGCGGCGGCGGCCCAAGTTGGGGATTGGCGCCTTGGGGAGGCCACATTGTATAGCACGGTGGAGCCCTGTGTTATGTGTGCCGGAGCGATTGTTCAGTTTCGGGTGAAAACATTGGTCTACGGGGCGGCGGATCCCAAGGCCGGTGCCGTGGACTCGGTAGTAGATGTAGTGCGACATCCCAAGTTTAACCATAGGGTAGAGGTTATTGCGGGGATTCTGGAGGATGAGTGCGGGGGAATAATCCGAAGGTTCTTCGCGGATTTACGCCGGCGAAATGAGGGTAGGGTTAAGTGAGGATAGCCCACAGAGGGGATGGGGCCAAGGTGCGGGTGAGCCGGTCGGAGTAAGTAGGGATGGGCCTGGCTACGAAGGAATGGTGGCCTCGACTACGGGAGATTGGTGGGCTAGTTGCAGTAAATAAGGATGGGCCTGGCTGCGAGAGAGGGTATTCTTTTAGGCTCGTCCCACAAGATTATTCTTGGAGAGGTGGCCGAGTCTGGTTGAAGGCGCACGACTCGAAATCGTGTGAGGGTTGATCCCCTCCGTGGGTTCGAATCCCACCCTCTCCGCCATTTGCGAAATAAAAAATACAGCCATGGAATACAAATATGGAGTAAAAGCATTTAACAAGAACATTGCAAGAACATTTCAAGAACATTTAATATAAACAACTGTTTAGTTACAGGAATTTGCGGCCCTTGACATCCCGTCATAGGGTCGTTTGTGTTTCACCGCAGCGGGCAGAATAGAGAGTTAGATCAGTCTGGTAGGTTTGGTAGGTTTGGTGGGCCCGGTGGGTTTGGTGAGCAAATTTTCAACTAATGATAGTAAAAAGCCGCCATTTACCTGTTCCTTCCAGCAAAAACTCGCAATACTTGCAATTTTGCTCAAAAAACACCCTAAAAAACTGTTTGCAAGGCTTTTCCCTCGCAAAACTTGTTTTTTTGCTCAAATACCGCACCAAAAAACTGTTCGCGAGCCAATCACCATTCGCGCACCAACTGTTTTCGCGCAGGTCCCATAACTCGTACACCAATCGCCTTTCGCACAACTGCCATTTGTACAATGTTAGCTGTTCGGGTAATGTTTGTTGTTTGCGTAATGTTTACTGTTTATGCAACTTCTCTTTTGGGAGGGAGGGTGTAAGGGCCGTTTTCCCCCTACGGTAACAGCTATTTTTTGCGGCTAAATGTCTATGCTATAATTATGACAACTGGGGGGCGGTGTTATTGTATTTTGAATATGGTTCAAAGGAAGTTCAATTTTTAAAAAAAGGGATGCCATATTGGGGAAGGCAATTTCCAGGATCGGACATGTCTATCGGAAGGTTGATGGCGATCTCTTTTCCTCTGTCATTCGTCATATTATCGGGCAACAGATTTCAACCAAGGCCCAGGCAACCATTTGGCAAAGGTTAAATGATAAGGCGGGGTCCGTAAGTGTGGATGGGATTTGTTCCCTTGGACTTGAGGAAATCCAGAGTCTTGGTATGACCTTTAGAAAGGCCGAATACATAAGGGATTTTGCGCAAAAGGTCAAAAATGGTGAATTCGATGCTGATGGGTTGGCTAGGTTACCCGATGAGGAAGTGGTCGAAAGGCTCACGGCACTGAAGGGGATTGGGATATGGACTGCGGAAATGATCATGATTTTTTGTTTGCAACGGCCCAATGTTGTAAGTTATGGTGATCTTGGCATTCGAAGGGGCATGCAGACACTTTATGGCCACGAAACCATTGATCGGGAGAGATTTGCGCAATATGCGAGGCAGTATTCACCCTACGGAACAGTAGCAAGCCTGTATCTTTGGGAGGTTGCCGGAGGGGCCCTTTCAGGGTAAGGCCCACCGTTGGATTGTGTCGGGGTTGGTTCCCCCCGCGGGTTCGGGTCCTGGTCTAACCGTCTGAAATATGGACACACCTTGGGATTTAGGTAAAACTCACGGGGGGTAGTGATAGCTACCTCTTAATTGTATCTAAATAGTTTTTTTCCAAAACCACTTCCATGTCTTTTATGTCATTGATTAGTTTGACAACCGGTGTAATAGTTGCCTTGATTATTCGCTCCCCTATTTCCTTTGAATGTCCCTTAGGGTCTCCCATGGGGCCTGGGGTGTCTACCCCCCAGATTGCCTCGGCTGTTTCCGTTCGTTCAAAGAATGGTGTAGATATTCCGGGTGGAGCAATGGGCACAAAGTCTTTCAGCTCGTTAGGGATGTTGCTGGGTATATTACCGTGAAGCAATTCCTCCCTAACAGTTGCGCCAAAGACTTCTGATACGGAGGTTTCAATCAGGCATGCATGTCCCCATACAGGGGGCTGGTTCATTTCCTTTAGGACTTTTTGGGCCTCTTCTTCGGCAATTATAAAGAAGTTACAGAGCGCTAAAAAGGCTCC
>CAZKPV010000144.1:4549-4786 GCA_964554735.1 uncultured Clostridia bacterium
CTTTTTGGTAACACGGCGCATTGCCTCCTCTATGAAAGGGGGATTTGGGTAATGGCCATTCATGAAGATAATTTTTTTAAATCCCATACGTATGAGCGACATGGAGATATCCTGGTATACGCTAACCAATGTTTCCGGTTGTAAAGTGAAGGTGCCGGGATAGCTTCTAAAGTATGGAATATCTGAGTAACCGAATGGAATTGTTGGTGCAACAACCGGTTGTGCTGTCTCGGAGGT
>CAZKPV010000145.1:0-4729 GCA_964554735.1 uncultured Clostridia bacterium
TGTGTTAGAAGTCGAACACAGAGGGGACCGTCCCTAACAAGGGGGACCGTCCCTAAAGAGCAAAGAGCAAGGAGGACCACCATGATAAGCCCAAAAAAAATGGAACAATACAAGCATGGTTGGGCGAAAAGAAAAAAGAAAAGTGAAAATGCTTTGAAGATAAGGTACCGGCTGGCCTTAAAAAAAGCCAATGAGTGCGCAAGAGTTTTAAAAGGCAGGTACGGAATTAAAAAAGTCATACTTTTTGGTTCCACCGTTAATGGTAAATTTTCGGAGCATTCCGACATAGATCTCGCAATATACGGAGTTGTCGAACACCAGTATCCCGATATAGCGTGGGCATTATATGACCTTGCCCTACCTTTTAAGGTAGATCTGGTGCCAATAGAGCAAGCACCCCCAAGGCTTCAAAAAAAAATTAAAGAAGAAGGAAAAGAGTTGTAATGTTATACAAACTTATACTATTGCGCGATGAAGTAGAGGAGGAGCTAGGCAATATTTTGCAACTACAAGGGAACTTGCAGGATATGCAGGATCGAATGTTAGATCCCGAGATCGAAAAAAGGGTATTTGCATCCGTACTTTTCGATTATTATATGGCGATGGAAAGAATATTCAAGATGATATCCAAGGAGATTGACGGGAAATTACCCAGCGGCGAGGGCTGGCACAAAAAACTATTACGCCAGATGTCGGTGGAGCTACCCGAAACACGTCCGGCTGTAATCGACAAGAGGCTTTACTGTTCCCTGGAAGAATACCTGAAGTTTAGGCACCTTGTCCGCAATATATACGGCTTTCAGTTAAAATATGAACGCTTTGCCCACCTAATAGACCAAATGGATGCAACAACCACAGCAGTGGAATACCAAGTGTCAAACTTTTTTAACACGATGGAACATATTGCAAGACAGCTCGAAGATTGAACCCGCGAAGGGACCCAGGGACGGTCCCCTCACAACCCAGGGACGGTCCCCCTTGTGTTAGAAGTCGAACACAGAGGGGACCGTCCCTAACAAGGGGGACCGTCCCTAGGTTGTCAGAGCCGATGAATGTTGTCCGCACCACAACCATGCACCTGCCGGTACAGACGCAAAATATCCATAACGCCCATGTTGGTTTCCACCTCGGTGGCGAGAACATAAGCCAAGAGGGGTAGTTTAACCAGCGTCTCCGGCTCGGCCATTTTTTGCGCCAGGGAGCGGATAATCTTTTCACAGCCAATATCTTGAGTCAAAGGAGATTCTTCAAAAGCCGCGGCCACAGCTACAGCTCGGCCGGACAAGTTTATAGGCCCGATCATTTCCCCGGTCTTTTCGAAAACAGCCTGATCCACTTGAATGTAGTAATCTACCTTTACACCAACTGTTTCCTCCACCATCTTCACCAAAACATCCCTGCCCGTATTTTGATAATCCTTTACCGGGAAGCCGGTGACATTGACCACTTGCTCCGGGCCACGTATTTCTAGTAAATTCATCGCCTTGAGACGTTTTTTGTCCGTCCAAATCACAATAATAAAATTTTCCTGAGAAAATTTAGCCTTATGTGGAACAAACAAGTTATCCGTGACGTCTAATGTATTGAATAAACCAATAGAAGTATTGTCCCTTGTTTCCCCAATCGGGATCACCGTTGGGGTTACCGAACCAAAAGCCGGTTGACACACAGCGGAAAGAAACAAGAGCAATGCAAGCAGTAATGGCATAAAGAACCTCCCCTCCCATAGGAATTTCCGGCAATTTAGGACTTAGTATTCAGCCGGAGGAGGTTTTTTATACAGAATTTCCTTCAGTATTTGGAGGATATATGTTAAAATGTCAAGAAGTAACCAATCGAAAGGGGGGATTTCTGGGGTTAGGAAGATATTGGTTCCAAACAACAGATTGACTACTTAAGATGTTAACCAAAAAAAAGGAGGAAACACAAGAGTATGAGAAAAAGACTTTTACTAGCATTACTTACAGTCGTACTCGTCTTTGGGCTAGTAGCATCAGCTAGTGCGGCCACCTTCAGCGACATTGCTGACAGTGTAGCACAGGGCGATATCCAAAAGCTCAACGCACTTGGCATTATTGATGGCTATCCCGATGGCACATTTAAGCCGGACGGGGACATTACGAGGGCAGAATTTGCCAAGATTGCCGTAATTATGGCGGGCTTGGAAGACAGCGCGGCATTCCTACAGAACAGTGCATCACAGTTTGGCGATGTAGCTGCCGGACAATGGTACACAGGATGGGTGAATGTTGCAGCATCACAGGGGATTATCAAGGGCTATCCCGATGGGACATTCCAGCCCCAAGCCAACATTAGCGGTGCAGAAGCAGTTACCATTCTGGTCCGCTTGCTTGGCTATGACGACAGACTTCCCGGGACATGGCCAGTGAACTATATGGCAAAAGCCGGGGAACTAGGGATCACTAAGGACGTTGCCTTCAACGCTGCTACAAATGCAACCAGGGGCGTTGTTTGCCAGCTAGCCTCGGCAACATTGGAAGAGGAATTGGTGAACTACAGTAAGGACGTTGAAGATTTTGTGGCAAAAACTGTTCTAGATGAAAATGGGGAAAAGGCAACAATTACATTACTAGCACAAAAGTTTGACAGTTATTTAACCAAGAAGGTATTGGTTACTGAAGTTAGACTAAGTGATGAAAAGTTTGTGGCAGACATTTATGTTCCTGCAAAAGGTAAAAAGTCAGCCAAAATCAATGAAATTACTTTCGCGGAAAACGTTGTGGTTGCAGGAGCACTCAACATATTTGGTCTGGAAGGCCGGTTCATTGACTATATTGAAAACGATGATGATGAAGTTGTAAGCGTGACTGTCAAGAATTACAAGGTTGTATTTGGTGAGGTAGATAAAGATTACAGCTTAGGGGACAACAAGATAGAGCTCAAGGACGCCAAGTATAGTGTAGCTGACTATTGCTACAATGAAGAAAACTCAACCTATTTTGTATACGTTGATGGTGCCAATATCGCTGAATACAATGGGCTATCCCAAGTTACGGAGGCAATAGAAACGATTAATGCTAAACAATATGTAACCCTATTCTTCAACGATGACAATAAGGTTGCTTATATTACTTGGAGTAGAACAGCGGGTGACGTAGTTGACAAGGTTACTGCCGATAAGGGTAGAGTTACCTTCAAGGATCCAAGAGACGGCAAAGCGGTTGAAAGACGAGTGGATCTTGACATTGATGATGATGATTATTTGGTAATGAGAAATGGTCAGGTAGTTGATTTGGACGACCTGCAGGAAAATGACATAGTATATGTTGCAACCAAAGATAATGAAAATGCACGCGGTTATGATTTTATAATTAAGGCTGTTTACAACCCGGTAAAAGGCGATTACACAAAACAGCAGGGTTCCAATACGCACATTGATGGGAAAAAATACAAAGCAGCTTACGCAATTAGGGTAGAAGATAAGCACGGTGATAAAGTCGATGATAATGATATTACAGAATTGCTTGGTGATGAAGTTGTAGCCCATCTCAACGCTAATGGATTGATCAGATATATAACCGGTACTGTTACCGGTGATGATACCAAGCCAGTGGTTCTAGTCGATGCCGGTGTGGTTCATTCCTATGGTGATACCTCATGGATTAAGGTGTTTACAACCAATGGCAAGCTAGTCACCTACGACATAGAAGATGATTATTATGATGATAATAAAGATAAAATAGCGGCCACTGTTGGGCAAAAGGTATACCAAGGAGATGAAGTGCCAGGTGATGCAAAAAATGGAGTAAACTACGGAAAACTTATCAAAGTCTACCTCAATAGTGATGGTGAAGTCGACAAAATAAAGGCCGCTTATGAAGACCCAAGTGACTATGTTGAAGCGGGTAAAGATGAAAACTGGGAGCTCGATGAGGATAACGAACGGATTAAAGTTAAAGGGAACTGGAAATACTTTAGCGATAGTACCATAGTTGTTGATTTAGGTGCGGAAAATGGTGATAAACCGGATCCTGCACTTGCCACATGGAAAGACATTAAAGGTGAAGATGACATTAATGCTAATGTATACTTTGATGGATCGGAGCTCGAATATGTATTGGTATGGGGCGAAGATATTACCTCTGCCAAAGACGGTGGTGTGTATTTCGACTACTTCAAGGATTCTGATGGAACATGGGCTGAATTCTTTGTCAATGGAGAGTTTGTAACAAAGAAATTCAAAGACAAAGACCAAGCAGGAAGTTTGCTCGAAGGTGCTATTTATGAAGTTAAGATAAGCACAGACGGTAAAGTGGAATTTATTCAGGATACAGTAGTTGAACGCGTATATGCGGGGCAAGTTGCAGAGGATGGAGTAAGCACGAGTGCAAATACAGTAAAAGTCAAGGACATTGAATTCAAGATTACCAAAGATACCATGATAGTTGATATGGATGCCGAGGAAATCGGGGATGTTTATGACCTTGATGATGAACAGTTTGTGCTTGTTCTACAGAAAGATGAGGAAGAAGGAATAGCTGAAGTTATAGTTATACTAGATATTGATGAATGGGATGACTTCGAAAAGGGCGGAGTTGGTGGCGGATATTTAAGTGAAGTGAATAAGCAAGAATAAACCCACTAACTAACGCGCTAAACCTAAAGGGTGTCTCTTGCGAGACACCCTTTTTCTTGGTTTGCCCGGCATGTCTACCGAGCCGATGGGTTGAAAGAAACCCTATCACCTGACCAGCGGGAAGATAACCCG
>CAZKPV010000146.1:0-4722 GCA_964554735.1 uncultured Clostridia bacterium
GTGCAACAGGCCTATAAAATGGCGGGTGTTGGACCGGAGGACATAGACGTCTGTGAATTACACGACTGTTTTACTATTGCGGAAATTGTAGCCAGTGAGTGTCTGGGGTTCTTTGCTTTTGGCGAGGGAAGTGAGGCTGTTGAGAAAGGGGAGACGGCAATTGACGGTAGGATTCCCATTAACCCATCGGGAGGGCTGAAGGCCAAAGGGCATCCGATAGGTGCTACCGGTGCGGCACAGGTGTATGAAATTGTCAAGCAGCTCCGGGGAGAATGTGGGGAACGGCAGGTAGAAGGGGCAAAAATTGGGCTAACGGATACCCTGGGCGGAGATGCCGGCACCATAGTTAATATTATTTTGGGAAAATAGTACGGGAGGTGACATGATGTATAAGTTAACGCACAAACAGTATTTTGAGGCACTAAAAGAAGGTAAGCTTCTGGGATTAAAATGTAGGGACTGCGCCAGTATTACTGCACCGCCAAAAGCATGCTGTGATAATTGCACGGGTGCCGACTTGGAGGTGGTTGCCCTAAAGGGTCAGGGTGAAATTAAAACTTATACCATTACCCGGGTTGCGCCCGAAGGGCTCGACGCACCATATATTGTTGCTCTGGTTGAACTGGATGAGGGTCCGTGGATTATGGGCAACGTGGAGGGTGTTGACCTAGAAAATGTAGATATGGGTTTAATCGGTAAAAAGGTAACTGTAGGCCACAAAGTTATAACCGGCATGAACTACACCGCTGGGGAAGGTGTTACACCAATATTTCATGTGGTCTGAAAAAATGAAAGGAGCGAAGAGATGGATATTAAAGATGTGAGGGCCATTGTAACCGGTGGTGCTTCCGGTTTGGGCGAAGCCGTTGTAAGGAATCTAGTATCCCTTGGGGCCAGGGTAGCGATCTTGGATCTGCAGGAAGAGCCGGGTAAAAGGCTTGCCGGTGGTTCAGGGGAAAATGCAATCTTTGTTAGAACCGATGTGACGGATGAAACAAGCGTACAGGGGGCTTTGGCCAAGGCAATTGAAAGTTTTGGCTCAATAAATACGGTTGTAAACTGCGCGGGGATAGGCGTTGCCCAAAAGGTGCTTGGCAAAAGGGGTATTATGCCTTTAGAAACCTTCGGTAAAGTTGTCCAAGTTAACCTAGTAGGTACCTTTAATGTGATACGCCTAGCAGCAGATAAAATGGTTTCTAATGAACCAAATACAGAAGGAGAAAGAGGAGTAATAATTAATACTTCATCTGTTGCAGCCTATGAGGGGCAAATTGGTCAGGTAGCTTACAGTGCATCAAAAGGTGGGATTGTTGGTATTACCCTACCTTTAGCCCGTGAATTTGCGGAGCATGGGATACGTGTGATGGGTATAGCTCCGGGTATATTTGAAACTCCCATGTTTGCGGGTATTCCCGAAAAAGTCCGGGATGCTTTAGGCAAAATGGTTCCATTCCCCTCCCGGTTGGGTAAACCGGAGGAATTCGCTTTAATGGTCCAGGATATAATTGAAAATCCAGTACTCAACGGTACAACTATACGTCTCGACGGTGCACTGAGATTGCAACCAAGATAAAAAGGGGGCTGTCATATGATTTTAGCTTCAAAGGAAAAGATTGAGGAATATACACAAAAGGGTTGTTGGGGTTCCAGAACACTATTAGATTATTTTCGCGAACATGCAAATTCAAATCCGGGGCAGGAGGCGATAATAGACCCCATCAACAAGTACGAGTTGGTTGGTTTAGAACCGCAGAGGGTCAGCTATGCCCAGCTAGACAAGGCCGCGGATGCTATGGCAACGGCTTTACTGGAAATGGGTATTGGCAAGGACGACGTAGTCATTGTACAAATGCCCAACTGCTGGGAACTCGCCATGTTGTATCTTGCCATAGCAAGGGCGGGTGCCTTGATTTCCCCTCTTCCCGTGCAATGGAGAATGCATGAAATCGAATACATTGCCCGCTTAACTGAAGCTAAAGCCTATATTAGTGTTGCTGATTTTAAGGGGTTTGCCCATTTACAAATGGGTAGGGATATACAGGGCGGGCTACGATCCCTAAAGTATATCCTGTCATTATCCGAGGTTCGCGAATTTATTTACGGACCGGTGGATAGTACAAGGCTAGATGCAGTAAAGGTCGATGCCAATGATATATTTACCTTGTGCTGGACCTCCGGAACAGAGGCACAACCCAAAGGTTGCCCCCTGAGCCACAACAACTGGCTCGTTCAGGCGGGTCTGCAGATTGAAGCGGCCGGTATAAATGCCGGCGATGTACAACTAACGGCGGGCCCACTGGTTAATATGGCCTCAACCGGAACTACCTTTATAGAATGGCTAATGCTTGGGGGTAGATTTGTTTTACACCACCCCTTCGATCCCGAATTGTTTATTAAACAAATAGCCAAGGAGAGAGTCAACTATACCCTTCTTGTACCGGCGGTTGTTAATATGATTGCAAAGCACCCTATGGTTGACCAGTTTGACCTCAGCTCAGTAAGAAATATTACCGTTGGCTCCGCCCCGCCGTCACTGTTTGCGGTCCAGGAGTTCAAACGCCGATGGGATATTAATATCGGCAATATATGGGGGCAGAATGAAGGCACAGTTTTCATTTCCGGAGCGGCCGATGTGCCCGAATTGGAAAATAGGGTTGATAGCTTTCCCCAGTTTGGTAAGCGTGGTGTTAAATGGTCAGCAAAAACCGCCAATTATATAGAAACAAAGCTTATTGATCCTGAGACCGGCCAGGAGGTAACCGAGCCTGGACAAGTCGGGGAACTGGCATACAGGGGTCCCAATGTTATGCCGTGTTATTTTAGGCGTCCCGACTTAACAGAAAAGTCCTTTGACGGGGATGGATTTTTTTACACGGGCGACCTGTTTATCATAAAGGAAAACAATTTTATTGGTTTTTTCGAACGCAAAAAGGATATTATTATCCGTGGTGGATTTAATATAAGTGCACAAGAAATCGAAAATATGTTAATGTCCCACCCCAAGATCCAAGATGCGGCCGCTGTTGCCATGCCCGATGATGTGATGGGAGAGAAAACCTGTGTGTATATAGTTCCCAAGGAAGGGGAAGCCGTGGCCTTTGAGGATGTAACATCGTTCATGAAAAGTAAAGGGGTCGCGATATATAAACTTCCGGAAAGAATCGAAATAATTGACGAGATACCCAGAAACCCCGTGGGGAAAATTTTAAAAGGGGTTTTAAGGGAAATGATCAAGGAGAAAATGAAACAATAGGTGATGCCCCGCTGATGCAATTGGCTATATAATCTTTCAATATATTCTATTCAGACTAGTGGGAAACCTTGGAATGCTCAAAAATGTGCCCTGGTACAGTTATTGCTTAACATAATATATGATGGCCCCGGTTTCGGGTTTTGAAAATATTTTAATAGGGGGAGTTATATATAAATGACTCTAAGCAAAAAAGAAAAAGAAAAGTTTAATGTTCTTAACAAGGAAAACTTGGAGTTTATTCGTAGCAGGTACAATAAAGTTAATCGTTGGGTAATTGCCGATATGGTTCGCCGCAGTGCATACCGGTATCCCGATAGGCCCGCCCTTATTTACAATGATCTGACTCTTACTTATACCGAATTAGAGGAAGCATGTAACCGGTTTGCCAATGCGTTGTTGGATGCCGGAATTAAAAAATATGATAGGGTGGCCATTTTAGCCCACAATACCATTCACCATGTTATCGCCTGGCTGGGTACGATTAAAGCCGGCGGAGTCTATTTGGCCATCAACTACTTGTTAAAGGGTAAAGATATTGCTTACTGTATTAACCATTCGGAAAGCAAGTTGTTCATTGTTGAGGATGCCCTATACGACTTGGTGAGTGAAGTTTTGGATGACATGCCCACGGTAAAATCGTTTATTTGGTCCGATCAAGGAAAGGGCGCACCTACTCAGGAGGGATTTGTTGGTTTTGATGACTGGTGCGGGAAGTTTTCCGCGGATGAACCGGATGTGGAATTAAACATTGAAGATCCAGTGCAATTAGCCTATACAAGCGGTACGGAAACGCTACCGAAAGGGGTTTTGTTGAATAACCAATCCCTTCTCTCCGAGTACACTAGCGCCATTATAGACGGTAGGTACGATTCCGAGGATATTAATCTTAATGCCCTGCCCATTTACCACGCCGCCCAACGTGATGTGTTTTTAAATCCCGGCTTGATGATGGGGATGACCAATGTGTTGCAGTTGCAGGCGGCCCCCGGGGAAATTCTCAAAAACATAGAAAAACATAAGGTAACCATGTTTTTCGCGGCACCAACAGTATGGATAGGTTTATTGCGGCATCCTGATTTTGACAGGTATGATTTGAGTTCCTTGATCAAGGGATATTATGGAGCATCCACCATGCCGGTGGAGGTGTTAAAGGAACTACAAAGGAGGTTGCCCAACTGCCAAAGTTTTTATAACATTTACGGCCAGACCGAGTTAAGCCCTTCACACACTATATTAAAAACAGAGTATAGTCTTGAAAAGCCCGCATCGGTTGGGCAAGGGGAGCTAAATATGGAAACCCGGATCGTGGATGATGATGGGAACCCCATTACAGAAGCGGGGGTTCCAGGTGAAATATGTGGCCGTGGCCCCCATGCCATGATGTTTTACTATAAGGACCCGGAAAAAACGGATGCCACCCTAGTCAATGGTTGGCTTCACAGCGGGGATATTGGTGTTTTAGATGAGGA
>CAZKPV010000147.1:0-4601 GCA_964554735.1 uncultured Clostridia bacterium
GGACCCGGATATCGAAATAAGGCCGGTTGAACCCGGAGACGGGGGTATCGGAGGTCCCAGTGCGCCCAACGAAGAATGGTGGAAGGATGAAAATGTTGACGATTGGTGGAATGATGAAAAAGATGGCGGCGATTGGGGTGCGGAAAATCCGGGCGGAGCGACTGGTGGTGAAACCGGCGAAAGCGGTGAAACCGGCGAAACAACCCTACCGGAAGGGATCCCCCCAAAACCCGGGACACCCTTGGATGGCGAGACCCAGATAATCGAAATCCTGTAAAACATAGGGATCTGGCTGTATATATGGAAACAGGCTGATGGTAGTTTAGATGCGTGGGAAACGAGGCTGCCCTACGTGGGAAACGGGGCTGCCCTACGTGGGAAACGAGGCCACCCTACGTGGGAAACGGGGCTGCCTTGCGGGGGAAACGGGGCCGCCTTGCGGGGGAAACGAGGCCGCCCTGCGGGGGAAACGGGGCCGCCCTGCGGGGGAAACGGGGCCGCCCTGCGGGGGAAACGGGGCCGCCCTACGTGGGAAACGAGGCTGCCCTCAGGCGGGCTATCCCCCCCCTCGAACTAACTGCGCCCTTTTACTTGTTAGCGCATATACACTGTTCACAGTTAGCCCCGCCGGCAATTCCGCTACCGATTTCACTGACTGATTCCGCCGGCAACCCCGCCGGCAACCCCACCGGCAACCCCACCGGCAACCCCGCCGGCCAAAGATTAGGCTCCAACACCGGACTCCACCGGCCGATGCCGCCGTCCGTTTTACCGGGCCTTATTATCAATCCACGCCTGCCTTTTTGCGGTTACCTTCCAAATGTGGCATTGCGGCCATTGCGCCCAACAGGAACCAAAAATAAGTGGCAAGCATAGGCACCTCAAATATGTTTTCCACAAAGTTGTGTAACAAGACCCCGACCAAACCTGCTGTAATTCCAGCGGCAATTCCCCGTAAGTATCTATCTCCGGCTACCCTCCGGAAAGCGTTTATGGCGCAGCGGACACCGTTCAAAAGAAGCCAAACCAGCACGGCTATACCGATAATGCCGGTTTCAGCGGCCGTTTTTAGGTAGAAATTGTCAACGTAGACGCTGCTTTGAATATATCTATCCGCCACGGCACCGCCGAAACGACCGAAGCCATCACCTGTCAAGGGGTTGTTGGATACTTTACCCAGTGCCATATCCCAACGGGCAATTCTACCGGCCCGGGCACTGCTTACCATATAAGCCGGGGAAAACAGATAGGTTATCCTATTGACGATACCGGGAACGAAAATAGGTGCCGCCGCTACCCCGGCGGTAATTGCCGCCAGTAAAAGGGGCATGTACATAAAGCTATACAGTGCCATGGCACCGGCAAAGGCGAACCAGGCCCCTCGGGAAAAGGTAAATATCAAGCACAGAAGCATGGCCCCGGCGCAACCGGCATACCAGATTTCGAGCAATCTATTTCGCGCTGTCAAAAAATGACTGATTGACAAGGGAATGAGTAGGGTCATCAAACAACCTAGCGCATTGGGGTTGCCGGCGATGGAGAACACTCTCGTGCGCACCCCGGCCTCCGCCGAATCCACCCAACCGGCCGGCATTTCCACGCCCACAACATACTGGTAAATCCCGTGTAGGGCCACCAGCATACCCGCGACTAACAGTAAATTTAACAGTCCGCGTAACTGTTTTTTATTGCTGATTAAATTGCTGCCAACGAAAAACCAAAGCATGTACTGCACATATACACGCATGCCTTCAACTGCTATCCCCGTATCGGGGGAACGAACCAGGAAAAGAAAAACGGCGATCGCCAAAAATACAAAGATTGGGACATCCATGGGTGTCAGACGCCAGCTAAGCTTTCCCCGCCAAGCCATTTGAAGGGGCCAGGCCACGGCAATCAATACAAAAAGGAATTCGTCCCAAAGGGAAGCATAGGGTGCCGTATAGGGCAAAACCCTCAAAAGGTGATCCATCAAAACGTAAAGCACCAGCGGGTAGAGGAGCCATTCGGCCTTGATTGCTGATACTGTTTTATAGGTGGTGCTCCCGTTAAGCGGTTTTGGAATTTCTATATTTGCGATGGAGCTACCGACCGTCCAATTATGAACAGTTTTTGAGCCCGCCAGCAGTATTTTTTTAAAAGGGGCGACCAAGCCGGCTAAGGCACGGGACGACATGCTGTTGTCCACGGCCGCCTGTTTTTCGTAATGGGCTGAGCCGCTAAACCAGCCGGAGATAAAACTCGTTTTGCTGTAGGATTTAATACGGGCGGTGATGCGCCCCGGTAGGGATCCCTCCCAGACTTTTACTGCACTTTCGGGTGTAAACACAGGTTTGCCCCTTTCCTGTTGCTTTTTATTGATGATAATATTATACCTTATGCCTTGATCAAAATCTATCATGAAACAAAGGCTGCGTATTCATGGTTGTGGTACAATTTGACAGGTAAATGACTCGTTTTTGTCGAAAGGATTACAAGGTTGGGGTAAAGGGAGGGTGTGAAAGAGATGGCTGTGATAAGGAGTCAACCTACATATATACGGTAGCGTTTCTTGTTGGCATTTGTTCGCCAGCTTGAGGGGGGTGTCACCGCTACTGATTTGCAGAAACTCGTGTTCCTGCATACAATGTCGGGCAATTCAAGTTATTACGAGTTTGTGCCATACAGGTTTGGTGCTTATTCATTTCAACTAAAAAGGGATTTGGAAATACTGCAACATGACGAATTCATAGAAATAAAACGTAAGCAAGGAAACACAAAAATACAGGCGAAAGGTAACTATTTATTGGAAGACAATATTGATATTGTACCGGAAAGGGGAGATGCTCTCCT
This sequence comes from uncultured Clostridia bacterium, assembly GCA_964554735.1. Classification (GTDB taxonomy): domain Bacteria; phylum Bacillota; class Desulfotomaculia; order Desulfotomaculales; family CAZKPV01; genus CAZKPV01. The sequence continues at coordinate 2,833 of CAZKPV010000147.1, forward strand.
GCGGAGGGCTTGCAGGGAACACCCCTATTATGCCATAAATAGTGAAATATTAGGTAGGTTTTTTTGCGGGGAGGAATTAGAACAATTCATTAATACCAAAAAAACCTATACTAAAACGCGGCAGGTTTTATTCACAATTGGTTATGAGGGTAGAAGTATTGAAAAATTTATAAATATCCTAATCCAAAATGATATTAAATTATTATGTTACGTTAGGAAAAATCCCGCAAGTCGTAAATTTGGGTTTTCAAAAAGAAAGCTCGACCACATCGCCCACATGGTTGGGTTTGGGTATATCCACTTACCCGGGCTTGGTATTGAATTCATTGAAGATTACAGACACCTTTCTTCGAATTACAGGGAATCTCTACCTTGCCGCAAGGCTCTACTGGAAGAGGTATATATGCTCCTGTGTGGGAATGCCCGTATTGCTTTGGTGTGCCATGGACGTGAAGCTGAAATGTTCCGCAGGCACGTTATTAGGGATTATATTGTTAATGGATATGCGGTGGAGGGTAAAGATGTGTGACGTGGGAGAAAAAACGAATCTACAATGATGATTGTGGACCGGGAAATTGGGATGCTGTATTTCAACTGTTTGAAAAGGGCCCATGGCGATGAAGGTATTGCTATCGGAAAGGTCAGGGAAAAATATTTTGACTATTTTCAAGCAAGGGACCTACACTTTTTACTGGGTACAACGAAGCAGTTCCATTATGTTGCACCTAATCCGTTTATTATAATAGGGGTGTTTTATCCGCCGATACCACCTAAAAATCGGCAGTTGAGCCTGTTTAATTTTGCTAAATGGGCCGAGTGTCAACGGCGCAATATTAGGGAATAACGAGGTGAAAAGCTTGTGGCAGTTGAATGATTCAAGAGCCTCCCCAGTATCCGTACAAATACTCCTTGTACCCATGAACAAAAGTTGATAAAATGAATTTAGTAAAGCCAAGGAGGCTTTTTTTGTGAGGCGACTACAAATACTGCACGTAATTGGTGGCGGGGAGTTCGGCGGAGCGGAACGCCACATACTGAATCTTGCCTCAGCTATTGACCAGCAGAAGGTTTTCATTCATGTATGCTGTTTATTCAAGGAGCCTTTTCTCCAGGTAGCCAAGGAGCATGGCTTGCCCGCCGTTGCTATGCCCATGAAGCACAAGCTCGATTTTTCCGTTGTCGGAAGGCTTTATTCACTAATTAAGGAGAAAAGTATAGATTTAGTACATACGCACGGGGTGAGGGCCAATCTTTTAGGGCGGATGGCGGCGAAATTAGCTGGCAAACCTGTTGTTACCACTGTGCACAGCCGACTTGCTTTTGACTACCCAAACCTTTTTAGTAGGGTAGCCAACAACTGGGCTGAAAGGTCAACTCGGGGATTAACGGATCATTTTATCGCCGTGTCCCAGGGTCTCAGGGAAGTCCTGCTCAGTGAACACATTTCCGATAAAAAGATTACCGTGGTTTATAACGGGCTGGATTTGGACGAATTTAAACCTCCGGAGGAAGTGGGGGGTTTTCGTCGTTCCCTAGAATTAGATGATGATGTTCCCTTGGTTGCTGTGATAGGGCGCATGCACCCAGTAAAGGGGCATCGTTTTTTGTTGGAGGCGGCCGTTGAAGTTCTTGCATCCATGCCGGAAACGAGATTCCTCCTGATTGGAAGCGGCCCCGAACGGCAGACATTAGAAAACCTGGCCGAAGAATTAAAGATTGCGGACAGGGTTATCTTTACGGGTTTTATGGAGGACATAGTTTTGGCTTTG
>CAZKPV010000148.1:0-4512 GCA_964554735.1 uncultured Clostridia bacterium
CTATGGAAAATGTTTTAATTATCGGTGCCGAGACACTTTCCAAACTGGTGAATTGGAAGGACCGCAATACCTGCGTTTTGTTCGGAGATGGGGCCGGTGCCGTTGTTCTCCGACCCTTTCCCGCCGGCTCGGGGATCAGGGCTACCATTTTGGGTTCCGATGGCAGTGGGGGCAATCTGTTGAGTTTGCCGGCGGGTGGTTCTTTGATGCCTGCAACCCAAGACACCCTTGACAATGATTTGCACTGTATACATATGAACGGCCGGGAAGTTTTCAAATTTGCGGTTAAAACCATGGGGGATGCGGCGGCGAAGGTCATTGAAAAAGCCGGCCTGACCATACAGGATATTGATCTCTTGATTCCCCATCAGGCTAATATCAGGATAATAGATGCGGCGGCCAGAAGGTTAAAGATGCCGCCGGAAAAGGTGTTGGTAAACGTTGACAGATATGGGAATACATCGGCAGCATCTATTCCTATTGCGTTGGCGGAGGCAGTTCAGGCGGGTAGGTTAACTGCGGGTGATCGTTTGGTTATGGTTGGTTTTGGTGCCGGTCTGACTTGGGCTGCCGCGGTTATAGAATGGGATACTGGGGAGTTGAGATAAATGTTCAATACCAGTTTGTGTCAACTGTTGGATATAAAATACCCGATACTGCAAGGAGGGATGGCCTGGGTTTCCACATCCGAACTGGTGGCTGCCGTTTCGGAAGCAGGAGGTTTGGGAATTATAGGCACGGGGCACGCCCCCGCCGAATGGGTCCATGATCAAATCCTGAGAACCAAGGAATTAACATCTAAACCCTTCGGAATAAACATAATGCTCAGATCGCCTTTTGTGGAAAAAGTTATGGATATTGTTCTAAAGGAAAGGGTACCCGTTATAACTACCGGTGCCGGAAATCCGGGTAAATATTTAAAAAGGTTGCATGAAAAGGGTACCAGGGTAATTCCCGTTGTTGCTTCTGTGGCTTTAGCAAAAAGACTAGCTTCTAGGGGGGTAGATGCAGTTATAGCCGAGGGAATGGAATCCGGCGGCCATGTGGGGGATCTGACAACTATGGCTTTTGTTCCACAGGTTGCAGATGCCATCGACATTCCCGTTATTGCGGCGGGTGGAATCTTTGACGGCCGAAGTTTTGCTGCCGCTCTTGCCTTGGGTGCCGACGGGGTGCAGATTGGAACCAGGTTTATCGCCTCGGAGGAATGTCAAATACATCCAAAGGTTAAAGAGATTATCCTAAAGGCAAGGGATCGCGATACTGTTCTTACAGGTTTTTCGACCGGCCACCCGGTTAGGGTTATCAAAAACAAATTTACCCGTATGCTGGAGGCAATGGAAAGTGATGGTATGTTGCCCGAAGAATTGGAGAAGATCGGCTCCGGGAAACTCAGATCCGCAATGATCGAGGGGGATATAGAATATGGATCGATAATGGCCGGACAGGTTTCTGCCATGGTCAAGGATATCCAATCCGTGAAGGAAATTGTGGAGGACATCATAAATGGTGCGGTTAACGTTCTGGAAGGGCTCAATGCCAGAAATGGTGGGATAAAATGAGACATGCATTTATTTTTCCGGGACAGGGTTCCCAGTATTTAAAAATGGGTTATGATTTGTACCAAAACTACGCGGTCGCCAGGAAAGTATTTCAAAGGGCGAATGATTCCCTGGGATTCGATATAGGGCGTCTGTGTTTTGAAGGCCCGGAGGAAAAACTCAAGGAGACCATGAACACCCAGCCGGCCGTGCTCACTGTGAGCATCGCCTGTCTTGCAGTTTTAAATGAACATGAGTTTCCATTTCGTGCCGTAGCCGGTCACAGTTTGGGAGAATACTCCGCACTAGTGGCCGCGGGATCCTTAACCTTTGAGGATGCGGTACGCCTGGTCCACAAGCGTGGCATGTTGATGCAAAAGGCAGTTCCCCTTGGTACGGGAGGGATGGCAGCGATAATTGGATTGGAAAGGGACGATGTCAAAAAGGTTTGCGACGAGGCCGGTGACTCAGGAGTTGTAGAGATTGCCAACCTTAACAGTCCCCAACAAATTGTAATTGCCGGAGAAATGCCCGCACTGAACAAGGCGATGGGGTTGGCCAAGCAGGCCGGGGCAAGGCGCATTGTTATGTTGCCGGTCAGTGCTCCCTTTCACTGTAGCCTGATGAAACCGGTTGCCGTGGAAATGGAAAAGTATTTGTCGAAAATTATTATTGACGACCCGGTATGCGGTGTGGTTTCCAATGTAACCGCCGATTATGTCCGGGATGCGCAGGCCGTGAGAAATGCTTTAATAAGGCAGATATCTAGCCCTGTGCTTTGGACTGACAGTATTAACCTCCTTATAGATGACGGCATAGATGCTTTTGTGGAGGTTGGGCCCGGCAAAGTGCTCACGGGATTAGTAAAAAGAATTAATCGCAAGGTAAAGACAACCTCTGTTCAGGACACTAAAACATTGGAAAATTTACTCGCCAAATAAAGGAGGCGGTTTAGGGATGCTTCTAAAAGACAAGGTGTGCCTGGTTACCGGCGCATCGCGCGGTATAGGACGGGCGATAGCCCTGGAATTAGCCGCCTCGGGGGCTGATGTGGCCATAAATTTTGTGGGGCGCGAGGATGCGGCCACCGAGACTGCACGTATGGTTGAGGAATTGGGCCGCCGGGCATTGGTTCTGAAAGCAGATGTGTCCAACAGCAAGCAGGTTGAAACAATGGTCAAGGAAGTTAAGGATAGGTTTTCCAAAATAGACGTGTTGGTCAACAATGCAGGTATTACACGCGACAATTTGGTCATGTTATTAAAGGAAAAGGAATGGGATGATGTGATTGGCACCAACCTTAAGGGTGCGTTTAATTGCATCAAATCTGTTTCCAGGCTAATGTTAAGGGCGCGTTACGGGCGTATTGTCAACATAGCCTCAGTTGTTGGTTTAACCGGCAATGCAGGACAATCCAACTATGCGGCCGCCAAGGCAGGTTTGGTTGGATTGAGCAAGTCGGTGGCCAGGGAATTGGGGTCTCGTGGTATTACGGTTAATGTGGTGGCCCCGGGGTATATCCTTACGGATATGACGCAAGATATTGCCGGTGAAGCCAAGGATTCCATGCTTTCGGCCATCCCCTTAAAAAAGGCGGGGACCCCGAAGGATGTTGCCCATATTGTTCTGTTTCTGGCAAGTGATCGCGCCGCCTACATCACCGGTCAGGTGGTGTCCGTAGATGGTGGAATGAGTATGGTTTAGCAAATTTATAACTAAAAACGAGGAGGTAGACACAATGGAATTGTTTGACAAGGTAAAGTCTATTATTGTGGAACAGCTTGGGGTTGAGGACAATGAGGTAACAAATGGGGCTTCTTTTATAGACGACTTGGGTGCGGATTCCCTGGACATTGTCGAACTGGTAATGGCATTGGAAGAGGAGTTTGACTTAGAGATCCCAGACGAGGAAGCCGAGAAGATTCGCACGGTGGAGGATGCAATTAAATATATAGAAGAAAATAAATAGGGTCAAAAACAGGCATAGTTAAAATTTTTCTTGGGGGGGTGTTTTTTTGACCCAAAGGGTGGTAGTAACCGGCCTGGGTGTTATTTCACCGATCGGCATTGGAATTGATGCTTTTTGGTCATCCTTGGCTAATGGAAAATCAGGTATAGGACGGATTTCTCAATTCGACCCGAAGGAGTTGAGTACACAGATTGCAGGCGAGGTCGTGGATTTTGATCCGGCTTTGTACTTTAACAAAAAGGAAGCCCGGCGGATGGATCGCTTCACCCAATTTGCCGTAGCAGCGGCGGGTATGGCAATCGAAGATGCGGGTTTGGATTTGGAGAAGATCAACAAGGATAGGGCGGGTGTCATACTTGGTTCCGGCATAGGAGGCATCAAAACCCTTGAAGAACAGGCCAAGGTTCTTTACCGGCGGGGCCCCGGTAGAATAAGCCCTTTTTTCGTTCCCAGCATGATTGCGAACATTGGTGCCGGGCAAATAGCGATTAATTACGATTTACGTGGGCCAAACATAACCACGGTGACTGCCTGCGCGTCCAGCAACAATGCCCTGGGCGAGGCCTTTAAGATAATACAGAGAGGCCAGGCGGACATTATTATCTCGGGCGGCTCGGAGGCACCCATAACATCGCTGGCCGTCGGCGGTTTTTGCAGTATGAAAGCCTTGTCTACTTGTAATGACGAGCCGGAGAGGGCCAGTAGGCCGTTTGATGCTAAGCGGGATGGGTTTGTTATGGGTGAGGGTGCCGTGATCTTGGTGTTGGAAAGGTTGGACCGGGCCAAGAAACGCGCTGCCAAAATATACGGAGAAATCATTGGATATGGGAGTACCTGTGACGCATACCATATAACGGCCCCGGACCCAAAGGGCAGAGGGGCGGCCAAGGCTATGGAAATGGCCTTGTTGGATGCGGGCATGGAGGCGGAAAAAGTCGATTACATCAACGCCCACGGTACTTCAACTCCACTAAATGATAAATTAGAAACAATGGCGATCAG
>CAZKPV010000149.1:0-4484 GCA_964554735.1 uncultured Clostridia bacterium
TTGGACATTTTGGACACCATTAACCCTGATGCGTTTTATAGCGTATCCGATGCGAGGATTATACGCGGTGGTGTATTCCCTCCGAGAGGAAAGGGTAAGTAAAAGGTGTTTTATAGGGGGTATCAATATAAAGAGATCAATTCTTTGATTTCGTTAAACCTAGTGTTGCCGATACCCGAAACATTCAGGAGATCCTCCGGAGAGGAAAATGGCCCGTTTTTTTCACGGTACTGTACTATACGTTCCGCTAGTACGGGACCTATTCCGGGGAGTGATTCAAACTGGGATGGGGAAGCGGTATTTATATTGACAAGTCCGGCAATTGCACTTTTACCCGGGTTAGGTGTGTCACCAACCACCCCTTTAGGCGGCACATAAACCTTTTGTTCATCTGCCAAGTGTGCCGCTAGGTTTAGTTGATCAAGGTCGGCATCTTCTGTTGCCACGGCTTTATTTACGGCATCTATAACTCTTGCACCCTCCGCTAATTGATATATCCCCGGATTGATCACTTCACCGGCCACGTGAACTACTAACTCCCCTGCCTTGCTACCGGCGGTCGATTCTGAGTCTTCGTTTCCGGAAATTATTACCTCCTGGTTGTTTTGAGAGTGTCTCACCTGGGAGTATTGGTACCCGCCACAAAAGAAAATAGCCGCGGCTATAAGTAAAATAACTGCCTGTCCCTTCCTACTCAATTGGGCCACAAAACATCACCTCAAAGGATTAAAAAACGGGCAGTACACTTTTAAGTGTCCCGCCCGTCTTATTACAGTAAATTTCCCATTCGAAGTTTATAATTAATCTTTAGGCTTTATGAAAGCAATGAAGTCACAAAGCTTACAGATGTTAAATCCGGGGAAGGTTTCTCCCGTTCTCGGGAAGGAAGCTCCACCGTATTGTGCCGTGCGCTCTAACAGTCTTCTCACGGTTTTATTGAACTTATCATACGGGCAATATACGTTGATTTCACCTTGTTCGGTTTTACCTGCGGTGTAGCTGCTGCTGCAGGCCGGAATGATGTTAATGGCATCTCTTACATAGGCGCCGGTAACACCGCCGCATACGGATGAGTTCATCATTATATTGCTCTGTACCGGGTGAATATCATTGGCGGCAGCGTAGTCGTTTGCTATATGGTAGGATTGCAAGACGTTACAAATGATGTGGATGATGTCAGGCTTAAATGTAGCCTTGTGCAAGGGTGCTGTCGCGAAACCTAGAAGCCCTTCCGGTAGGCGTGGTTTAGTCTTAATGAATTTTTCTGCTTGTTCCCTATCCCGGACATATTTCATGTGGCTCCTGATTTCCTGCTCATCGTAGCCCTTCCAGTTAAAGTTGTAAGCGGCGTTTGTGCAGCCCATTTTTTCTTTATCCCCAAACAATACACTTCCGTTTTGTCTGGAGGCAGCTGAAAAATGGCAGAAGGTGTACGGTTTCAGTGCCACTTTGTAAGTTGTGTTTTTCTTGTACTCGTCTAACTCCTCCTGATCAAAGAAAAATTTAATAGCCACCGTATAATATTCCATTTTCAAAAGGTTGCGAAGAATAAAGTCCTCATCAACGTAGCTTAGTTCTTCTTTCTCCAACATCGCCTCGGCAAACGCCTTGTCATTAAGAAGCAGTTCGGTGTTTACATTTTCAGCCATACATTATCTCCCCCATTAGTGAATTTATTTATCAATTAGACCAGACACCAATACAGCCTGTCCTCATAAACCATCCCCTTCCATAACGAGTTTTGATAATGAACATAATTAAAAAGTCGGATTGCATACGTAGTTTAAAACACACAACCCGTTTAAAAGTAAGTTCTTTGCGTACGATTTACACCAAAATCTACCTGATGCCAATGGAAATTCCAGGGCGATTCAGGCTTGGGAAATAAACACTATATTAAGAATCATTTAACTGCAACTTTACTTACTTTTAATAATAAGGCAGTATCCCACTGTTTGTCAATAGATAATTGTAAAATAGTTTAATAGATTGATTACACAGAAGGAATCACGGCGGTTTGACGATAATATTAAAGTTATAGTTAAATTAGTGCTAAAAGTAGGGTGTGATTAAATTATGAAAGAAAATCATACACAGGGTCGCATGGAAAATGACGCTCTTGCCACCCTTCTAGGAATGAGAATTCTTGAGATGCGTCCGGGTTACGCAAAATCCGTCATGAAGGTGAGACCGGAACTGTTAAACGGGCTTGGGATAACACATGGGGGGGCAATTTTTTCCCTGGCGGATTTTACACTTGCGGCGGCTAGCAATGCCCACGGCCCCGAAGCCCTGGCGATTAATGTGAACATACATTTTTTAAAGGCTACTACCCTAGGTGATGTTTTGTCTGCCACGGCCAATGAGGAAAACCTGACTAATAGAACCGGGCTTTACAGGCTTGTGGTCTGCAACAATGAGGGGGAAAGGGTAGCCCTTGCAGAAGGTTTGGTTTATCGCAGAGATCGGAAATAGCAAATGTTTATGTAAACGTAATTAAAAAAGAAGGTTTTTTGTAAAAAATATTGTATTTAAATAAAGTTAAGGTGAAATTTTTAAAAATTTTCAGTGATCCGGAGGTGTCCCGCAATTAAGGCAAGGATAGATTTAAACTGCGACATGGGGGAAAGTTTTGGTGCCTACAAGATTGCCCTTGATGAGGAGGCGGTAAAATATATAACATCGGCCAATATAGCCTGTGGATACCACGCTGGGGACCCTCAAGTTATGGCCAAAACCGTGGATATGTCCCTTGATCACGGTGTGGGTCTTGGTGCCCACCCGGGTTATCCCGATTTGGTGGGGTTCGGGCGGCGTGATCTCAGCGCCACACCGGCCGAGGTGAGGAATTACATAATATATCAGGTTGGGGCACTCATGGCTTTCGCCAACACTAGGGGTGCCAAGCTACAGCATGTCAAACCCCACGGTGCCTTATATAACACTGCCGCTGTAAATAAAAAAATAGCTAGGGCTATAGCGGAAGCCCTGTATGCCATAGATAAAAATATAATTTTTATGGTATTGGCTGGTGCCGAGACGGAAAAGGCGGCCCAGGAGGTTGGGTTGAGGTATGCCCGGGAAGTATTTGCTGATCGCAACTATAACAGTGATGGGACCTTGGTGGCCCGCAGCCACCCCCAAAGTATAATCAAGGATTCCGCGGAAGCGGCAAAAAGGATGGTTGAAATAATTAAAACAGGCAAGCTAAAGGCTCTCGACGGTACGATTATCAATGTTGAAGCCGACTCCGTCTGCGTTCATGGTGACACCCCGGGGGCGATTAAACATATGATGAACCTTCGCAAGGCATTGGAGGAAGCAGGGATTTCAGTCGAGCCAATGGGTAATTTTATAAAATAAGGTGCGGAGGCGTTAAGAATGCATGAGCAGGCTAAATACTTGCCCGTGGGCGACAAGGGTTTGTTGGTCGAGTTCGGTCGGAGCATTTCCCCCGGCATTAACAGGCGGGTAAGAAGTTTTGCCCTGGCATTGGATAAATCGACCCTTCCCGGCATCATCGAATATATACCAACCTATCGTTCCGTGCTAATATTTTACGATCCGTTTGTCTGGGAGGTCGGTCCCTTGGTGGACAGGCTAGGGGATATTGAAAATAGCCTGTCAAAGATAAGGTTGCCGGACCCCAGTATTTATTTTTTACCCGTTGCCTACGGGGGCGAGTATGGGCCCGATTTGCATAAGGTTTGCGGCCATACCGGTTTCACAGGGAGTAAAGTGATTGACATTCATACAAGCGTAAACTACCTGATTTACATGCTGGGTTTTACTCCGGGCTTTCCCTATCTTGGAGGTATGGATGAAAGGATCAGTACACCACGGCATGAAACTCCACGTATAAAACTCCCCGCGGGTTCGGTTGGCATCGCCGGAAGCCAGACCGGGATATACCCCGTGGAAAGCCCGGGAGGCTGGCAAATAATTGGCAGGACCCCGGTAAAGTTGTTTGATCCACATAAAGATAAGCCAGTACTTTTAAATCCAGGGGATTATATTCGTTTTTTTGAAATATCCGGGGAGGAGTACCGGCAAATTGCCAAAGAGGTTGAAAACGACAGATATACAGTTAAAGTGCGTGCTTTTACCGACGGGGAGGGTTAGGACTTGCCTTTTATAAAAATAGTTGAACCGGGTTTTTTGACAACCATTCAGGATAAGGGCCGTTTTCACTATCAAAAGTGGGGGATGCCAGTTTCAGGAGCGATGGACGGGTACGCCTTGCGGGCCGCAAATTTTCTTGTTGGCAATAATGGAGATGAAGGTTGCCTGGAAATAACCCTTCTTGGCCCGGTGATTGAATTTTTGGCATCCGGTTTGGTTGCCCTCGCAGGTGCGGATTTAGGTGCCGAATTAAATGGGGATGCCCTTAAACCATGGAAATCTTTTTTTGTAAAAAAGGGGGATATACTGAAATTTTCCGGCGTTCGCAGTGGTTGCAGGACGTATCTTTCGGTGGCCGGGGG
>CAZKPV010000150.1:0-4438 GCA_964554735.1 uncultured Clostridia bacterium
GCCCACCGACTAAGAGTGGGATAGCCATCAGTGATTTGGCAGGCGGTCTGTTTTCTGCAATAGGCATTTTGTCCGCCCTTGAATACAGGCGCAGAACCGGCAAGGGCCAGCAAGTTGATGTTTCAATGCTTGATAGCCTAATGTCAATGATTATGGATGAGGCCCCGGATTTTTGGCTCACCCAGGGCATGCCGCCACGCAGCGGGAGCCGGCTAACCCGGCTAACGCCATTTAACGCATATAAGGCCAAGGACGGCTATTATGTAATCGCGAGCGGTAGTAATGAACATTGGATCAATATTCTGAAAGCAATGAATAAAGAGGAAATGATAGGCGATGAACGTTACGCGGAACTGTCTAATCGGGTAAACAAAGCCGATGAAGTCGATGCCCTGATCAACTCATGGTCAGAAAAGATTACAGTGGATGAAGTACTTGAGGCGCTAGGTACATACGGTATTCCCTGCGCCCCGGTTAGGGAAATTCCGCAAGTAATGGCCGATGAAAATTTTGTTCAGGAGGGTTCAATTTTACCAATTGTCCACCCGGAAGTTGGGGAGATACCTTCTATCAAGGCAGCAGGTATGACTATACGATTTAGTGTTTCGGAAGCGGGTTTTGATTCACCCGCACCCATGCTTGGTCAAGATAATGATCAAATCTACAATGATCTGCTTGGCCTTGACGAAAAAGATTTGGATGCGCTCAGACGGGAAAAGGTTATTTAAATTTACTGATATGAATGTAAGTGGGGAGGCCATAAAGATGAGCAATGTGGTTGTTGTGGATGCAAAAAGGACACCCTTTGGAAACTTCGGGGGTTCACTAAGGGATATCACCAATATTAAGCTTGGTAGCCACGCGATCAAGGCAACTTTAGGGGATCACGTGAATAGCGAAGATGTTGACCAATTAATTTACGGGGTTGTTGAGCCGGGTAGCGGACTGTCTCCTGTTCGCCAGATTGTTTGCGAGGCGGGTTGGCCCATTGATACTAATGCGATATGTGTGGAGAGGGCCTGTTGTTCAAGCATGTCGGCCATCGGCATGGGGTTTGAAAGAATAAAATTCGGCCGTGCCAAAATTGTAATGGCCGGCGGTGTGGATAATATGAGCAGCACACCCTATATGATACCCCAGATTCGCTGGGGGGCACGCCTTGGCGACTTTACGGTTAGGGACGAACTTGTTATTCGAAATCCTTATCTAAATGCCCCCATGGCCTTGTATGCAGGTGAAGTCGGTGTGGAATGGGGTGAAGGAAGGCTAGAGCAGGACAAGTGGGGCTTAAGGAGTAATCAGCTAGCTGTCAAAGCACAAAAGGAAGGGCTTTTTGCCGAGGAGATTGCTCCCATTGAAGTGAAGCAAAGGAAAAAATCCTTTGTTTTAGACAGGGATGAACACCCCAGGGAAGACAGTACATTGGAGAAACTTTCAACGCTCAGGACCGTGTACGGAAGCCCCACCGTAACAGGCGGAAACGCCTCGGCACTAAGCGATGGGGCATCGGCCATGCTACTTATGAGTGAGGAAGAGGCAAAAAGGCGTGGGATAAAGGCCTTGGCTAGGGTAGTGGACCACATATCGGTTTGTTCGGAACCCAGAAACAGCCCACTGCTTCCCGCATTGGCTATAAAACAATTGCTCGCGAACAATAATTTAACTTTAGACGAGATGGAAGTTATTGAAATTAATGAAGCTTTTGCATCCATGCCATTGGTTTCCACCCGGGTATTATGCGACAACAACTATGAAGCTGCTGTCAAGTTACGCGAGCGTGTGAATGTCAAGGGTGGGGCCATTGCCATTGGACACCCTCTAGGAGCCAGTGGGGCCCGCGTGGCCATGACAATGATGTATGAATTACGCCGGCGCCAGGGGAGATATGGTTTAGCCGCTATTTGCGGCGCAATTGGCCAAGGAGATGCCATTATACTCGAAGCCATATATTAACATCGTGCATTGATGGAAAATCCTATTGGAAAGGAGATACGGCATTGACCAAGATAGACAGGGGACTGAAGGCCGCCTATACCAAATGGGAAAAACAGTGTAGGGGGAAATTCCTAAAAGATCATCCGGAACGGCGGAAACAATATAAAAATGACCTTGGTTATGAGCTTAAGGCGTTATATACCCCCTTGGACCTAGAAAAACGCGGATTTTCATATGAAAAAGACTGTGGCTTCCCCGGTGAACACCCTTTTGTTAGAGGGCACACCCCCAACATGAACCGCAGCGATAATGTACACGTCGGATGTTACTCGGGTTTTGGAACCGCAGAGGACAGTCGTGAGCGGTACGAAAAAATTGTTTCCTGGGGGGCGGACAAATTGGAAATGGCCTGGGATTTGCCAACCCAGGTGGGCTATGATTCCGACCATATAATGGCAACGGGGGAGGTCGGGCGGACCGGTGTTGCTATAGATACCCTGAAAGATATAGAGGACCTCTTTGCAAACATAACACTAGATCAGCTCAGGGGTGTTACGGCCTTGGCTAATTCTATCGGTCCTATTGGTTTGGGTTTGCTTATTGCCTTGGGCGAAAAACAGGGTTTGAAAACGGACGAATATCGCGTGTTTATGCAAAATGACCCGCTCAAGGAATACACTGCCAGGGGCACCTATATCTACCCTATTAAAGATTCCGTGAAGCTAGCCTGTGATGTTGTAGAATGGTGCATCAACAATGCGCCGCACTGGAAACCTATAACATTTTGCTGTAACCATCTCAATGCGGCGGGTGCCGGCTCGGTAAATGCGGTTGCATTCGCAATGGCTCATGGTTTTGTTTATATTGACGAATTGATTAGTCGTGGCTATACCATTGAACAAATTGCTCCCTTATGCCGTTTCTTTCTTGATGAAAGGGAAGATTTCTTTGTCATGGCGGCCCTCGGGAGGTGCGCCCGCAAAGTGTGGAGTGAGAAAATACAGGAACGATACGGAGTTGCCATAGATTCGAATGCACTTCAAATTGATTTTACTTGTTACTCCCACGGTGGTGAAACACTCCAAGAGCCCATAAATAATATTTTGAGGATAGGGTTGTCGGCATTGGGGTACTACCTTGGCGGGGCAACCTATGTATACAATGCCGGCTACGATGAAGCTATGGGCTTAACCAGTGAAGAAACCTGCAAGGTGTCAATCCGTACCAGTCAAATCATTAATAATGAGCTTGGTTTTTCCAAGACGATAGACCCGCTAGCCGGTTCTTATTATGTTGAGAGCCTCACCATGGATATGGCGAGGGATATTAGGGCCCAACTAGACAAGATTGAAAAAGATTACGATGGTGTGGTGGGGGCCATAGAGGCGGGTTACTTGCAGAGGGTGATTTCCCAAGGTGCCATGCGACGCCAGACGGAGTTTGAAACCGGGGAGCGGGTTTTTACCGGCCTCAATATATACAAGACTGACGAGGATCTGCCGGACGGTACCTTCCAAATAGATCCTGCCATAGAAAGGAACCAAAGGAAACGTCTGAAACGGGTCAAGGACAGTAGGGATAGTTTGAAAGTTGCCGAAACCTTGGAGAATCTCAGGAAGGCAACACTGTCAAACATGAATGTAGTGGATTGTGTAGTGGATGCCCTTAGGGCGTACGCAACAGTTGGTGAGATATGTGACGTGTGGCGGGAGGTTTACGGCGAATATCGTTCGGAAACAAGATTTTAAAACCATCGAGAAAGGTGGTGTAGTTTATGGCTTTGGCTGATTACAGTAGAAGGATTCGGGTATTGGTTGCCAAGGTTGGGCTTGATGGGCATGATGTTGGCGCACGAGTTATTTCAAGGGGTTTAGCCGATGCGGGGATGGAGGTTGTTTACACCGGCTTACGGCAGACACCTGATAGTGTTGTAGATATCGCGATACAGGAGGATGTGGACGTTATAGGAATAAGCCTACTTTCCGGTGCACACATGACCTTTTTCCCAGAAATACTCAGACTCCTCAAAAAGCGTAATGCCGAGGATATCGTGGTTATCGGAGGGGGAGTAATTCCCAAGGGTGATATAGACAGGCTAAAGGAGATTGGAGTTACTGAAATATTTGTAGCCGGAAGCAGTTTACAAGAGGTTGTAGATTGCATTATCACAAGCCTTCCCCCGGAATAACATTTTGTGAAGGCCGTGGTTACTTTTGCATGTAAGGGGGCTAATACGGTGGGGAACATTACTGACAGAGTTTTAGCCGGAGATGTCCGCGCCCTGTCAAGACTTATCACACAAATTGAGAATGACGACCCTGAATCTATTGGTGTACTAAAAGGTTTGTACAACCGCACAGGGCGGGCAAAGGTAGTTGGTATAACAGGACCTCCGGGTGTAGGGAAAAGCACCCTAATAAACGGCCTAACCGGCACCTATTTAAAAAGTGGATTACGTGTGGCGGTTATAGCAATAGATCCGTCAAGTGATTTTTCGGGTGGG
>CAZKPV010000151.1:0-4193 GCA_964554735.1 uncultured Clostridia bacterium
GCTAGAAGAATTTGGGCAAGAATAATGAAAGAAAGATTCGGGGCACGCAACAAAAAATCAATGATGCTTCGTTTTCATACCCAGACGGCCGGTTGTTCACTGACCGCCCAGCAACCTGACACCAATATTATGAGGGTGGCCTACCAGGCTTTGAGTGCAGTTTTGGGGGGTACACAATCACTCCATACAAACTCGAGGGATGAAGCCCTTGCTTTGCCCAGCGAACACTCCGTGCTGATAGCCCTGAGAACGCAGCAGGTGATAGCCCATGAAATAGGTGTGGCCGATACGGTTGATCCCCTGGCGGGTTCTTATTATGTTGAAAGCCTCACCAATGAGATCGAAAAGGAAGCACAAAACTATCTTGACAAAATTGACAAAATTGGCGGGGCGGACTTGGCCATTGATTTTATGCAGAAAGAAATACACAAGAGTGCCTGTGAATATCAGAGGATGATTGAAACGGGTGAAAAAATTGTCATCGGGGTGAACCAATACGAGGTGGAAGAGGATTACAGGCCCGATGACTTACTCAAGGTTGATCCGGCGGTCGGTAAGCTTCAAATGGCCAAAATCCAAAAATTACGGGCGGAACGCAATAATGATGAGGTCAGCAAAATTTTGAAAGAGCTGAAGGACGCCGCGGAAACCGATGCTAATCTGGTTCCGATATTAATTAAAGCCGTTAAGGCCTATGCAACTCTCGGTGAAATTTGTGGGGAATTACGCGATGTTTTTGGTGAATACCGGCAGGAAGTTTCTTTTTAAACGAGGGGGGAGGGGAGAGTCAAATGATTGAAAATCGCTTAAGGGTTCTTGTATCAAAGCCTGGATTGGATGGCCATGACCGTGGTGCAAAAGTCATTGCACAGGCACTTAGGGATTCGGGCATGGAGGTAATATACACGGGTTTGAGGCAAACTCCTCAACAAATAGCGGAAACTGCTATCCAGGAGGATGTGCAGGTAGTTTGCCTTTCTTGTTTGTCGGGTGCGCACATGCACCTTTTCCCACCGGTGGTTGAAATACTCAGGAAAGAAGGAGCAAGTGACATCCTGGTGCTGGGAGGGGGCATAATACCCGAGGAGGATATAGATGTACTTAAAGAGGCTGGGATAGCCGAAATCTTTACGCCGGGCACCACGACTACAAGTGTAATTGAGTATATCAGGAGGTGGGCAAATGTTAAATAAGATAGACCATATTGGGATAGCCGTTAAAAGTATCGAGGAAACTGGCAAGTTCTATGAATTACTAACGGGCCTTAGCATCAGTGAGCCCGAATTTATAGCCGATCAAAAACTCAAGGCGGCATTTGTCGAAGTCGGCGAGAGCAAATTGGAGCTATTGGAATCAACTGACCCCGACAGTACAATTGCCAAGTTTATTGACAGAAGGGGCGAGGGTATCCAACATATAGCATTCTATGTCGACAATATAGAAGAAAAACTGCAATACCTCAAGGAACAAGGGGTCAGGCTCATAGATGAAAAACCCAGAAAGGGGGCCGGTGGTAAAAAGATTGCATTCATCCACCCCAAATCTTCCTTTGGAACTTTAATAGAACTGTGTGAAAAAAATGATTAAACAGGAAAGGGGACGCCTAGATCAACATGCAGGATAAACTTTCGAAACTCGCAAGTCTCAAGAAGGTTATTGAATATGGTGGCGGCGAAAAACGCATTGAGAAACAGCACGATGCGGGCAAATATACCGCCAGGGAACGGATCACAATGCTCATGGATCCTGAAAGTTTTGTTGAAGTAGATGTTTTTGTAGGTGATGAGGATATAGAAAATCTAAAATGCCCCGGGGAAGGGGTAGTAACGGGTTACGGTACCATTAATGGGAGGCTTGCATATATATACGCCCAGGATTTTACCGTAACCGGAGGTTCACTGTCAAAGCTTCACGCCCAGAAGATTTGCAAGATTATGGATCAGGCCATCAAGGTCGGGGCACCGGTTATTGGTCTCAATGATTCGGGGGGTGCACGCATACAGGAAGGTGTCGATGCCCTGGATGGTTACGGCCAAATCTTTTTTAGAAATACGCTGGCCTCCGGTGTTGTGCCGCAGATTTCATTAATTTTGGGCCCTTGCGCCGGTGGGGCGGTTTATTCACCGGCCTTAACTGACTTTGTATTTATGGTATCAGGTACCAGCAAGATGTTTATCACCGGCCCACAGGTTATCAAGGCCATAACAGGTGAAGATGTTACAGCCGAGGAATTGGGTGGTGCAGCTACCCACAGCGAAACCAGCGGGGTATGCCATTTTGCTATGGAGAATGAGCAGGAATGTTTCGACGCCTTACGTCAGTTGTTGAGCTATTTACCCTCAAATAATTTGGAGGAACCACCGGCCTACGATTCGGTTGAGCCCGACCTTGACAGGGAAGAAATGTTGAATATTATTCCCGAGGCGGCCAACAAGGACTACGATGTCCATGATATAATTTACGGGGTTGTCGACGGCCACAGTTTCTTCGAGGTACAGCCCAATTATGCCAGGAACCTAGTGGTTGGCTTCGCTCGGTTAGCCGGAAAATCAATCGGTGTTATCGCAAACCAACCCAGACACCTTGCGGGTTGTCTAGATATAAACGCGTCCGACAAGCTGTCTAGATTTGTACGTTTCTGTGATTGCTTTAACATACCCTTGGTTACCTTTATGGATGTGCCGGGTTACCTACCCGGGACCGCACAGGAATACGGCGGCATTATACGCCACGGTGCCAAAATCCTTTACTCCTATTCAGAAGCGACTGTGCCCAAAATGACCGTCATACTCCGCAAGGCCTACGGTGGTGCCTATATTGCCATGTGCAATAATTCCCTTCGGGCAGATACCGTCCTGGCATGGCCTACGGCCGAGATAGCGGTTATGGGACCGGAAGGCGCCGCCAATATTATCTATCGTCACGAGATAAAGGAAGCCGAAAATCCCATGGAAGTAAGAAGCCAAAAGACTGAAGAATACAGGGAAAGGTTTGCCAATCCCTACATAGCCGCCGCAAGGGGATATGTGGACGATGTAATCGATCCGCGGGATACCCGGAAACGACTGATCCAAACACTGACAATTCTAAATGACAAGCGTGAGGGGAGGTTAAAGAAAAAGCACGGTAATATTCCTTTATAAGATTAACAAGGAGGTTTTTAACCCAACATGACAGCAAATACAAAAAAACAAACTATACCGGACGATGGGGAGTTTAAAGCTGTAATTGCCGCCGCTTGTTCAGCTTACCTGAGCACCACCAAGGTAAAAATCAGGGTTGCCAGTGTAAAAAACTTAAACGGTATGAGCCTTTGGAAAAAAGCCGGTCTGGCGGAACTAATGTCAGGTTTTACAATACAATATTAGGCGTGCGGAATGCCGCCGGTTATTAGGAGGTAATGAATTGAAAAAGTTCAGAGTTAAGGTAAACGACAATGTATATGAAGTAGAAGTGGAAGAAATTAGGGATGAGGTTGCTTCTTACAGCCCGGCACCGAAGGTGGCACCGGTACATTCACCGGCCCAGGCACCGGCAAGGCCAACACCTCCTCCACAAAAGGTTGCACCTTCGCCGGCACCCGCGAGGGACGGGTCCGCAGGGGGATTAAGCGTGGTAAAGGCGCCGATGCCCGGAGTCATTCTGTCCATCAAGGTCAACCAGGGGGACGAAATCGACACCGGTGACGTCTTATGTGTGTTGGAGGCAATGAAACTGGAAAATGAACTCCAGGCGGAAAGGCCGGGGGTTCTCAAGGAGGTCAGAGTTACCCAAGGCCAAAACGTAAATGCCGGGGAAGTCCTTTTTGTTATAGAGTAAGCGGGGGGTTAAGTAAAAAATGAAAAGAAATAAAATTACCATCGTTGGGGCGGGCAATGTCGGTGCCACATGTGCCCACTGGGCCGCCTCCAAGGAGTTAGGCGATATTGTTTTGGTAGATATAGCCGAAGGTATGCCCCAGGGCAAGGCCCTTGATTTGATGGAAGCCGCACCGGTGGAAGGTTATGATTGTAACATTACCGGCACCAATAACTATGAGGACACAAAGGATTCGGATGTCGCCATAATTACTGCCGGGGTTGCCAGAAAACCGGGTATGAGCAGGGATGATCTGGTTAACATAAACACCAAGGTTGTCGGCAATGTGGCTAGGGAAATAGTAAGGTATTCGCCCGATGCCTATGTAATTGTTG
>CAZKPV010000151.1:4203-4434 GCA_964554735.1 uncultured Clostridia bacterium
TCACCAACCCTTTAGATGTTATGACCTATGTGGCCTACAAGGAAAGCGGACTTCCGGCGAACCGTGTTATGGGCATGTCGGGCGTGCTGGACTCGGCAAGGTTTAGGACCTTCTTGGCCATGGAACTGGGCGTTTCCGTTGAGGATGTGTCGGCCTTTGTTCTCGGGGGACACGGGGATGACATGGTCCCCCTGGTCAGGTATTCCTATGCCGGAGGCATCCCGATAGAGA
>CAZKPV010000152.1:0-4411 GCA_964554735.1 uncultured Clostridia bacterium
TGTGGGTCCGCAACCCTGACCGACTGTGTGCCTTTAATGGCAACGGCCTTCAAATTTTTGCCCCCAAAAACTGCTCCACTGCCGCCATAACCGACGGCCCTACCCCGGTCACCAATAATACACGAAAACTTGACTAGGTTTTCGCCACCCGGGCCAATGGTTAAGGTCTTTAGTGATTTTTCATCCTCAAGCCCTTTAATCATGATGTCGGTCTGCCAGGTATCCCTACCCCATAATTGTGTGGCATCACGAAAGAGGACAACCCCGTCTACTATGTAAATGTAAACCGGTTTGTCCGCCTTTCCGCCAATAACTATGTGGTCATATCCGGCGTACTTCATCTCAGCGGCGAACTGACCACCGCAATTACCAGAACCCACCCCGCCTGTAATTACATTTTTAAAATCAACGGACAGCCTGTCTGCTCCCGGGACCAGCGTACCCACTAGGGGTCCCGCACCAAGAACAATCACGCTTAAGGGGTTTAATGGATCCGTACCCGGTTTTGAATTCTTAAACAAAAGGTACTGATTGATACCCCTGCCCCCTATAAAATCCTTGTAAAGAGCACTTTCCCCGATGATAAAAGTTTTATCTGAAAGATCAATGTATAATATCTTACCCGTCCATCCACATGGCACTTTACATCTCCCCCGGTAACTTTATTTTATCATCATATTAGGAAGAGTTAATACGAGCTCGGGGTAAATGGTAATAATGGCGACTATGATAAATAAAATTACAAAAGATGGGAGCGAATATAGGGCAATCTTAAATATATTTGTATTGGTTATACCGTTGATTACAAAGAGGTTAAAGCCAACAGGTGGAGTAATTTGTGCGACCTCAATCATTATGATCAGGAATATACCAAACCAAAGGGGATCAAAGCCGGCAGCAACGATCAACGGTAACGCCAAGGGAAGGCTCATCACAATCATGGAAAAACCATCCAACAAACATCCCAAAATAACATACATAACCGCAAGGATAGCCATTAACTGGTATTTTGAAAGGCCAAGCGTTCCAATAAATGCCGTTAGTTTACCGGGAATGCCCAGGTAACCGATCGCTACGGATAGAAAGGAGGCACCGCAAACAATAAGCATGATCATACTGCTTGTCTTTATGGCTCCTAAAACCGCATCCCAAAATGTTCTCCTGTCGAGGCTCCTGGATAGAACCGCGAAAAACAAGGCACCCAACACACCAACGGTCGCTGCCTCTGTGGGGGTCGCCCACCCCATATAAATGCTACCCAATACCATAAGAATAAGTATTATTACTGGAAGCAAGTTGGGTATGGCCCTAACACGATCCTGCCAGTTAAAACTCAAACCCCCATGGGGGGCCAGGTCCGGGTTAATAATGCTTCGGATTGCAGCAAACAAACACAAACTGAAGGCTATCATAATTCCCGGAACTATACCCGCAATAAATAACTTCCCGATACTGACTTCCGCAACGATGCCGTACACTAGCATAACTAGGCTTGGTGGGATAAGAAAACCTAAAGTACCTGCACCCGCAAGTGACCCAATATACAGCGATTCATCGTATTTTCTCTTTTTTAACTCGGGAAGGGTGATTTTTCCCACAGTTGCCGTTGTTGCTGCAGATGACCCGCTTACCGCCGCAAATAATGCGCTGGCAATAATGTTCACGTGAATTAATCTGCCCGGCACACTATTCATCCATGGGGACAGTGCATTAAACAGATTTTCCGAAATTTTACTCTTAAAAAGTATTTCCCCCATAAATATAAACAAGGGAAGAGCCATCATGGCTGACCCATTAACATTATTCCATAAAATGTTTGATAAAACCGCTAAAGGTGGAATTCCCGTAAATAGCATAAAACTAACGATGCCCACCATAAAAAGGGATATGCCAACCCAGATGCCGCTCCCCAAAAACAGTACCAATAATCCTAATATGGTTGCTGAAATAACAAATAAGCTCAAAGTAAATCCCCCTAAAATACACGTCAGGTAATTAACGACCTAGTGAACTGGACTCCAGTTCGTGCTCAACCTCGGTCCCGGAGCGTAAAAGCACAATAGACCTAAAAAATTCCGCCGCAAACTGTAATGTCATAATTATTGAGCCAAGCGGCAACACGGATTGTGGAATCGCCAAATATGTTGAAGAAATCTGCATGGATCGTGTGCCTGTAACAACGGAATCCCAAAAAAAATGCATCGTACAACCCGTAATAATCACAAATATTATTGTACCCACAAGGAACCCATATATATCCAGGACCACCCTTGATCTACCGCTCAGGACAGTGTGCAAAAAGACCAAACGTATATGTCCCCTCTCTTTAAGCGTATAAGCGAGTCCCAGAAAGGTTACCGCCGCCATTAAGTATCCCGTATATTCCTCCGTAATATATAGGGTTGAGTTCAAAAAGGTACGAACTATAATTTCCCCAATTATTAACAGGATAGAAAACAACATTAGGATTCCCGCTATCGCACCGAAAAAATTAGTCAGTTTGTCACAAAGATTGATTATTTTCTCCACGGTCGCCCTCCTTTACCTCGTTACATGGGAATGGCGACCGGGGACGGTTTCGTTCCCCGGTTGCCATATTACCCAACCAACTGATCAGCGGCCGACCTCTTCCAAAAATTTTTCTACAATTTCTTGTGCCTCGGCCGGGGCTGTAGCCAACCAATCATTGCGAATTTCTTCGGTTACAACAGCTAGGTCGTCTAAAAATTCCTGACTTGGATCAACCCTTTCAATCCCGTTATCCAGGCTTATTTGTTCCAGTTCTTTGTCGAGATCGACAATTGCAACCCATAATTCTTCCTCAAATTCCTGGCCTACCGTTAGCAATGCATCTTGGATCTCCTCATCAAGGCTATTGAAGGTATCCAGGTTGATGGTTACCAGTTCCGTTGCTATGGTAACACTAATCGGGGCATAGTAGTTAAGTACTTCCCAGAACTTTGCATCAACGGCGGTAGGTGTGGAGGTCATAACGGAATCAATAACACCGGTTGCCAATGAGGAATAGACCTCGCTAAATGGCAGTGGGTAAGGAGTGCCGCCAACGGCTTCCATTACAAGACCACCGTTTTTGTCATAGGTGCGTGTTTTTAAACCTTTCATATCACTGATGGATTCAATCGGTTTTTTGGTCCACATTCCCGCCGGTGACCAGGGCGCTATATAAAGTAGCTTCTGATTCCACTTTTCCTCTAAAACCTTCTCAAAATAAGGATGGGCAATATCATTTAGTATTTTTGCTTCCTCGAGACCTTGTACCAGGAACGGAAGGGTCACTATATTGCAGATAGGTTCATCACCGGCAACACCGCTGGTCAATATTGAGGATACCGGAACCAAGCCATCCCGAACTACCTTTAGAAGTTCTGGGCCATCATAACCCAAAGCGCCACCGCTCTGGACTGTAAGTATCAGGTTGCCGTCACTGGCCTCTTCAACTCTGGCCGCAAATTCCTCTAAACCCTCACTAATATGGTTATTGGGTGGCCAAACCGAGTTTGTAATCAGCTCCACGGGCTCGGATCCGTCGCCTGCCGGTGTGGTGCCGCCACAACCAACAAGCGCTATAGAGAGCACAAACACAGAAACAAAAAGCAATATTACAGTTGACTTCCTAGAAAATCTCATAATAAACCTCCTTGTTTTTAATAATTTGGACAATTCAAGCCTAAAAACAATCCTCCTTTCATGGGATGGTATAAAAGTATCACTTTAATTCCTCCAACTCCACCCTAAATTCCTCACCACTGATTTTCACCAAAAGAACCCTTTTGCACGCCCCTGTATCGTGCCCTATCTTTTGCCTTTTTTTAAGGTGGTCCGCCAGGGTTGCTATTTTCCTTTCATAGTGCCTATATTCTTTTTGGGCTGTTTCCAAGGTAACACTGGCAAAGCTGATATTGTCACCCGGTTTGGCCTGGGCAATTTTCCATAAGTCAGGTGTTATAACGGTTGCTATTTTTGCATAACCACCGACGGTTTGGCGGTCAGCCATCATAACGATGGGCTTGCCATTACCCGGAACCTGTATGGAACCCATGGCAATCCCATCAGAAACAATGTCGGCCTTATCCTGGTGTTCGATTGCGGGCCCCTCCAGACGGCAGCCCATCCTATCCGATTCATGGGTTACCATATATCTGTTCTTTAAAAATGCCGATTTCCCCTTTTCTGTAAAAGCGTCTTCCTGCGGCCCTAAAACTACCCGAACAACGATAGGCTCCTCCAATTTATACCTGTACTCCTGAGGAAGCTCGGCGGCAAAGGTGTCGCCCTTTACCGGATTTACCTCAAGCACGTCACCTTCCTGCACCGCCCGCCCTTCCACACCGCCAATTTTTCCGCGCAGGTAAGTAGATATGCTTCCCATAATGGGGGGCACCCTAAACCC
>CAZKPV010000153.1:0-4322 GCA_964554735.1 uncultured Clostridia bacterium
AGTCGACCGAACAGTTTTTAGGGGTGTTTTTTGAGCAAAAATGCAGGTTTTGTAGGATTATTATGTAAAAGAAGGCATTAACTAGCCTACTACCACGTCAATACTTGAAAAATTGCTCACTTTGGGGTATAAAGGCACCGGCCAACCGATGCCGCGTAAAAGCGCACAAAAGGAACGCACTCTGTGTTCCCTCTGTGTTAAAACTGGCCCCGATACTCGTGAAACGTGTAACAACATTTTGGCGTTTTTGGGCCCTAATGGTATCTTTTTTCTAAAATATAAAGTAAAATAGGAATTGACAGGCAAAAATCAAAAACGGGAGGGATGGAATGTGAGTTCAAAAAAACTGGTCAGGGAGCTCATGGTTCCCATTACGGATTATCCGCAGGTGTATGACACGGATTCCTTGAATGAGGCAATCGTTACCCTAAAGAAATTCCGTGAAGGCACAAGGGAGTACAGGTCTTTGTTGGTTTTCAGCAAAACCAAAAAGATTGAGGGCGAGGAGGAGTTAGTGGGCATTTTAACTATAAGGGATATGCTCAGGGCTATCAGGAAACTTACCATGTCCTATACCACCGGAGACGAGCCCTTCGTTTCTTCCTGGGCTTGGTTTTACCAGAAAAAATCATTGCAGGACACTGTTAAGATTAACGTGCACAGCGCATTGCGGCCGCTGGTGTTTGCCTTTGCCCAGGCTGATGATAATGTTACAAAGGCGATTCGAATCATGATGACCAAGAATGTAAACCTACTTCCGGCTTTTGAAGGACACAAACCCGTGGGCATCCTGCGTTCACTGGACATTCTCGACTACATCAGTGATATGCTAACCGAAGGCGAATTCTAAAGCCCTATATTGTTGCCTTATCTTGTGAAATAAGGAGCATTGTTTTCCTTCACCTATTAATTAAGTAGTATCTTTTTTACCGTAAATGGAGTAAAATAGAAGGCAGTAATAGTACAGGAGGAATGGAAAGTGGGTTCAACTAGGTTGGTGCGGGAACTGATGGTTCCCATCTCTGATTATCCGAAGGTTTACGACACGGACTGTTTGAAGGAAGCAATTGTAACTCTTAAAAGACACAGGGTGGATTGCAAGGAATACAGGTCACTGTTGGTCTTTAGTAAGACGAAAAAAATCGAGGGCGAGCCTGAGCTGGTCGGCATTTTAACGATTAGGGACATGTTAAACGCAATCAAAAAAATAACCATGTCCTATACCGGTGACGAGCTGTATGTAATATCATGGGCTTGGTTTTACCAGAAGAAATCCTTGCAGGACACTGTTAAAATCAATGTGCACAGTGCCTTGCGTCCTCTTGTGTATGCCTTTGTGCAGGCGGATGAAAATGTTACGACGGCGATCCGTAAAATGATGACCAAAAACGTAAACATTTTGCCGGTTTTTGAAGGCCATAAACCGGTAGGCATTTTGCGTACCTTAGACATATTGGACCACATCAGTGAAATGCTTGATGACAGCGGTTATTAAATGATTTGACATGTCGGCATCACATTGTTAATATTAAGATGCGGATAGGGAGGTAAAAGCCCTGGCGAGCCGGTTTTTCTCATTATGAGGCCAACTCGCCGGGCTTGTTATTTTGAGGAGGGTGAGAATGTGTCCAAATCTACCGCGGACCAGCCGCCGATAGACAGGCTGTCATCTGTAAATCAGGCCCATGACAAGGCTTGCGTGGGGATTGTTATGGGTAGCGATTCGGATCTGCATATAATGAAGGAATCTTTTGAAATACTAAGGTCATTCGGTGTTCCGTGTGAGCTGGTGATTTCATCTGCCCACCGCACTCCGGAGATGACTGCCCGGTATGCCAAAGAGGCCGTGGACAAGGGTCTGAAAGTTATTATTGCCGGCGCGGGCGGGGCCGCCCACCTGCCGGGAGTGATCGCGGCTATGACCCCCTTGCCTGTTATCGGTGTCCCTATAAAAACTGCAACTTTGGACGGGGTGGACTCCCTTTACTCAATAGTACAGATGCCTTCTGGTGTTCCCGTGGCCACGGTGGGTATCAACGCGGCCAAAAATGCGGGAATACTGGCAGCCCAAATTTTAGCCGTTGGGGATTCCGCCTTACGGAGGGTTATTGAAAAATATAAAGAAGATTTAAATAAAAAGGTGCGGGAAAAAAACGAGCTACTGTCGAAAGAAAGGGGTAAGACCTTGTGATTCCCAGGTACACATTGCCGGAAATGCAGGAAATATGGTCGGAGGAAAACAAATTTCGCAAATGGTTGGATGTTGAGATCGCAGTCTGTGAGGCCATGGCGGAATTGGGGCAGGTGCCTAAGAGTGCCGTGGATGAAATTAAGGCCAAGGCTGATTTCAGAGTGGAACGCATTTCCGAAATTGAGGCGGTTACGCGCCATGATGTGATCGCATTTTTAAGCTGTGTGGCGGAATACGTTGGTGATGCGGCTAAATATATGCACATGGGGATGACATCTTCCGACATGCTGGACACGGCCCTGGCTTTGCGGATGGTGGAGGCGGGTCGCCAGGTGCTTGGCCGCCTGGAAAAACTAAAAGACGCACTTTTGAACAAGGCCGATGAGCACCGCCATACCCTTATGATCGGGCGGACCCATGGTATCCACGCGGAACCGATGGTTTTTGGTTTGAAAATGCTTCTGTGGGTTTCCGAAACGGAACGCAGTATTGAAAGAATGGAAAAGGCAATCGAAACCGTCCGGGTGGGGAAAATATCTGGAGCGGTTGGTACATTTGCCAACATCGATCCTCGGGTGGAGGAAATAGTGTGCCGCAGGCTGGGCTTGAAGCAGGCCCGGGTTTCCACCCAAATATTGCAAAGGGACAGACATGCCGATTACATGACTACCCTGGCGATTATCGGCAGTTCCCTTGAAAAATTCGCCACGGAAATCCGAAGCCTACAGCGTACGGATATCCTGGAGGCAGAGGAATTTTTCAAAAAAGGGCAAAAAGGTTCCTCGGCCATGCCCCACAAGCGCAACCCTATCGTTACGGAGCGTATTTGTGGGATGGCCCGTCTTTTGCGGGGAAATGCCCTGACTGCAATGGAAAATGTAGCCTTGTGGCACGAGCGGGATATTTCCCATTCGTCAGTGGAAAGGATAATCATACCGGACAGCACCACTATACTTGACTATATTTTGTACCGGTTTACGGATATAATCGAAAACTTGCTGGTTTACCCGGATAGAATGAGGGAAAACGTTGAACGCACCCACGGTCTGGTTTTTTCCCAGCGGGTATTACTGGCCCTTGTCGGGAAGGGGCTGTCCAGGGAGGAAGCCTACGAGTTGGTGCAAAGGAATGCCATGGAGTCGTGGCGAAGCGGCAAAGGGTTGAAGGACCTACTTTTAGAGGATAAGGATCTTGTTTCCCACTTGGACCAAGGGGAATTGGATGAAATATTTGACTACAATTATTTCCTGCGCAATGTGGGTGAAATTTATAAAAGGTTTGATATGTAAAGGCTAAGGCTAGGGGTGCAAGGGGAGGAAAACAGATGAGCAAACTCAAGGAAGAATGTGGAGTTTTTGGCATTTACGCACCGGGCCGGGACGTGGCCAGGCTCGCCTATTATGGTTTATATGCGCTCCAGCACCGGGGGCAGGAAAGTGCGGGTATTGCCGTGTCCGATAGGAATGGCTTACACCTCCATAAGGGCATGGGTTTAGTGAGTAACGTTTTTGATGAAGACGCCCTAAAGGATTTCTCCGGCGACTTTGCCATAGGGCATGTGCGGAATTCCATTCGCGGGTCTAATGGGCCCATGAACACGCAACCTTTAGCTTTTCGCTATACTAAAGGAATAATTGCCTTGGCTCTCAACGGTAGTTTGGTAAACACCTCCGATTTGCGTTCACTGCTCTATGCGGGTGGTGCCGTATTTCAAACGTCCAGTGACTGCGAGGTTATCGCCAATTTGATTGCCCGCCACGGCCACAGTACCCTTGAAGATTCACTCATGAAGTGTATCATCGACATCAAGGGGGCCTACTCGTTGGTTCTGCTTACGGAGGACAAGTTGTTTGCGGTTCGGGACCCCTATGGTTTCAGGCCGCTTTGCATCGGTGAAATGGGCGATGGTGGCTACGTGGTTGCCTCTGAATCCTGTGCCTTGGATATTGTCGGTGCCAAATTAGTTCGGGATGTTGCGCCCGGCGAGATTGTGGTTATTGACGAAAACGGTCTGCGTTCCATCATGACTTTTTCCAAGCGCAAAGCCCATTGCATCTTTGAATATGTTTACCTGGCACGGCCGGACAGTAGGTTGGACGGCTTCGATGTTAACACCATGCGCAAGGAGATG
>CAZKPV010000154.1:0-4302 GCA_964554735.1 uncultured Clostridia bacterium
AAAGGAGAAATATTAACCTGTTACAGGAATTATGATGAGGGGGATAAAAGTGGAAAGGTTTAAAAGATTTATTAACGCCACCGTAAATTTGGAAAATGTGCAAAGCGCCTCCGGCATGAAAAAATTTGAGGTTGAGTGCACATATTTACCGGACCCAGTGGAGGAGTTTGATGAGTTTGAATTCAAAACGGAATTTAAAGGAAAAACGATCATCATCGGTTTTGCCGTAGAAATGGGTAAAATCAAGCGTCTGATGTTTGTAAAGCCCGATGACGCCAACCCGGACATAGTAAAAGCCCTTACCCCGGTGGAACTGGATAGCTTTTTCAAGGAAAAATATGAGCAGATGATTGGATTTTATGAATTTATCACCGATTAAATGAAACTCCGGCCCATGGTGGCCCGTCATATATTTATGTGGAAGCATATTATAATTTCTAAGAACGGCAGGGGGTGGCTTGTTGCCATTAATTGATCTCCAAAATATAACACGACAATATAAAAATGGCCGGCTAGTGGTTAATGCCCTTAGGGACGTTAACTTGACAGTTAATGAAAGGGATTTTTTATCTATTATGGGACCGTCAGGTTCCGGCAAATCCACTTTGCTAAATGTTATGGGTTGCTTGGACCGCCCAACCAAGGGTAGATATAAATTGTCCGGCCGTCATGTCGAAAATCTCAGTGACAATGACCTGGCAGATATAAGGAACCAATTTATTGGCTTTGTTTTTCAGGGCTTTCACTTGTTGCCGGACCTGGATGCCCAGGCCAACGTGGAATTGCCCCTGATTTACAGGGGAATCGGGAAACGCGAACGTGCGGAACGTGCGGTTAAATCCCTTGAGTCTGTGGGCTTGCTTGATAGGAGGCACCACCGACCTTCACAGCTCTCCGGTGGTGAGCAACAGCGAGTGGCCATTGCCAGGGCATTGGTCGGGGACCCGGCGGTTATCCTTGCCGATGAACCCACGGGGGCCTTGGATTCCGCCTCCGGTAAAAACATTATGGCCATATTTCAAGGCCTTAACGAGCGAGGCATGACTATAGTTCAGGTGACACACGAAGACAATATTGCCAAACATGGTAGGAGGGTGGTTTATTTACTTGATGGTCAAATTGAGCGCGTGGTTGTTCTCGACGACCCGCTCAGGGCACAGGAAAGAGAGGTATTCTGATGAACCAGAGAATTTTAACGATTGCTGTAATTGTTGTTCTTGCTTTGGGCGGAGTGTTTTTTGCCTACAGACAGTTGGTTCCACCACCGGACGAAAACACAGGCCCGGTTTATTCCACCCAGGAGGTTACCCGGGGAGATATCACGGTTGGGGTTGAAATCACAGGTTCCCTTAACCCTTCAAGCGGCGGAAGCATACAAATTCCAGGGGGGTACGGTTCCTCTGCCAGCTTTGGTAGTTTCGTGGTTGATGAAATACTTGTGGAGGAGGGCACGCCGGTCAAGCAAGGTCAGATATTGTTGCGGCTTAGCGCACCGGATTTGAAAAATAAAATTGAATCCTTGACCGACCAGTTGAAATCAGAAAAAAAGACACTGGCGGAATTGATGGATGTTCCCGTGGAGGATGTCTACCGCATTGACCCTTCCAGCGGCATAACATTGCGTGCGCCAATCGCCGGACGGATTGTAAATTTGAATGCCTCGGAAAGTGCGGAAACAATAAAGCAGGGGGAAATCGTGGCAAGGGTGGTTGATGACTCTCATTTCAAGGCCACGGCCAAGCTAGTCCCCGCCGAATACAAAAAGGCGGAGGTGGGCCAAAAGGTAATGCTTCGGTTCAGCCAGTTTCACGGCTTGCTGGAAGCTAAATTGGTAGATGTCAATCCCAACCCGATACCCTATAAAAGCTCCGAGCTAGACTCACGGACTTCATCCGGCTCGGGTTCCAACGAAGACACCTATGAATTTATATACTTAGCAACCATAGAGGGGAAGAACCCCGGGTTAATACATCCGGGGATGCATACAAATGTAGGGTTGGTTACAGATCCAACCGGTGACACTGCCGTAGATGAAACCCAGGCAGTTTGGCTGTGTCACAGTGCGGAAATTGAGGGCTATATTAAGGAGGAGAGGGTGATTAACCGTGCCGACGCCATTGCAACCCGGGTATACGTGCGTGAGATGCAAATGGTGGCCGCCGGCGACCCTATCGTCTCCTTGGCGGGGAAGGATGCCCAGGAGGATATTGAAAAGAGACTAGATAAAATTCGCGATCTGGAAAGAGAGTTAGGCGAGCTCCAAACACAGTTTAGTCAACTGGATGTTACTTCCCCTATGGAAGGTATTGTCGCCAGCATCGAAAAACAGGAAGGACAGACCGCGGAAGCGGGCGAATGGATTGGCCATGTCTATAACACGTCAGATATGCGTATGTGGGGGCAAGTTGACGATATAGATGTATTACTTGTCCAACAAGAGGCGCCGGTTGAAGTTACGGTGGATGCGCTTCCGGGAAAAACCCTCAAGGGAAAAGTGGAGTATGTTGACACAATGGGGCATGAGCAAGGAGGAATTACCCGATTCCAAGTAAATATTAGAGTTGTCGGGAGCCCCGAGTTAAGGCCGGGCATGAGGGCCAAGGCCCATGTGGATGCGGGCAGCGCCGAGGATGTGCTATTAATTCCGCTAGAGGCTGTGTTTGAGGAGGACGGCAAATCAAAAGTCGAGATATTGGAGTCCGACGGTACAGTTAAGGTAGTTACAGTTCAACTGGGCTTGATGAACCACCGTTCGGCCGAGGTGAAAGAAGGCTTGGAAGAGGGGCAGCTTGTCATTACCGGTAGCACGGCGGATCTTTTGCCCAGCCAACGCATACAATCGGACAATTTATTGCCGGGCAAACCCGATGATGGTGAGGAAGGTAATGGCTCCGGTGTCCAGGAAAGCAGCTCCAAAGAGTAATGGGGGGCGATGGGATGCGTTTCAAAGGCACTTTAGGCAATCTGTGGGTGCGGTTCGTGTTCAGTGCCCAAATGGCCTGGCACGGAGTTTTAGCCAACCCCTTGCGTTCAGCCCTCACCATTCTCGGAGTCACTATCGGGGTCGCCTCAGTTGTTACCCTGATGGGTATCGGGGAGGGAGCGCGCCAGGCTGTTGTTCGACAGTTTGAAAGTTTAGGTACAAATGTAATAGTTATAAAGGCGGAGGACCCTTCGGTTGAATTTCAGGCACAGGAAATATCTGAGCTTGTAGATCGTGTCCAGGGTCTGGAAATAGCCACACCGGTAGTCCAGACCGAATCTCCTATGCGCTGGCGGAGGACCAGTGGCACTGCCAGTGTTCTGGGAGTCAATGAACACTTTCCGGAAGTTAGGGATCATCCGCTGGTTGCCGGACATTTCTTTACCGGCCTACATGTAGAACAGAGATCACCGGTGGCTGTGCTTGGGTACGATCTTGCTGCCGGGCTTATGGGGGGCCGCAGTCCGGTAGGTCAGACCATCACCCTTGATGGTATCAGTTACAGAATTACAGGCGTGTTGTCCTCTAAAGGTACCGGAAACAGTGAGGATATTGATTACAAAGTGTTGATTCCCTACACAACGGCCCAAAAAATTGCAGGGAAGCGAACCATAGAAGAGATCTGGGGCAAGGCCGCCACACCGGAAGGGGCCGATCTGGCCACAGTTCAGTTGGGCCGTATTTTCAGCAGGAAACTAGGCCTGGATCAGAGCGCGCCGACACCGGTATCCGGCAACGGGGAGGGTGAAATGGGCGGGGTAAGTCCGGGCGGAATGATTATGGAAGGTATGGGCCCTCAAAATGGGGGGGGACAACTACCGGGACTTTCTTCCGGTAAAGATCTTATCACTATTACAAGTTTGAACCAGTTGGTTAAGGAGGCCGACAAGGCCAACCGGGTTATGAGCCTCTTGCTGGGTGGGATTGCGGCGGTATCACTCTTGGTTGGCGGTCTCGGTATCATGAACATCATGCTAGTGGCGGTTACGGAAAGAACGGGAGAGATAGGAGTGCGTCGTGCCCTAGGTGCAAAACAGAGCGACCTGTTAACCCAGTTTTTAATTGAAGCCCTTTATCTGAGTGGAATGGGTGCCGTTTTCGGGGTGCTCACCGGGATCTGGGGTGTAAGCATGTTTTCCCAGTACGGGTTTGAAACGGCAGTTAGCTTGCAGGCAATACAGATAGCAACCTTTGTTGCCCTGTTGGCCGGGCTTTTGTTTGGAATTTACCCGGCCATGTCCGCCTCCTCCGTACCACCCGTGGAGGCACTTCGTAGGTAAGCGTCCGGACCGACCAAAAGAGCCCTTGACGGCGTTAAC
>CAZKPV010000155.1:0-4284 GCA_964554735.1 uncultured Clostridia bacterium
CTAAATTTAACCCAACCCGCAGTCAGTAAACATATTGGTATCCTTGAAAGTCACTACGGGACAGAAATCCTGGACAGATCCAGACGCCGCTTCACATTAACGGAGGGCGGCGAGATTATCTACCAACACGCCCTGGCAATTTTGTCGGAAGAAGAAGGGGCATTGGAAGCCTTAAATGAACTTTCTACCGTTGTTAAAGGGGAGTTGTTTATAACGGCTAGCACAATACCGGGGCATTACATTATACCCCGAATGATAGGCCCCTTTATAAAGAAATATCCCCAAATACGGGTAACCATGGAAATAACAGATTCGGGCAAAGTGTTGAAACTCCTTTATGACGATAAAATCCACCTGGGGGCGGTTGGTCATGAAGTAAAGAACAGCAGGATATCCTCAAGGACACTTACCACCGACCAACTGGTACTCATTACCCCGCCCGACCACCCGCTTGCATTAAAAACCGGCATCGGTGCCAGGGACCTTTTAAAATATAATCTGGTTTGGCGTGAACCAGAGTCCGGCACCAGAAGGGTTATAGAGGAGAAACTCCACAAAGCCGGCATAGACCGGGGTGATTTAAAAATTGTCGCCGAACTGGGTAGCAACGAATCCGTGGTAACAGCAGTGCAGGCAGGTTTGGGCATCTCCGTAGTTTCCAAGTGGGCAGTTCGTGAAAAGGAACAGGCCGGGAAGCTCAGATGCCTTTTGTTAAAGGACGTACCCTTAAAAAGAAATCTGTATCTGGTACACCTCAAAAACCGTAAATTATCACGCGCCGCACAGGTGTTTTTGGATTTTATGCTTTATTAAATTTTGGCTTTCTTTTTTCCATGAAGGCACTAACCCCTTCCTTAAAGTCAGAATGAGACCATGCCAATAGCTGATAGGAGGCTTCTAGTTCAAGCTGTTTATCCAGACTGTTACTCGGGCTTTCCCTTAATAACTTCTTCAACATCTTCAGGGCGGCGGCCGGTTTTTGTGCGAGTCTTTGGGCCATAAGGATAGTTTCCTTTAAGAGCAAATCATTATCCATTACCCTGTTATAAAGACCGTACCGTTGTGCTTCCTCTGGGGTTAAGCTGCTGCCATTTGCCAGAATTTCATAGGCCTTTAAACAACCCAACCTTCGTACCAAAAACCATGACACCCCTGTATCCGGCAAGGCCGCGATATTGATAAAATTTGGGGCAAACTTGGCACTGTGTGAGGCAAAAACAATGTCACAGGCCATAACCATGGCAGTGGCCGCCCCCGCCGCAACTCCGTTTACGGAGGCAATTATGGGCTTCTCAAAGTTGTAAATGGTGCTGATAACCCGGTCTGCATTATCAAGGATTTCCCGTTTTTGCCAAGGATCCCTCGCGTTTTTTAATGCTCCTATATCACCTCCGGCACTAAATATTTTCCCCCTACCGGTCAGAATTGCCACCCGGACATCATTGTCACCTTCAGCAATTTTTACGGCCTTAACTAAGTTTCGGCATAATGCATTATCGAAAGAATTCATGCGTTCGGGCTTGTTTATAGTTATTACGGCAACCCGACCATCCAAATTGTCATAAAGAACCTGATCCGACATATAATCACCCCCGGTTATATTTGACCGCTTCTAATTACCTTTCTACCTCCACGGCCATATTCCTGTTACCTAAATAGAGCCGGACAAAATAGCATAACTAATTGTTATATCTGATATGCCCTTTATGTGCTATAATATGTAATTGGTTTTGTATATTTAAGGGGGGAATGGATTGAGTAAAGAGAAAGTATTAGTATCTGTCACCGGAGCGGCTTTGGGGATTATGGCAGTTTTCCTTGTATTGCAGGGGAATCCCGCCAATATGGGCTATTGTATTGCCTGCTTCCTGAGGGACATCTCCGGCGGATTGGGATTTCACCGTGCCGAAGTTGTTCAATATATTAGGCCGGAAATCCTTGGCCTCATACTAGGGGCCTTCGTTACCGCCATCCTACGAAAGGATTTTAAGGTTGTAGGGGGATCATCGGCCTTTACCAGATTTATCCTGGCCGTGGCGGGTATGATCGGCATGCTTATTTTTTTGGGATGCCCGGTTCGTGCCGTCTTGCGGCTTTCAGCCGGTGATTTAAATGCCGGAGTTGGTATTCTTGGGTTAATCGTTGGCATCTGGGTAGGGGTAATCTTCCTTAACAAGGGGTTTACCCTAGGGAAGGCTGAACCACAAAATAGTTCGAACGGTTACTTATTTCCTTCGATTGCATTGCTTCTTTTGATTATGTTAATCGCGGGTTCAACCCTACTGTTTTATAGTACCGAGGGCCCGGGCTCCATGCATGCACCTCTTTTACTGTCGCTAGCCTCCGGATTATTACTGGGCGTGCTTGCACAGCGCTCGCATTTTTGTATGATCGGCGGGATCAGGGATTTTATATTTTTTAGGGATAATCACCTCTTGTTTGGTTTCTTTGCCCTGCTTCTTGCCGCCTTTATCGGCAACCTGGCCATGGGCCTTTTTACCCCGGGTTTCGTGGATCAGCCTATAGCTCATACAGACGGGGTTTGGAACTTCCTGGGGATGGCCCTGGGAGGGTGGGCTTCGGTCCTTTTGGGCGGATGTCCGCTAAGACAAATTGTGGCGGGAAGTGAAGGTAACACCGATTGCATGGTCACGGTCGCGGGGTTTATGGCGGGTGCCGCCATTGCCCATAATATGGGTTTTGCCGCAGGGGCCGGCGGGGTTCCGGAAGCCGGCAAATACGCCACGGTTCTGTGTTTTGCGCTAGTATTCCTGATTAGCTATTTCAACCTTGCAGTAAACAGAAGGAGTGAGATAAACTTTGGCCAAAACAATTGATGCACGCGGTTTGCTTTGTCCCGAACCGGTCCTGCTGACAAAAAAAGAACTGGACAAGACCAAAAGCGGAAGGTTACAGGTGTTGGTTGACAACACCACGTCTAGGGAAAATGTAAGCCGTTTTGCCGAAAACC
Source organism: uncultured Clostridia bacterium (assembly GCA_964554735.1). Taxonomy (GTDB): domain Bacteria; phylum Bacillota; class Desulfotomaculia; order Desulfotomaculales; family CAZKPV01; genus CAZKPV01. The sequence goes on from CAZKPV010000155.1 coordinate 2,972, forward strand.
AGGGCTGGTCGGTACAACTGGAGGAGGGCGAAGGCGGATATGTATTGACACTGACAAAATAAGGTGCCCTTAAAAAACAAAGGCAGACCAACCCTTCCTACTTTTCCGGGTTGGCCTGCCTTTAGTCACTTCACGGTCTTGCGTGTTTCCATTTCATAGGTGCTTTGGGATGACTTATCCTTGACCAACATGGCCTCAATGCGGTCAATTATTTCCGGCGCTAGATCCAGAATCCTGCCGGCCAGCACATTTTTGTCTACCGGAATAAACCTTACTTTGTCTTTTTCCACAACTAAAAATCCCATGGGATGCACTGACACACCCGCGCCGCTTCCACCGCCGAAAGGATAGGCCGATTCATCTTCCTTACCTTGCCTTTCATAGGCGTATTCACCGCCTCCGGCCGCAAAACCAACCGCCACCCTTGAAACAGGTATGATTACTATTCCGCCGGGGGTCTCAACCGGATCACCAATCACTGTGTTTACATCAACCATTTCCTTGATGCTTTCCATAGCAGTCTTCATTAGGCTTTCAATCGGATGTTCGGACAAAGCTACTCACTCCCCTCTGGCCCCGTATGCTTTTTTAAACCTGCAAGCATAATATGGCCGAATCGTAAGGTAAATATGCAATTGACATCTGTAGTAAGCCGCGCACAATCATAGTGTGGAACTACGGCAACCTTGTTTGCCCTTATATGGCCGTCCTTATTCCGAAGATGGCTGACAATTACCCCTTTTAGCATCCAAATCAAACCCGCCAACAAGCCCGTTTCCGCCGCGTCCTCCATACCGATATCAGTGTGCCATTCAATCTTTTCAACCTCGGCCTTGTCTAAAAGATAGGTAAACCTTGATTTTTGGGCATCCTTTTTGTCGATCATATTATTTAAGGTGCCCTTCCCCGTAAAACCGGCGCCAAATTCCTTTACCGCCTTTAAAACATCCGTCAGCCTGTCATCTGCCTCCCTACCCTGTGGAGGGTTGATCCGCCTGACCAAAAGGCCCCGCAAAACGGAATATTCAATATGTAAATTACCGTCACCTTCGCTGTATCTGTAATGCAAACTCACCCTAACGGGTAGCAAAATCACCAGGACCGCCACCGCAAGAGCCACCGTTAAATACAATGTGATAATCGGGAAGGGCATGCAAGGGCCTCCTTTCGCCGAGCCCAGTAAAATTAAAACTTTAGGGCCTCATGTACTTCTTCCATGGTTCGTGCCGCCATTTTTTTGGCCCTGGCCGCCCCATCGCCGAGTACACCATCAATATAGCCGGGTTTGGCCATTATCCTTTCGCGCCTTTCCC
>CAZKPV010000156.1:0-4163 GCA_964554735.1 uncultured Clostridia bacterium
AATGCGTGCAAAGGAGCCCTTGGTAACCACAACATCGTTTAAGGACACTGACCTGGCAACCAACTCATCGTTTCTTTTTACCTTTGCCTCTAGCATCATTCTTTCCTCAATGGTATATTTACCCTCAAGAACGGCCTGTAAAGAATCATAAATATCGGGCAAATCAACCTCAGTTAAAAAACCGAGACGTCCGATATTTACACCCAGTATAGGTGTCCCCTGTACCGCCGTGGCCCGGGCACAGCCTAAAAGGGATCCATCGCCACCCAGGACCACTATAAATTGTGCGTTCCTGACTAGATCATCGGGGGAGCAAGCCAATGAACCTTTCCCGATGTACTCCGCCTCTCCCTCATTTAGCAAAACGGTGCAACCATGACCTTCAAGCCACTCAATAATATCCAGTGCCGTTCTTTTTGCGTTATCCTTTTGTAGATTGATATACAAGCCCACATTGCGCACGCTATACACCTACCTATGGCATCATTATTTAAGATTTTTATGTGCTTCCTCGATTATTTTACCCACTGCATCCCCCGGTAGCACCGCCCCTTCGCCTCCAACACTAGCAAAATGCATCAGATATTCAATATTTCCTTCCGGCCCCTTTACTGGTGAATAAGTTAAACCTAAAACCTCAAACCCATACCCGGAGGCACTGTTCATTACAGCCTTTACTACCTCCTTGTGGATGTTTGGATCGCGTACGACTCCTTTTTTCCCCACCTTGTCACGGCCCGCTTCAAACTGCGGTTTGATGAGGGCAAGCCCTTGGGAGTCGGGAGCAGTTAAATTCTTAACCTGCCCCAATACCTTACTCAGGGAAATGAAGGAAACATCCACGGTGGCAAAATCCGGAGGGTCTATTAGTTCATCTGCAGATAAATACCTGATATTTGTCCTTTCAAGGACAACAACCCTTGGGTCATTTCTCAGCTTCCAATCAAGCTGGCCATACCCAACATCCACGGCGTAGACCAGTCGGGCACCATTTTGTAGGGCACAGTCCGTAAAACCGCCGGTGGAAGCGCCAACGTCCAAAACCACCTTATCCCTAAGATCAATGGCAAAAACTTCCAGGGCTTTCGCCAGTTTCAGGCCGCCTCGGCTGACATAGGGTAGATCTGTTCCGCGTACCACAACTTTGCTGTCCACATCAATTTGAAATCCCGGCTTATCCACCCTTCTGTCATTAACAAAAACAAGCCCGGCCATAATCGCCGAGCGTGCTCTTTCCCTGCTCGGAAAGAAATCATTCTCATATAAGTAGACATCTAGTCTTCGCTTTTTCTTTTTTTTAGACATATTCTACCTCATCTTAAACGTAACTTTATTAGCTGTAGGGCTGTATCGGCAATATTCTGCGGTGTGAGACCATACTTCAAGCGCAGAAGATCGGGATCACCATGCTCTACAAAAACATCCGGGACTCCTAGACATTTTATACTGACATGGTTTAAACCACGCTTGTTGATCAGCTCCAAAACGGAGCTGCCAAAACCGCCGGACAAAACATTTTCCTCAACTGTTATGACCTTGCCTGTTCTTTGAGTATATTTAATAATGGTGTCCTCATCAAGCGGTTTGGTAAAACGTGCATCAATTACGGTTAATTTCACGCCCCTTTTGTCCAACAATTTCGCCGCCTCCAAGGCCTTGTGGACCATATTACCGATAGCCAGGACAAGTAGATCTTCCCCTTCACGGAGAACCTTCGCCTTCCCGATTTCAACACCTGTGTAGTCATCGGCCAATTCACAGCCTATCCCCTTGCCGCGTGGATAACGAATTGCACAAGGCCCCTTGTAGTTAACGGCTGTCTTCAGCATACGCCTCAACTCATTCTCATCACTTGGGGCCATGACAACCATATTGGGTATGAGACGCAAGTAAGAAAGGTCAAATAAGCCATGATGCGTTGCCCCATCTTCGCCAACTATACCGCCGCGATCAAGACATAAAGTGACGGGTAGGTTTTGCAAACAAACGTCGTGAATGGTATGGTCAAAAGCACGTTGCAGGAAAGTGGAATATATGGCTACCACGGGGTTCAACCCATTGGCGGCAAGACCGGCGGCCATGGTTACGGCATGTCCTTCCGCTATACCCACGTCAAAAAACCTATCCGGGTAGGCCTCGGCGAAATAGTTTAGACCAGTCCCCTCGGGCATCGCCGCGGTAATCGCAATGATTTTGCTGTCTTCTTTTGCCAGGTTAACAAGGGTTTTTCCGAAAACTTCCGTGTAACTTAACTTTGGTGTGGCCGCCTTGGAGTTTGCTATACCTGACCCTTTGTCAAAGGGTCCGACTCCGTGAAATTTGTTCGGGTTTTTTTCCGCCGGGCTATATCCCCTACCTTTTTGGGTAATGACATGAATCAGCACCGGGGCCTTGATATGTTTTGCACGCTCGAATACCCGATTCATGGCACTAATATTGTGCCCATCTATCGGCCCAATATATATAAATCCCAACTCCTCAAAAAGCACACCCGGTACAACTAGATATTTTAGACCGTCTTTAAGCCTGTCCACCGCCCGGAAAACCGATGTGCCTATAGCAGGGATTCTCCTAAGTATATTTTCCAGCTCATCTTTTCCCCTATAGTAACTTGGGTCTGTCCGGATGCGTGTGAGGTAATTACTGAGTGCCCCCACATTCTTAGCGATCGACATCTCATTGTCATTTAAAACAACAATTATTTTTTTCTCAAGGTGGCCGACATTGTTTAGGGCCTCGAACGCCAAACCACCGGTCATGGCACCATCACCTATAACGGAAATAACCGAATAATCTTCCTTTTTAAGGTCCCTAGCTATTGCAAAACCAAGGGCAGAGGAAATTGATGTGCTGCTGTGGCCTGTCCCGAACACGTCATGAATGCTCTCTAGGCGGCGGGGAAACCCACTTAGGCCATTATGTTGCCGAAGGGTTTTAAATTGTTCCCTTCGGCCGGTTAAAAGCTTGTGGGCATAAGATTGGTGACCCACATCCCAAATAATCTTGTCAATGGGGCTATTAAAAGTTTTATGCAAGGATATGGTTAATTCAACTACACCTAAACTCGGTGCCAAATGTCCACCGGTTTCCGCCACGGTATCAATAAGGTAGCGTCTGATTTCACCTGCAAGTATTTTTAGACTGTAGTCCGTTAAATTTTTTAGATCCTTGGGGGAATTTATTGATTCCAGTAACAAGATACCCACCCTTATTGTTCTTTATCTTTTGTCCTTTTTAGTTCGTCTTGTTTTTACATTATTCCCGAATATTCTTGCTCCTGTAAATTGTTCAATCCTAAAAAGCACTTTTCCTGCCAAAAATATAATTTCATTGGCGTGTGTTACGGCAGTCTTCTTACCAAAAGCCTTGCCACCAACCGTAAGTGCGGCAATAGTTGCCGTAACTAAAATGGTCATAGTCAGTTGGTCGAGGCTTTCTATTTTTGTTGTAATATATATGACTAGTGAGATGCCAAGCGCGCCGCTAACGGTCCCTGCTATGTCCCCGATAACATCATTTGCAAAATTAGCAACCTTGTCGGCATTGGATACAAGGTAAATGGACTGTCTTGCCCCTTTTACCTTTTTAGCTGCTTTAGCGTGAAAGGGTGTCTCCGTTGCTACGGTTGCAGCCGTACCTAATATATCAAACAAAATTCCGGTTAAAATAATCACAATAAGTATCAGTAAGGAAACGACAAGGCTTTCCATCCTCTGGGCTAAAAATTCAGAAATAATGATAAAAAAAATGGCCAGAAAAAATGACACCAATGTAATAAAAAAAACATAACCCTTGGTCACACTTTTTTTGCTATTACCCAATAACTTATCACCTCATAGTAAAAATATGTAGCCAAAGTGACAACAAACCAAGTAAACATTGCGGCTTAGGTCCAGCAGGTTTTCCCAAATTGTCGCCGGCCGTTACCGGGCACGGTGGTTTCCCTTTAAGACAATTTTTGTACCGTCACCAGATACAAGGCTGAATTACCACTTAGTCCACACTTTAATCCCCGGTTTGTCCCGGATGTTCCGGACAGTCTAGGAGTTTTCCTCAACGGGTGGTGCTTTTTTTAGCCTTTTTTGCAGTAAGAGTTTCAGTTAGCAGGATGCTTGCATGGGCCCAAACTAAAGCATCTTGCCTTTAAAAACATCCACCAGAAC
>CAZKPV010000157.1:0-4149 GCA_964554735.1 uncultured Clostridia bacterium
TTCAATACCTAATACCGATTCAACTGGACCAGTCATGCCTAAATCCGTTATGTATGCCGTACCCTCCGGTAATATTTGCTCATCGGCCGTTTGCACATGGGTGTGGGTTCCACATACCACGGAAACTCTACCATCCAGATGCATACCCATGGCCTTTTTTTCCGAGGTAGCCTCGGCATGAAAATCCAGCACTATAGTTTGCGGCCTGTTTTGCAAACTATTTAAAATATTATCAATCTTATAGAAAGGACAGTCCAGTTCAGGCATAAAAACCTGGCCGCAAAGGTTGATAACCGTTATCGTGTGGCCGTTTACACTGAAAGAGTTAAACCCCCTACCCGGTGTTCCCTTCGGATAGTTGGCTGGCCTAATTATCCTCGGCTCGTCTTCAATAAAATTAAAAATGTCCTTATTATTCCAGACATGATTGCCCATGGTTACAACGTTTACACCATAATGTATTAATTCATCAAATACCTTTTTTGTAATACCCTTGCCACCGGCCGCATTCTCACCATTGGCTATAATAAAATCATATGCCTTATCCTCATTTAATTTTGCAAGGCATTCCTCCACTGCCCTTCTTCCGGGTCTTCCAACAATGTCTCCAATTATTAATAGTCGCACATCCTACCTCCAGATTACTTATTAAAAACTAAAACCTTGCCTTCATCGCGGAAGGCAAACAGACTTTTATCGTCATGGGATTCTTTTATATTTTCGAGCATGTGCTCGATTAACTCCTCCTGAACCGTTAGGTCCTCTTCGACCAGATCGCTATTACTCTCCGTAACCAACAAGCCTTTAAAACTATCCCTAAAAACATCCACGATTAGCGCAATTTCACCATGCATTATGTTTTCAACATCCCGAAGGATTTCCATTGCCGTATAATTATCCAAAACCTGATAGGATAGGGACACCCTTCCCATTTTATTCTTTTCCAAGTAGTTATAAGCTCTAATACTTTCCAGTAAATCCTCCTCAAAGTCAGCCAATTCCCGTTTCCTAAGCGTATGCTCGAAAATAAAGGTAAACTTTAGACTTTGGTTTACAGGATCAAAATTAATTGATGCAACTTCAGGATAGCGCACTAATATAGAAATAAGTAAGCCCGTGCTATCCGATACTTCCTCTTGCATTTTACTGTGCCGAATCAATACTGTCACCTTCTTTTGTTGCTGCTGAATAAAAGTTCTTTTTGTAATCCTGCAATTCCTGCAAATTTGTATTTTTGGCCGAAAATAATTTTTTCCTGTTACATTTATTAAAAAACGGCCCCCTGGTAAGGGGCCGCCTGTTTGCATATTTACTTGGCGTATTCCACAACCCTTGTTTCCCTAATGATCACAACTTTAATTTGCCCCGGATAGTCTAACTCGGTTTCCACGCGCTTGACTATGTCCCTTACTAGCCTAACTGCCGCTAAATCGTCGATTTTATCCGGTTTTACCATGATACGTATTTCCCGCCCGGCCTGAATGGCAAAGGACTTTTCCACACCTTCAAATGAATTTGCAATCTCCTCTAGCTTATTCAATCTTCTTATATAAGCCTCCAGAGTTTCTCGCCGAGCCCCCGGCCGTGCCGCTGAAACGGCATCTGCCGCCTGCACAAGTACAGCCTCTATGGTTTTAGGCTCTATATCGCCATGATGAGCCTCAATGGCGTGAACCACATTAGCGTTTTCACGATATTTTTTTGCCAGTGCAGTACCAATGGTTACGTGAGGCCCCTCCATTTCATAGTCAACTGCTTTGCCAATATCATGGAGCAAGCCTGCCCTCTTGGCAATCTTTTCATCCACACCCAATTCCCCTGCCATAACTCCTGCAAGGTTTGCAACTTCCACGGAATGTTTCAGGACATTCTGCCCGTAACTCGTACGGTATTTTAATCTTCCCAGAAGTTTAACTAGCTCAGGATGCAAACCATGAACCCCCGTGTCAAAGGTAGCCTGTTCGCCGGCGGCAAAAATTTCCGCTTCTATTTCTTCGCGGGATTTTTCAACCATTTCCTCTATTCTAGCCGGGTGTATCCGGCCATCTTCAATAAGTTTTTCTAGGGCTATCCTGGCTATTTCGCGCCTGATCGGGTCAAATCCCGAAAGAATTACCGCCTCCGGGGTATCATCTATAATTAAATCAATTCCCGTAAGTGTTTCAAAAGCCCTGATATTTCTGCCCTCCCTACCGATAATGCGCCCTTTCATCTCATCGTTTGGTAGGACAACCACCGATACCGTAGTTTCCGCCACATGGTCCGCGGCACATCTTTGTATCGCAAGGGAAATGATTTCTTTTGCCTTCTTTTCCCCTTCTTGTCTGGCCCTGTTTTCTATGTCCTTTATAAGAATTGCCGCTTCATGTTCCATTTCCCTTTCAATATTGGACATGAGGATTTTTTTCGCTTCATCGGAAGTTAAACCAGAAACACGCTCAAGCTCGGAAAGTTGTTTTTTATAAACGTCATTTAATTCCGCCCTAATAGTTTCTATTTCACTGTCTTTCAGTGACAAGGCTTCCTCTTTTTTCTCAACGGCCTCAACTTTTCTGTCTAATCCTTCTTCCTTGTGCATTAGACGCCTTTCAAGCTTCTGCAATTCCGATCTTCGTTCCCTGTGTTCCTTTTCCGCTTCATTACGGAGCTTTAATATCTCTTCCTTGGTTTCCAAAACGGTTTCCCGTTTTTTATTTTCCGCATCTTTAGCCGCTTCCTCGAGTATTCTTTTGGCTTCTGATTCAGCAGAAGCTATCTTTGCCTCTGCTATATTTTTTCTAACCATATACCCTACAAAAGCCGCTACTAGAATGGTTAGGATTAATACGGGCACACTCAAAGTAAATGTCAAATAATCACCTCCTGTTGTAATATATAATTGTTTTAATCAAAATAAAAAAACCGAGTATGAACTCGGCAGAAAAGGAATCGGATCTACTTCCGCGTAAAAACCGGGCATATAAATGTAAAGACATCTAAATACATATCTTAAACCTTAATATGAATATTAATATGCGTACGCATATGATATATGCTTTTAACTATACTATATATATAAAAATGCATTATATACTCTTTAACCATATTAAGTTCCATCTATATTTAAACAGGTAGCATCCAATTCAATTTTCTCCCAGAGTTATTGTACATTTTTTTAAATTAGCTGTCAAGCCCTCACAATTAGTCAGTTTCTCTTACATATTTACCCACTTCATAGATTACCGATACCGAGAAGCCCCTCCTATTTAAATAGGCCCAAAGCTTGTCAACAGTACTTTTATCTGTGCCTTGCCCTGCAAGTCTTTTATTGACAAGCTGTAAGGCAATACCTAACTCCTGTTCCTCAGATACAGTTTTTAAAACGCTCTCCGTCAACTCTGGTGATATTCCCTTAAAAATGAGTTCCCGCTTTATTTTTCTTTTCCCCCACTTATTGTTATTCAAACGTTTTTGAACCAGCCTTTGGGCATACAACTCATCATTCAACATCCCGTATGATTGCAAGTCATCAACCACTTGCTCAATTACGCTCTTGCTAAAGCCCTTATCTTTCAAACTTGAACACAGTTCCTTTTTGGTTCGTTGGCGCCATTTTAACAACCCGTAAGCACTGTTTTTTGCCTTTCTAACCAACCTATCCCGATGCATATGGCAGCCTTCCTATTTTTGTTTTCTCGTAGTTTCTTCCGCTAAATCATCTTCCGGATTGTCTTCGTTTCTATTGGTGGGAAGATTATACTTTTCGCGTACAATATTTTCTATTTCGTTGGCTATTTTAGGGTTTTCAACTAAAAAATTTTTGGCATTTTCCCTGCCCTGTCCCAAACGATCCTCCTTGTACGAATACCAGGCGCCGCTTTTATTGACAATATTTAGTTCACTGGCAATGTCCAGCAAACTCCCCTCGCGGGAAATACCCTGGCCGTACATAATATCAAACATTGCCTGCCTAAAAGGTGGCGCAACCTTGTTTTTTACTATTCTTCCTCTGGTTCTTGTTCCTATTATGTCTGTGCCCTGTTTTAATGTTTCAGCCTTGCGTACATCAATACGGATAGTTGAGTAAAACTTTAGCGCCCTACCCCCCGTGGTAGTTTCCGGGGAACCAAACATTACCCCCACTTTTTCGCGGAGCTGGTTAATAAATAT
>CAZKPV010000158.1:0-4128 GCA_964554735.1 uncultured Clostridia bacterium
TTTCTCTATGCCCTCTTCCTCAGGCTCCATTCCGGCCATTCGAACGAATCCACCGAGAGGCAGCAACCGCAAGGAATAAAGTGTGCCCCCCTTATTAACCCCGAGCAAGTTGGGCCCGAATCCCAAACTGAATTCGTGTACCTTGATACCGACCCACTTGGCCAGAGTAAAGTGCCCAAGTTCGTGGATAAATATAAGCAAACCGAAAACAAAGATTGAGGCCAAAAATGTTGTCATGCCATCACCTTCCGTTAAACCTATTAATTGCTTTTCGAGCCTCCTGACGGGCAAAGGTATCCGCCTCAAAAACTGACTCCAAGTCGTAGTGACTGACAGGCTTGTGGAGAGATAAGACTTCTTCGATGACCTTTGGAATATCTAAGAAGGCAATCTCTTTCCTCAAAAATGATTCCACGGCGAGCTCGTTGGCGGCATTTAATACCGCCGGGGCCGTTCCGCCGGTTTTAAGAGCCTCATATGCCAGACCCAAACATTTAAAAGTTTTCATATCCGGTTTTTCAAATGACAGGGACTTTAGGGAGGCGAAATCCAATTCACCCGTATTTCCCGGCCACCTTTCCGGGTAACTTATTGCATATTGGATGGGAATGCGCATGTCCGGCACACCCAATTGGGCGATGATTGATCCGTCCTTGAATTCAACCATGGAATGGATGACACTTTCCGGTTGGACCACAACTTTAATTTCCTCTGTCTGTACACCAAATAACCATTTTGCCTCAATCACTTCCAGGCCCTTGTTCATCAAGGTTGCGGAATCGATGGTGATTTTTTTGCCCATATTCCAGTTGGGGTGTTTTAGGGCCATCTCCACACTAACCCCCAAGAGCTCCTTTTCGGATTTTCCCCTAAACGGACCGCCGGAGGCAGTGAGAATAATCCGGGCCAACTCGGAAGACTTTTCCCCCTTCAAACATTGCCAAATAGCAGAATGTTCGCTGTCAACGGGTAAAATACCTACACCTTTTTCCCCGGCTAAATTCATTACAAGTTCTCCGGCCGCAACCAAAGTTTCCTTATTGGCAAGCGCGATATCCTTGCCGGAGTTTATTGCAAAAACAGTTGGTTTTAAACCTACGGCACCGGATATAGCGGTAACGACCAAATTTGCACTGTCACATCCTGCAACCAAATTCAAACCCTCTTCGCCGTAAAATATATCGGGCGGAGGACATTTTCTTCTCGCCAGTTCTTCTTTTAACAGTATTGCGTCTCTTTCCAGTGCAACAGACGCTATTTCCGGCCTATATTTTAATATTTGGTCAGCCAGCAAGGCCCAATTTGACCCGGCGGCGAGACCCACTACCCTGATCTTCCCGTGAAATTTGTCAGCAACATCCAAGGTTTGTCTGCCTATTGAACCCGTGCTTCCCAAGATAGAAATCTTTTTCAACATTTTTAGAATCCCCATTATTATAATTTAAATTATTTTTCCCGCCTTGAAGGCGGCCTGAACTGCAACCGCTACAATGGGTCCCAGTACCAATCCAAAAAAACCAATGAGTTTGAACCCAATATACATGGACACAAGGGCAGTTAAAGGATGAAGCCCTATATTCGCCGCCACAATTTTAGCCTCCAGCACCGCACGCATGACAAACACTACCAGATACAGGATGGTGATTTTAAGTGTAAATGAGGTGCTACCAAAAATGAAGGACCAAATTATCCAAGGTATAAATATAGTACTGGGGCCAAGCACGGGAATCAAATCAAAAAATCCTATCAGAAGTCCTATAGTTAATGCATATTCAACTCCGATTAAGTAGAGGCCTATTATATATTGGGTGGTAGTGATCGTTACCAATGTGAGTTGGGCCCTGATGTAGCCCAGAAAAGCCCCAAAAATCCTTCGGGACATTTCCGCAATGCTTTCATTGTAGGGACTGGGCACAACCCTGAGCCAGGTATTGCGCATTAGATCCCTGTCCCTGCTTAAAAAGTATGTTCCAACCAAAACTATTATAATGAACAGTAAAATCCCCGGTATAGCCGTTACAAGCCCCAGCAAGGCGTGAACAAGTTGGTTAACAATATTGTAAACTGTGGCAGACAGATTGTTGATAATCTTTTCAAACTGCTCAGTTGCCGATGGAGGTAAGGAGTAAAAAATCCTTTCTCCGCCGGCTAAAATATCCTGGAAAATAGATTTGAAAAATGTTTTATTTTTATCCAGGAAGTTAGACAATTTTATTAATTCGGGGACCAGTCTGGCTATTAATAAGGCAATTAAAAAGCCGATAAACAAAAACACGGCCAGCATGGTAGCCCCAACGGCCAGGTTCCGATTGAAAAATCTGACCTTTTGCAAACGCCCTACCATTGGTTCCATAAGCAAACTTATTAAGACAGCAATAATAAACGGCACCAGGAGTGGAAGCAATTTAACTGTCAACCAAATCACCAATGCGGCCGTTATGCCGATTATTAAAATCGCCAAGGCATTTGTTGCATTCTTTTTCAAATCGGCCAACTTACCCACCTCATTTTATTACAAACAGGACTAGGTAGTGGTAAAGCAAAGGGGCTGCCAAAAGTAAACTGTCAAAGCGGTCAAGAACACCGCCGTGTCCAGGTATTATCTTACCCGCATCCTTGATCCCGGCGGCTCTTTTTATAGCTGATTCAACTAAATCACCCGCTTGACCTGCAATAGCCAGGAAAACAGATAGAATAACTAGCACATTCAGCCCCAATAGACCAAAGTAAAGTCCCCACAATAGGCCCGTGATTAAACTACCAAATATCCCCCCTATTGCTCCCTCTATGGTTTTATTTGGGCTGATCGTAGGGGCCAATTTATGGCGCCCCAATTTGGTGCCCACAAAATAGGCAAATGTGTCATTGGCCCAGGTTGTCAGTAGGAGCAACAGGAGCCACTGCCAACCATTCGGTAAAACCCCGACTAGGTAAACATACATGAAAAAACCCACGTACACGGTCGCCAATACCGAAAGGACTCCATCCCTTACAGGGTAGCCGGTAGCTTTAAAAACCATTGGAGAAAAGTGCAAGAGGATTAAAGCCGGTACCGCCGGCAACCACATACAGCCCTCATAAAATAAAGCACCGGGTAAAATGATTAACCCGCCTATAAAGAATAAGATTGCAGCCGTCTGCACCTTCAACTTTACTAATATTCCACGCATCTCGTAAAGCGCCACAAGCATTAATGCAGTGACCAAAGAAAAAAGAATAGGGCCGCCTAGCCAGGCCGATAGTAGCAGTATGGGAACCCCAACAATTGCACTTATAACCCTCAATTTCAGCAACCTTTTTCACCAGCCAGATTGCCCTCTATAATCCCCCCAAACCTTCTTTCCCGTGCCTGATAATCAACCAAGGCCTTCAATAACTCCGCCCTTCCGAAATCCGGCCACAATACGGGTGTCAGCCAGAATTCGGCATAGGCTATCTGCCAGAGCAAGAAATTACTTACCCGGTATTCTCCCGAGGGCCTGATTAAAAGGTCGACATCCGGCAGCCCTCCGGTATGCAAATATGAACTGATTAATTCCTCATCGATATCCTCGACATCTAGCTTACCGTCCTTAACTAAACCGGCAATCTTTTTCACGGCTACATTAATTTCCGAACGTCCGCCGTAGTTAAGGGCAACGTTTAACAGCAGGCCCGTATTGTTTTCGGTTAATATTATTGCCTGATGGATTGCATTTTTAACAATAGGAGGCATCTCATCTATCTTGCCGATAGGGTTAATTTTAATATTGTTCTTGTGTATATCTTCCAAATCCCTATTAATGTATTCCAACAACAACCCCATTAGAATATCTACCTCCCTCTGGGGCCTTTTCCAGTTCTCGGTTGAAAATGCGTACACGGTGAGTATGGGCAGTTTCAGTTCAACACATACTTGTACCACTTCCTTTAAGGATTTTACCCCTTCTTTATGCCCGTTAACCCTCTCCATGTTGCGTTTTTGAGCCCATCTTCCGTTTCCATCCATAATAATGGCAAGATGGCGCGGTAAACACCGCCGATCCAAGGCCGCCAGAAGCATGTCTTCCTTGCTGTTATCCTGTTGCACTGCGATCCCTCCAAAATACGTAAATCCATTCGTATTAAACGACCCCCTCGGCAGAGGGG
>CAZKPV010000159.1:0-4044 GCA_964554735.1 uncultured Clostridia bacterium
AACGGCATGCGGGGAAGTGACCGATAAGACAATAAATCACTATGTTGAGCGCGCCAAAGGTGGTGTGGGTTTAATTACTGTAGGTAATATCTCCCCCCTCCTTGCTCCAAACGGGCTTAACCAACTGACTCTCGGATCGGACAAATTTCTAATGGGTCACTATGAACTTGTTGAAAAGGTGCACATGTTAGGCACTAAGATTATCGCCCAAATAAACCATCCCGGGAGGCAAAAATATCCCGAGGCGGCCGAAGTGGGGGAGATGCGGGTGGCTCCTTCCGCGATACCTGCAACATTTTTAGGCACTGTTTATCCAAAACCCCGTGAGATGACTAAAGACGACATTGGGAATGTAATTGAAAGTTACGCCCTTGCGGCCAAAAGGGCGTGTGAGCTTGGATACGATATGGTTGAACTTCACGGTGCCCACGGTTATTTGCTAAACCAATTTATATCGCCCTTTATGAACAAGAGGAAGGATGAGTATGGCGGAAGTTTAGAAAACAGGATGAGGTTTCCGCTAGAGGTTATAAAAAGGGTGAAACAGTTGGTTGGGCCTGATTACCCCATTGGTTTCAGGATTAGTGGAGTTGAATTTGTACCCGGGGGGGTTACATTGGATGAATCGCCAGCAATCGCGAAAATCCTCGAGCAAACTGGCATTTCATACCTTAGCGTATCGGCGGGGACTTTTGAAAGCGCACATAGGTTTTGCGACATAATGCGCTACCCAGAGGGTTGGAAGGAATACATATGGGAGGCAATTAAAAAGGCAGTCAGCCTGCCGGTAATAGGTGGAGGTGGTCTGAAACACCCCGAGTTTTGTGAGAGATTGCTTGTTCAGGGAAAGGTTGACTTTGTTGGTTTGGCGCGTCCATTGCTTGCAGATCCCGAATGGGTAAACAAGGCTGCAAAGGGTAAGGCGGGGGAAATAAGGTTGTGCATTTCCTGTAATGAATGTCTAAATGGTTCCGCCAATCGCCGGCGTGGTGGCGGGGCGAGGAGATGCACTGTAAACGTCAATTTAGGTCGTGACAAGGAATTCACGGAAATTAAACCGGCAGACAAGGCAAAGTATGTTGTTGTCGTAGGCGGTGGGCCCGCTGGTATGGCGGCGGCCGGGGTATTGGCCCAAAGGGGGCACAGGGTTGCTTTGTTGGAAAAATCAAACCAACTTGGCGGACAGCTTTTGTTGGCGGGAAAACCTAAAAACAAGAAAAAGATACTGTGGCTTCGGGACTACCTGGTGCACCGGATGAGGAAATACGGGGTGGAAACCAAGTTGGGCGTAACAGTTACGGGTCAACTGTTAGATGCTCTAGGGGCGGATACAATAGTTGTGGCCACGGGGGCCAGGCCCTTTATCCCAAACATTGAGGGGTTGGGCAGTAAAAATGTTGTTAATGCGTGGGATCTTTTGAAGGGGGACCCTGACCTAAGGAAACGGAAAGTAGCGGTTATTGGTGGGGGTATGGTGGGTACTGAAATTGCAGAATTCCTGAAGGAATCTGAAAACGATGTATCGGTTATTGAAGAGGCTTCAACCGTATTTTCTAGCATCGAGCCATACAACCGTTTTGGAATGATGGAGTTTTTCAGGGAAAACAAGATTGAAGTCCTAACCGCCAGGAAGGCCACCGCCGTTACCGAAAAAGGGGTCCGGCTATGGAACGTAAAGGAAGGACAGGAGGAGTTTGTGGAGGCCGAGTGGGTGGTTATTAGCACAGGTGCCATTGCTGAAAGCACCCTCGCCGATGAATTGGAGAAGGGCCCGGCGGAATTTTACACAATAGGTGATTGTAATAAACCTAGGGGCATTATGGAGGCTGTTTACGAGGGATCCCTTCTAGGTCGCAGGATATAAACTGACAACTTGTTTTGGGGGTGATTGTATTATGAACTAGGGCGCCCTTAAATAACAAAAGGGTCTAAATTAGAGTTAGTGTGAGGTGAATGAACATAAAGGAAGAAGTAAAAGTAAGCGCAGTGCAATTATCTGTAGAACCGTTACAGCTCGAGAAAAACATAGAACGTATGGAGTATTATGTAAAAAGTGAGGCTGAAAAGGGAGCGGAATTAATTGTATTTCCTGAACTGGCAAACATTGGTTATATAACGCCTTCGATGCCGGGGGAAAGCGCGGGGCCGGAGGGTTTCGCTAGCGTTATATCCCAATATATACGTGCGGCGGAAACGGTTCCGGGGCCAACCACGGAAGCCCTATCAAAACTCACTAAAAAGCACAATGTGTATGTCGTTGTCGGTCTTGCACAAAAGCACCCGGTGGTTAGTGGTTCCCTTTATAACTCCGGGGTTTTGCTTGGCCCGAATGGAATTGTAGGTGTTCACCACAAAATGCACTTACCGCTAAATGAAAAGCACTACTTTTACCCGGGCAGCACTTCGGAAGTTTTTAAAACAGAGTTGGGTAATATCGGGGTTAATGTTTGTTATGATGGGCGCTTTCCAGAACTGTCCAGAGTTATGGCCTTAAAAGGTGCGGAAATTATTTGTACTGTTTGGGCTATTTCCGCGGGTCTTGGTTCCGTTACCCCCGATATGAATACACTAAAATACCGTACTTACACGAGGGCACAGGAAAATGGTTTATTCTATGTGAGCTGCAACAGGTCTGGCCGTCAAGGGGAACAATACTTCACGGGACACAGTGCAATTGCAGCCCCCAACGGAACAATAATATCTTGCTCCGAAACCAAGGAGGAAGATGTAGTGCGTGCAACTTTGGTGGAAAAGGAATTAATCGATTACAGGGGAACATTGAGTATATTTCTTGACAGGCGGCCGGAAATGTATGGTTTGGTTAGTCAGCCCCTTTCCGAGCCGTATAAATAGACCACCTGTAAAAAATCAATTATAGGAGGATTGCTTGTGGTGGAACGTAAGGTCAATGGACTGCTTGTGGCACTGACAGACTGCACTGATTTAAGCAAAGAGGCAGAGTTTAATAAATGGTACAATGAAACACTTATTCCCAATATAAAAGAGTTGGATTTTATAGGACGGGTTACCCGTTATGAGAATGTATTAAGTGATTCCCCTACATACCTAGGGGTACCAAAATATCTTGCACTGTGGGAAATATATCACGAGGACTTGGACTTTGCCTTTGACAAAATCCTGGCCCGTGATGCCGAATTAAAAGAAGCAGGACAGGGTTTCGAAAATATGGTGCGCAAGGTTGATACAATGTACAAACGTATCACACCTAAAATTCGCAGTGAAAGAAGCGACAGGCCGGTTAAGGGAGTTTACACTGTGTTTTGCTATAACACCGACCCTGCAAGGGAAGATGAGTTTAATGAATGGTACAACGAAAAACACGCACCGGAAACATTGGACCTAGGGTTTTTGGACTCCGTAACACGATATCAGATTGTTGACAAAAACAAGCCTGAACCACACCAAACACCCTACCTTTCAGTTTATGAGACATCCATGGATCCCCTTGAGGCTAGGAACAGTCTTGTTGCCTCAAGGTGGAAGTGGGAGCCGGATACTATCTGGATGGATTTGCTTGGTTTAAACTACACTGGCGGTTATCGTTTAATCTACTCAACTGAATAATATGTAAAAAATTACCCTAACAGGGCCAAAGAGAAGGGAGTGCCATCGGATGAAAATGAGAAAGCCGATAATGTATCTACTGGTTGTTTGTCTTTTGTTTTTGGTGGGGCAGTTTGCGGGTTGCTCCGGCACCCAACAATCGGGGGAGGATGTAAAACCCTTGGAACTCGTTTTTTCCAGCGGTTACGCAAAGGATCAGGTGCAGGTGGGAGTACTGGCGGAAGAGTGGATTGATAAGGTTAATGAAGCTACCGAGGGCCGCGTAAGTATGAGGGGCGTGTATTCGGGGGCGTTGTTGAAAGCAGAGGACACCCTTGAGGGGGTAATGAAAGGAACCGCGGATGCGGGTTGTCTGGTTGTAACTTTTTGGCCGGGCCAGTTAAAGGCTACCAATGCGTTTGCAAGTATTATCGACCTTGACTTGGGGAACCAGCTCGACATTAAAGGTGTGGCCACTGT
>CAZKPV010000160.1:0-553 GCA_964554735.1 uncultured Clostridia bacterium
ATGCCTTGGCCCGGCGGGAGGTGGAGCTAGCTGCCATGAAGGCGGTAATGGATATTGAAACCGAGTTGGGTTATCTTCCCCGCGATGTGAGCGGGGCTAAGATAGGTTATGATATAGAGTCATTGGTACCGCCGGGGAAACGGGCCGCCGATGGTGCCTCCTTGCGTTTTATCGAAGTTAAAGGTAGAAGGAAAGGGGCTGCCACAGTTACTGTCAGTAAAAATGAGATACTTACTGCTTTTAATAAGCCGGAGGAATACCTTTTGGCTATTGTCGAAGTAGACGGCACAAATACCAGGACTGTTTACCTAAAAAAACCCTTTAACAAGCGGCCTGATTTTGCCGCCACGAGTATCAACTACAATATCGTGGATCTTGTTAGTGGTTCGGAAATTATTTTACAAAGAGGTTGATAATGTGGATTATAAGAGAAAACTCATCGAGGTAGCCCTACCGCTAGAAGCAATCAACAAGGCATCGGCCCGGGAGAAGTCCATCCGACACGGGCATCCATCAACTTTGCACCTTTGGTGGGCCAGGCGACCCCTAGCAG
>CAZKPV010000160.1:563-4030 GCA_964554735.1 uncultured Clostridia bacterium
TCATCTGGGCCTCTTTGGTAGACGACCCCTCGAGTTTACCGGATAAATTCCCCACCGAGGAAGCACAGCATAGAGAACGCCAGCGGCTATTTGGAATACTGGAAAGATTGGTGCAGTGGGAGAACACCAATAACCAAGAGGTACTTGCCGAAGCAAAGGCTGAGATCATGAAATCAACGGATGGCAACCCGCCGCCCCTACTTGATCCCTTTGCAGGCGGTGGCTCGATTCCCCTAGAGGCACAAAGATTGGGGCTAAAGGCTTATGCCAGCGACTTGAACCCGGTAGCGGTAATGATCAACAAGGCCATGATTGAGATACCTCCCAAGTTTGCCGGGCAACCGCCGGTGAATCCCAAATCAAAACGCCTACTGGAGAATAAGTGGCCCGGTGCTACTGGGCTTGCCGAGGATGTGCGTTATTACGGCGAATGGATGCGAAAAAAAGCCTTTGAACGCATTGGGCACCTCTATCCCAAGGTAAAGGATGAGCAGGGGCAGGAAAGGACTGTTATCGCTTGGATATGGGCTCGGACAGTGAAATGCCCCAATCCGGCTTGTGGGTGTGAGATGCCTTTAGCCAGCAGTTTTGTACTTTCCAAAAAGAAGGGCAGGGAGGCATATATTCAGCCTGTTATCGAAGGAAAAAAGATACGTTATGAAGTAAAATATGGCAAAAGTGCACCTGAGCCACCGAAAGTAGGCAGAGGTGCGAAATTTAAATGTATCTGTTGCAAGGAAGTGGCACCCCCCGACTATATACGGGCTGAATTTACGGCAAAACGCGCTAGCGCACAACTTATGGCAATTGTTGCCGAAGGGGACAGAAGACGTTTATACATATCCCCCAATGATGAACACATAAAAGTAGCTAATTGCTGTGAACCAAAATGGAAGCCCGAAGAAGAGATGAACCAAGATTGCACTGATTTAGTTAGTGGGCGTGGTTACGGTTTTACACATTGGCACGAACTTTTTACTAACCGTCAGCTTACTGCGCTAACTACTTTTAGCGACCTTGTTGCAGAGGCACAAAAGCAGGCAGAAAATGATGCGGTTGCAGTCGGTGTTATAAATGACAACACTCCTTTATCCGAAGGCGGGACTGGTGCAACAGCCTATGGCCAGGCTGTTGGGATGTATTTGGCGTTTGCAGTGGATAAGTATTCAATTTATTCAAATAGCCTTTCCCCTTGGCTTAATCAAATTAAAAATGAGATAGTTGGAAATTCCTTTGGCCGGCACGCTTTGCCTATGGTTTGGGACTATGCAGAAAGCAACCCATTCTCGAATTCAGGGAGCACAATTGCTAGTCAAGTGGCATTTATTTATAAGTATTTAGCTATCTGCAACCCCTTGAATCCTCAGGGTGGAATTGTAAACCTTCATGATGCTCAAACCGATAATAAGCTGCGCAATATTGTGGTGTCCACAGATCCTCCTTATTATGATAATATTAGCTATGCTGATTTATCTGATTTCTTTTATGTCTGGATTAGGCGATCTTTAAAAGGTACATACCATAAGCTGTTTCAAACAATACAAGTACCAAAAGCTGAAGAGCTTGTTGCTACACCTTACCGCTTTGGGGGCAGCCAAAATCGTGCTTGTAAATTTTTTGAAGATGGCATGCTACAAACCTTCAAGCAAATAAATATTTATGTTCGGGGGGATATTCCAACAACAATATATTATGCCTATAAACAAAATGGGAACGGTGGTAATAATCATATAGCATCCACTGGTTGGGAAACAATGCTTTCGGCAATAATTCAATCAGCCTTCTCCATTACAGGCACTTGGCCAATGAGAACCGAGCGGGAAGGGCGGATGATAGGTAATGATTCCAACGCCCTTGCTTCCTCCATCGTCCTCGTCTGCCGCAAACGTCCTGCTGATGCACCGATCTGCACCCGCCGTGACTTTATCACCGCCCTAAAACGGGAACTTAAACCCGCCTTGCAGAAACTGCAAGCCAGCAACATCGCGCCGGTGGATATGGCCCAGAGCGCCATCGGCCCCGGCATGGGTGTGTTCTCCCGTTTTTCCAAGGTGCTGGAAGCGGATGGTACGCCCATGAGCGTCCGCTCGGCCTTGCAGATTATCAACCAAGAGTTGGACCTTTATTTTTCAGAACAGGACAGTGAACTGGATCGGGATAGCCATTTTTGCCTGGATCTCTATACACAATATGCCTTTAACGACGTAAAATTCGGTGAGGCGGATGTGCTAGCCCGGGCAAAAAATACTTCCGTTGAAAAGTTGGCGGTCCGCGGGGTTCTTTACGCTCAAAAGGGCGTGGTACGGTTACTCACACGAGAGGAAATTCCCGAAAGGGTTGATCGGGGAATAATTTGGCTGCTGATGCAACAGCTCACCCGCGCCTTAGAGAAGGAGGGCGTAGTTGGGGCGGCGAAGATCGTGGCCGATATTCTTACTTCCGAGCCAGAACATGCCAAAGCCCTGGCCTACCGCCTCTTCACCATTGCCGAACGCAAAGGCTGGGCCAAAGAGGCTTTTGCCTATAACTCCTTGGTCATTGCTTGGCCTGAGGTGCAGTCTAAGGTGATAGAAATACAGGCACAAACGGCGAGCACTAAACAGATGGCATTATTTGGCGCCAAAAACTAGAGGGGGGAAAAGGTTTTATGAAATGGCATGAGATAAGAAAACAATATCCCGAACGATTTGTTTTAGTTGAGGCCCTTAAGGCTTATTCCCGTGATAATAAACGTTACATTGAAGACATGACAGTTGTGGATTGCTATAGGGATACTAAGAAAGCCTGGGAAGGGTACAAAAGGTACAGGCTTGAGTCCCCCACAAGGGAATTTTATATATTGCATACTTCCAAGGAAAAGGTTGAAGTTTTGGAACAATCCTTTATTGGGGTGCGTGGTAGGGTATGAAATTTATGATCAAAAATGGTTTGCCGGTTGCAACGGTTGACTTTTTTTATCATGGCAGTCATGTACATTTAAAAAATGTGCTAATAGATACCGGGTGCGCAATTTCTATCTTCGATGTTGATGCCGTAGGAGCAGTGGATCTAAGGATAGATCCAATTAACGGCGTTATTAAGCGTATGTACGGCATAGGTGGGCAAAGTGAACTATGCTATGAGCAAAAATTAGATGACGTAAAAATTGGCAAATTTTATTTTTCCTCCTTTGTTCTTCAACTAGGTATGACCAGGAAACCGTACGGGTTTGATGGCATTCTTGGTTCTGATTTTTTTCAGGAAACAAAAAGCACAATAGATTTCAAAAGAAGTACTGTCAGAGCCGACCAATACTTTAATGACAAGGACCGGCAAAAAGGCAAGGGCATGAACCTTGAAAAATAGCGTGTTAACAACGACGTTTTTTATAGATTTTTTAAAACAGAGATTTGTTGGACAAGACCAAACATATTCTTGATATTTGACTAAATGGAATATCCAAAGACAGTATTTATATTTATAAGGAG
>CAZKPV010000161.1:0-3956 GCA_964554735.1 uncultured Clostridia bacterium
ATTTTACCCGGAATTCAAGGTCGAGGACATGGTGCGGCTCTATCGGGAAACTTTTGTCATGAGTTGGAGTGAGCAACGTTTCAAAGAGTTAGATGGTATCTTCCGTTTGCCAGTGGACAGGAAAATAAAAAACCTATCCAAGGGAATGAGCATGCAGTTGTCTATATTGCTGAACTTATCCGCACAGCCGAGGCTCTTGGTTATGGATGAACCTACGGCCGGACTGGATCCTGTGCTAAGACGGCAGGTGCTCAATATACTGATGGATACTGTGGCGGAAAACGGTACAACAATATTTATCTCCACCCACAGTTTGCATGAACTGGAAAGAATATGCGACCATATAGGGATTCTGTACGATGGTAAGATTGTCTTTGATGAAAGCCTTGAGGACATGAAGCAAAAGGTGCGCAAGATACAGGTGGCTACGGAAAATGAACTCCCCGAGGAGTTTCTGCAAGGGGAAGCCATTTTAAAAGTTGAACGTCGGGGCCGGGTTTACAATATTGTTGTAAAAGAAAATGTTGGCGAAATTATGACCGAACTACAAAAATTTAATCCGCTATTATTAGAAACTGTTGATATGTCTTTGGAAGAAATCTTTATTCATAGGATGGGAGGTATGGGATATGGATTTGAACAAATTACTGCCAAATAAGACACTGCTCTGGAAGGAGTGGAAGAACAACGGCATCCTGATGGTCGTTTTCGCCCTAATAGTAACCCAAAGAAGCACCTACGACTTACTCAAGGCAATATTTTTACACCACAAGGCCATCCGCCAGGGACTGCACACCAGTGCGGGGGAGGTTTTATATTCTTATCTGATGTTTAACATAGGAGATTTCCTTACTTTTCAGTCATATTCCAATGCCGCGACGGCGATAATATTTATGTTTTTTGTGGTGATACTGGGGGCTTTTATGGTTGGTCGGGAAAGGGACCACAAAACCTATGATTTGCTCCTGGGCCTGCCCTACTCAAGGTTCGATATAATGCACAATAAATTTGTGATGGGTTTGGGTCTGCTAGTAACCATCTTTGCTTTAAATGCGGCATTGATGAGCCTGTTAGTTCTACTGAACAGTGGGATAGATTTCCCCTTTGGTGTCAGTGAGATTTGGAGTTGGGCGGGTATAAACATTGTCGTGCTAGGATTTATTTTCGCCTTTACAATGCTTATCTCCAGTCTCAGCGGCACGACCATTGGCAATGTGTTGTTGTCCTTTATCTTCTTGTTTTTCCCCGCGGGCCTGATATCCCTTGTCGCCCTCAACTTCGATTTTTGGAACTTGTTTGACTTTGTTCACAAATACAATAGTATTTTTAAAGGTTTAAGTGAATTTGGGATTGCATTGACGGCACCCCTGTATTTAATGGAGATAAGCATTATCAATGAAGTGTTCCGTGTGCCGGGTTATATAATCATGTTCATCCTAATATTTGCACTATACTACATTACACAAAAATTGTTTTCCGGCAACAGGTTGGAAAACAACGGCGAGGTACTGATGTTTCAGGAAACGGAAGGATTTTTCAAGATGGGAGTGGTGGCTTGTTTTACACTCTTGCTTGGGCCGGTATTTCTCTATATTCTCGGGGTGAACAGGGTCTATGACTACCTGATCCTAGGGGCACTCAGTTACTTGCTCTCGGGGATACTTGTTTGGTACCTGGTGAATTTACTAATTAAAAGTAGGCGGGCTGTCTAGGTGCGATACAGTTACCGCGGGGCACAAATACCCCACGCGACATAAATAACCCATACGGTACAAATACCTCACGTGGCACAAATACCCCACACGGCCGGGAAGGCAATTTTCAACTATAGGTTGCCTGCCTAACCTTCATCATTCCTGACCACATACGGGTAGCGGGCGGCCACGGACGGACGCCTTCAATTTACAATTTTACGCCCACCTTTTCCGATATGGACGCCAATTTCCGGAGGGCCTTCATGCTGTCGTTTTGACCGAGGCGGGCCCTCCGAAGGGCTGTTTCCAGTGTAGAAATGGACTTGTCGTAATCCTTCCGATTTACGGGATAAGGGTAGCCGTCCTTGCCACCGTGGGCAAAGCTATATTTGGCGGGGTCCTTGAAGCTAGCCTTTGTACCGTAAACTACCTCGGCTACCAGGGCGAGAGCCCTGATCGTTGCCGGTCCCACCCCTTTTATAGCTAGGATATCCTCGTAGGTCTTGGGCTGTGTGTCATACAGGCTCAACAGGGCCTTTTGAATTCTGCCGGTTTGGGGAACAGAGTGCCGGCGCGGCAGGTTGAGTTCCCCGATTTTCTTTATATCCCTGATGTTCCTTTCGGGCTTTTCCCCCGTAACAAAAACAGAGACCTCCCTCGCCGGGGCACTTTCCTCCGCCACCATATTCAAAACAGATTCCTGAGGCGTCCCGCAAACGGCATTATGCGGCTCATTGACAAAATCCGCAACCGTGTCACTAAGCCAGTGGTAGCGGCGGGCATAGGCATTTCTTTGGTTCATGCCCTGTTGCACCACCGCCCAATTACCATCGGCCGTGAAGGCAAAAACGTGATGGTAGATTTGGTAACCGTCCTGGACGCAGGCATTGTCCACCTTTGCCGTCAATCTGCTGGTGTACTGTAAAGTAGGGACGTCAATACCAAGGGCGTACTTGTCCGCATAGTCTTCAATTTCAAAGGGAGTCTTCCGCGAGGCCATTGCCTTGCCCCCGGCCAGGAAAAGCCCCAGGTCTTTTTGCCTGGGTTTCAAACCCTTTTTCAAGGCACCGCATAGCACAGTGGTCAGGCCGGAAGAATGCCAGTCAAATCCGGCAACGGACCCCAGGGCCTGAAACCAAAAGGGATCGGACAGCCTCCTCAACACTTCATGGGGGCCAAATTCCTCCACTACGGCCTCAACAATAGCCGTGCTGAGTTTTACCATTTTATTAAATAGCCACCTAGGGCAGTGATGCCCGTGTAGTGGCAAATTTGCTGTTCCCGTACGCAAAATAAACAACCTCCGAACAATAGTTTGCTTAATCCCATCTTAACTCCTTTGTCCGGGCAATTCAACTGTTAATTTTTGCACTGTTTAGTTTAACTCTATCTTTCTTCCCCGCGGTTCTGTCTTGGTTTTTTTGGGGAGGGTTAAGGTTAAAAGACCGTTTTTGTACGCCGCTTCTATCTTGTCCGTATTAACGTTCGAAATATCAAAGCTTCTTACAAAGGAACCAAAACGCCTTTCCCTACGGACGAAGTTGTCGTTGTCTTCAACAGTGTTTTCATCCTGCTTAGCGCTTATCGTCAGGCGGTTATCATCAATCTCAATGTCAATGTCCTCTTTGTTGAACCCCGGCAACTCTGCCTCCAACAGAAATCTATCCCCCCTGTCAACTATATCTGTTTTAAAATTAAACATCCCACCCCAGAAACTGTGGGTTATGTTCCTTTCCATGTCGCCAAACAGATCGATTGCTTCATTTCTTTCCCTTCTAAAGGGCGTTAAATTAAACATGTTAATCCCTCCATTTAAATTTTTGACTGACATTATTATTTGTAGGGGGGAACAGTTTTATAACTTTACACAAATATCACAAAAAAAGAGTGAGGGAAATTTTCCCTCACGGCGCATCCCTCACGGCGAATTTCTTATCGGGCCCTGTCCACGGCTCATGACCCACGGCATTCCGCCCGCGGTGCTCCGCCCGTCGCATACTGCCAAAAAAGTATGACATTGTGGGGAATGGGAGACAATATCCCTGCAACAAGACCCAAACAACAGATTACACCGCGGCAAAACCGCCCATATTACTGTTGGTGGTGCTGTGCTTATGGTGTGCCCCTTTCGGTTTGCAGATGGATTTTAGCTGTTCTCTTTGCTCCGGCGTCAGGATTGCTTCCAACTCCACGTGGAATTCCTGATGTTCGTTGTAGAGTTGGCTCCGCAAATCATTGACTTTGTTGATTTTTTCTTCGACA
>CAZKPV010000162.1:0-3332 GCA_964554735.1 uncultured Clostridia bacterium
TTTTATCTAACTCACCGAGTAGGTGGTCATTTAGTACCTTGATGTAGGTACCCTTCATACCTAAAGACTTAGACTCGATAACTCCTGCACTTTCAAATTTTCTGAGCGCATTGACAATAACAGACCTTGTTATGCCCACACGGTCGGCAATTTTGCTGGCCACGAGGAGCCCTTCCTCACTGCCCAACTGGTTAAAAATATGTTTAACCGCATCGAGCTCGGAATAGGACAGTGTTCCTAATGCAACTTGAACGGCGGCCCTCTTACGTGCATCTTCCTCTACACGTTCGGCCTTTTCACGTAGTATCTCCATGCCCACCACTGCGGCACCGTATTCCGCAAGAATGAGGTCCCCATCGGTGAAGTTTATGGCAAATTTGGCGACAACCAAGGTCCCCAATCTTTCCCCGCCACCGACTATGGGCACCACTGTTGACACCTTATTATTGAATTTACAACGGACATCCTTGCAAAATACGCAGGCATTGGCAGTCTGACAGAAATTCGCATGGGTTTCATTTAGTGTAAGCAAATTCTCATTATATTCTTCCGGAAATTGCTCTAATCTTTCAATAATGTCGCTCATGATGTCACACCTAAAATCGGGCATGAAACAATACCCCATAACCTTACCTGCACTGTCAACAATATAGGCGTTGGATTCTATATTTTTGCTCAACACTGCTGCTATTTCATTGAAATCCACCGGGTAACCAGCTGATTTCTGGAGCAATTTGTTAATACATCGAGTCTTGTTAAGAAGATCTTGCATACAATCCCCTCTCTCCTATTACAAAATATAGCGGCTCAAGTCATCATCACCGGCAAACCTATTGAGTTTATCTCTAACATAATCTCTATCTATAACAATTTCCTGGCCTGTCAGCTCAGGTGCCTCGAAGGATATATCCTCCAGAAGCTTTTCTAAAATTGTGTGTAACCGCCTTGCACCAATATTGTCGGTCATCTCATTTACAGTATAAGCGATTTTAGATATTTCGACAAGAGAATTTTCTGTAAATTTAATCTCCAGCCCCTCTGTGCGCAATAGCTCAACGTATTGCTTGGTTAAGGCATTTTTTGGCTGGGTTAATATTAGATAAAAATCATCCTGGGTGAGGCTCTTTAACTCAACCCGGATTGGAAAACGGCCTTGCAGTTCCGGTATTAAATCCGATGGTTTGAAAAGATGGAAGGCACCGGCAGCTATAAACAAAATATGCTCTGTTTTAACGGGGCCATATTTTGTGTTTACCGTAGTTCCTTCAACTATAGGCAAAATATCCCTCTGCACACCACCCCTTGAAACATCCGGCCCATGACCCGAATCCTTTCCACAAATCTTATCGATCTCATCTAGGAAAATCAAACCGTGTTCCTCGGCAAGTTTAATCGCTTCGGAAGCAACTTCATCCATATCAATTAACTTTTGGGCTTCCTGCTGTGTCAATATTTCCCTTGCCTCGGCTACTGTTACTTTTCTTTTACTTTTTTTCCTGGGGAATAAGCCGCTCATCATATCCTGTATATTAATCCCTATCTCTTCCATGCCTGATCCGTTAAAAACATCCATTAGTGGTGTCCTTTTTTCCTCAACTTCTACCTCCAAATACTCATCTTCTAGCTCACCCCGGGCTAGCTTTTCCCTCAATATTTCTCGCTCAAACTGTATTCTCGTAATCCTTTGCTGTTCCATGTTATCTTTTTCTTGGGTTGGTTTAGCCCCCGGGAACAACATCTCAAAAGGATTGCGCAACTGACTTCCCTTACCGGGCAGAGGGGCCAGGAGTTCGATGATTTTTTCATCCGTCATCCTTTTCGCCCTGTCCGCCACGTGTTCGTACTTTACCTGCTTTAGCATCCGTATAGCTGTTTCAACAAGTTCCCGCACCATTGATTCCACATCACGCCCAACATAACCAACTTCAGTAAACCTAGTGGCTTCGGCTTTTACAAAAGGTGCGTCTACAAGTTTCGCCAACCTTCGGGCTATCTCTGTTTTACCTACCCCGGTCGGCCCTATCATTAAAATATTTTTTGGCATCACCTCGTCTTTTAATTCACTGGAAAGTTTGCTTCTCCTGTAGCGGTTCCTAAGCGCCACGGCAACGGCCTTCTTGGCGTCCTCTTGACCTATTATATACTTGTCAAGGGCAGCCACAATTTCACGCGGAGTCATGTTTTTTTCCTTCGAAGGATATTTCACCTTGCACTTCCTCCCACCTTCAAATACATTATAACACAAACTTAACAATTGGGCGTCTTTCTTTATAATACTTCAATTTCTTCAATTGTAAAGTGTTTATTTGTATAAACACATATGTCGGCGGCAACCCTGATGGCTTCTTCGGCAATAACTCTTGGCGGCAAATCGGTGTGTTTGATTAAGGCCAGTGCCGCTGACATCGCATATGAGCCACCTGAGCCAATGGCGGCCACTCCCTCATCCGGCTCGATGACCTCACCATTGCCGGAAATAATAAGTAGTTGTTTGCCGTCACTGACTAGCAATAGTGCTTCCAGACGTCTTAAAAATTTATCCATCCGCCATTCCTTGGCCAATTCTACGGCGGCCCTAACCAGATTGCCATGGTACTCCTCTAGCTTGCCTTCAAATTTATCAAACAAGGCAATCGAATCCGCCACCGAACCGGCAAAACCACCGATAACCTTATTATTATATAGGCGGCGTAATTTGTTAGCACCCTTTTTTATAACGGTGTTTTCGCCGAAGGTAACCTGGCCATCCCCAGCAAGTGCAACCTTGTTTCCTTTTTTTACAGCCACTATGGTGGTTCCACGAAACACCAATCTCACCCTCTTTCAATTAACTGTTTGTATTAAATTTTCGCGAAAGACTATTTCAGGCACGTGGGTGGCTTTTTTTGTAAACATTCAGAAGCCTATCAAGGGTAACATGGGTATATACTTGGGTTGTGGAAAGTCTCACATGCCCCAACATCTCCTGTATCGACCGGAGATCTGCACCGGCATCAAGCATATGCGTGGCAAAAGAATGCCGCAGCATATGGGGATAGATGTTTTTATTTATCCCCTCCGACTTGGAATATTTGTCAATCATTTTCCTGATTCCCCTAGCAGACAACCTCGTCCCGTATCTGTTGATAAATAGGGCTTTTTCATCTTCTTTTGGGGATTCCAACAAGGGCCGCCCGTATGAAAGGTAGTTATCTATTGCCCCACAGGAAAAGTACCCCATTGGTACAATCCTTTCCCTTGAACCCTTGCCAAAAACACGCACAAAACCTTCTACCGTGTCCACATCCATCTTATTTAGGCCGACTAGCTCGGATATTCTGATCCCCGTGCCG
>CAZKPV010000162.1:3342-3849 GCA_964554735.1 uncultured Clostridia bacterium
AGAGTATTTCTAAAATCGCCCGGTCACGGCTTCCAATAGGTGTTGAAATATCAGGGGATTCGATAAGTTTTATCACATATTTTAACAGCAAAAATCGGGGGAGCTTTTTGATCCCTTTGGGAGTCTTTACCTTAATCAAAGGATCTGTATCAACAATCATTTCCCTGCCAAGATACCTATAAAATGAACGCCAGGCGGATAACCTCCTGGCTATTGTAGATTTCGCATAACCTTTTTGCCCCAGGAACCCCAGGTAATTCCGCACCAATCTATGGTTTATATCAGCGGGCTTTATTTCCTCGGCCCTCCTTCCCAAACTTTTGGCAAAGAAATCAAGCCCGTGAAAGAGGTCCTTCTGGTAGCTGTGAAAAGTTCGCCGGGAACAATTCTTTTCGACCTCCATGTATATAAGAAAATTATCTATATGAGTATACAACCTACCACTTCCCTTAAGCGCCGAAACAGTTACCTTAATGTTTGAGCATATTTATATGCGAGTTTTGAGGG
>CAZKPV010000163.1:0-3836 GCA_964554735.1 uncultured Clostridia bacterium
CTTTGCCAACCCAGTTATTGCTCGTTGTTGCGGCCGCCAAAGAGAGGGTCCCTTTTCCTTCCGTGGTAGAAGCATTTTTAATAGAACTGGTCTTTGAAACCCTCCGGGAGGCCGGGCTTCGCCTCCCCCGGCAAATCGGCTCCGCCATAAGCATTATTGGCGGTGTCGTTCTGGGCGATGCCGCCGTGCGTGCCGGCCTTCTGAGCACCCCCATGCTAGTTGTCGTAGCCTTTACGGGTATAGCATCCTTTGCCATACCTGACTTTACCGCGGCCAACACCTTCCGCCTTCTCCGTTTTCCCCTACTCGTGTTCGCGGGCTTTCTTGGCATCTATGGTCTCATGCTGGGTTTGATTATTATCATCCTTCATATGACAACCTTGCGTTCATTTGGCGTGCCTTTTTTGGCAACGGATGCCCCGCTCATCATCGGAAACCTCAAGGATTCGTTGGTTAGGGCACCATGGTGGGCACTAGACACAAGGCCGAGATTGATTGGCATGAAGGAACCCATACGCCAAAATGAAGGTATGAGGCCACAACCGCCCAAGGGCAAAAACGGGGATACGGAAAATGATTGACAGTGGCAAAATTTCGCCCCGCCAGCTTGTTTTTTTGCTGACAATTTTTATTGTTTCCACGGAGCTGCTGTTTTTACCCGGTTTCATCGTCAGGGAAGCAGCGGAAGGGGCATGGTTATCTATAATAATGGGGGGCCTGTTTGGGGCAGCGGTTGTACTGGTTGTTTCCGCTCTGGGAAATAAGTACCCCGACAAAAGTATTGTTCAATATCCCGAGCTGATATTGGGGAAATTATGGGGAAAAATTATTGGCTTCTTATTGGTAACCTATGCCTTTATTTCATCCTCCATTGTGCTCAGGGAATTTTACGAGTTACTCGAAAGCAGTTTTATGCCGGAAACCCCTCCAACCGTGTTTGCAGTCTCTTTTATCATCGTTGCCGCCCTGGCAGTGCGTGCCGGGATTGAAGTTATCGCTAGAAACAGTGAGCTTTATTTTTTGTTGGCCTATTTCATAACTGTCTTCCTGCTGTTGCTTCTCATAAAAGATTTGAGGACCGAAAATCTTTTGCCTGTTTTTGGTGAGGGCCTCAGGCCGATTATACGCGGCTCTTTTCATGCCTCAAGTTTTATGGGTGAAATTGTCCTGTTGGCCTTCCTCATCCCTAACCTCAATCGCCCTAGGGAAGCCACCAAGGCCGGATTGTGGACAGTATTGATCGTTACAGCCACTCTGGGAGTAGTCACAGCTTTTACCTTGAGCGTATTTGGCACCGAAACAACAGCCAACACTGTTTTCCCCGCCCTCTCACTGGGTAGATTCATTTCGGTGGCCAATTTTTTGGAGCATTTGGATGCCTTTTTCCTCATCTACTGGGTTGTAACAGTATTTATCAAACTGTCCCTTTTTTACTATGTTGCCGTGATCGGAACTTCACAGCTCAGCGGTCTCAGCGAGTATAAGTTCCTGATTTTGCCGGCGGCAGTGGTAATCAATAACTTCTCCTTTGTCTTCTTTAGAAATACGATTGAACTCCTGGACTGGCTGAGCACGGTTTGGGGCCCCTATGCCCTCACCATTGAGTTTCTCATCCCTTTATTCCTGCTGGCCTACGTGTTGGTTAAAGAAAAGAAACCGGGGGCGACTAATAATTGAGAACAAAACTGAAAAGATCTTTTGCCCTGCTGATAATTGTTTTGCTGGCAGTTACGCAAGCCGGTTGCTGGAGTCGGATAGAAACCAACAACCTGGCAATCGTGACCGCCATAGCCCTGGATAAAACCAGCGATGACAAGATTCGCTTCGCGGTTGAGATTGTCCGCCCGGCGGTTATATCAGGTGGTGACGTTGCCGAAGGAGGGTCAGGTAACACTTCCTCCAATACTAGTGACCAGCCGGTTTTGCAAATAGGGGCAACCGGGGAAACAGCCTATGACGCCTGGCGTAACTTGCAGCTGCAGATGGGCCGAATGATGTTTTTCGCCCATACCCAGGAGGTTATCTTTGGTGAAAGGCTAGCCCGTGAAGGGGTGAAACCCTACCTAGATTTTGCGGAACGCCGCTTCCGGCTTCGAAGAAATATTGGTTTTTCCATAACGGAGGGGGAGGCAAAAGAGGTACTGATCGCCACCCCGCTGATCGAACCAAGCATCGGCCTGGCCTTAAATAGTTTCAGCAGTAATTATACCAGGCAGTCAAAGGCTCTTTTCTCAAACCTGGCCAGTTTTTACAACAATCTTTATAATGAATTCACCCACCCCACGGCATCTAAAATCAACATCTACATCCTGGACCCCGAAACCAAGCACAGCCACGTAAAATTTGCCGGGGCCGCAGTCTTCAAGGAGGACAGGCTGGTGGGCTGGCTCAACGAAAAGGAAACCCGCGGGCTAAACCGAATTTTGGGCCACATGGGCCGGGGCACCGTAATACCCGTAACCGATGCGGACGGCGATAAAAAAATCAGTATCGTCACCGCCCGTTCCCGGACCGAAATCAAGGCCATTGTCCGCGACGGCAAGCCTGTGATCAAAATTAGGGTTAACGAAGAAGGGGAAATCTCCGACATCGAACCCGCCGCTGATATCACATCCCCGGAATTCATAGATCAGCTAAATCTGGGATATGGCGAAGCCATAAAGGAGGAGCTCAATGCGGCTATCCTGGCCGCCCAACATATTTACGGGGTTGATATACTGGAGTTCGGAAAGGTAGTCAGGCGGCAGGAGAACAATTACTGGAGGAAAAACAACCTGCAACTGAGCTGGGCCGAAGTTTTCCCCGATCTGCAGGTTGAATTGTTGGTTGACGCCAAGGTCAGGAGGATTGGGGTATCCTTGTTCCCCATCGCCAACGCAAAAAAGA
The DNA here is from genome assembly GCA_964554735.1 of uncultured Clostridia bacterium. Lineage (GTDB taxonomy): Bacteria > Bacillota > Desulfotomaculia > Desulfotomaculales > CAZKPV01 > CAZKPV01. The sequence continues at coordinate 2,887 of CAZKPV010000163.1, forward strand.
TACCGGTAGGGCAACGCTAGGGCTCGGGGTTGGCACTTGGTTTGCTCTCCGGCCTCGCAATAAATATGTGTTTATATGCTTGAAAGGAGAAATAGTATTTCGAAAATTTTAAAGATATTTACTTTATGTTAAAGTATTGTAAATTTTTCCGATTGCCCTTATAATACTGGTAAGAGGTTGATAGAATAAGCCGAGTGGTAACTGTAGTGGACTGAATGGTCATTCACTCAAGGAGGTGTGAATTATGTTCAATATGGAAAGCACAACTTTAGATACTTCCAAAGGGAAAGTCCATTTTGAAGGCCCTGTAACCGCCGACTACCTCGGGCAGCTAGTTATGAATGAAAATATGTCTCATTTTAGGCCTCCCGAGAAGCAAATAGAAGCCTTGAAAAAAATAACGGGGATGCCCCATGGCATGATTTTTATTGCCAGACACGAGAATGAGATTATTGCATATGTTACATTCCATTACCCGGACAACTATTCACGTTGGAGCAAGCACCCGCGGGTACTCGAAATGGGTGGTATCGAGGTAAGCCCTGATTGGAGGGGTGAGCGTATAGGCGGGGAACTGATGAAGCACTCATTCTCCCACAAAATTTTGGACCAATTTATAGTCATTACCTTAGAGTTTTGTTGGCACTGGGATTTAAAAGGCACTAACCTGAGCATTTGGGGTTACCAGGATATGCTCAGCCGATTGTTTGGCAAGGTTGGATTGGTTTTGGTAACCACCGATGACCCGGATATTACCGAACATCCGGCCAACGTCATGATGGGGAAAATTGGTGAAAAGGTGGGAAAACAGGACAGACTCCTTTTTGAAAACATGAGGTTTCAGAAAAAGTACAGCCAGGCCATGAACATTTCCTGAAAGGCAAAGGAAACGGAAATACAGGAGATTGAATCGAGTAGGGTAACCCTACAGTAATTTTCTGTAGGGCTAT
>CAZKPV010000164.1:0-3834 GCA_964554735.1 uncultured Clostridia bacterium
ATTTTGATAGGAAAAGGGCCCGGGAATTGGCTACCAAATATTATTCACCCGGCGTACATGAAAAAGCATTGGTTCTGCCACCCTATGTGGAGGATCTGGTCAACTCGTAGGGGAGAGATGTAAGGCAATGGCTTGACGCCATTTTGATTCGTTTTAATTAAAGCGGGATACTTTGTGTGGTGAGTTATTAAAATTATGGTTACCAAGGACCTTCTCCGAAAAAATAACAGTTATCTGGCAGCGGGAAATGATTGCGAGTCCGCGGGTATCGTAATTTTTGGCGCCCCTATGGACTGGACCGCCAGTTTTAGGGCGGGGAGCAGGGATGGCCCGGCTGAAATACGGAAATTTTCACATGCCTTGGAGGAATACAGTGTTTATCAGGGCAGGGATTTGCGTGATGCTTCGTTTTTCGATGCCGGGGATGTGGAGCTTCCTTTTGGGGATGTCGAAGGAAGCTTGAGGCGTATCGGTAAAGTTGTCAGCTCAATTGCTTCCGCTGGCAAGCTACCTTTTATGTTAGGTGGGGAGCACTTGGTTAGCCTGCCCGCTGTCAAGGTGATGAAAGACCTGTATCCTGATCTCGCGGTTGTACAGTTTGATGCCCACGCGGATCTTCGTGATGAATATCTTAGTTCTAAGTTATCGCATGCAACTGTTATGAGACGTGTGCAGGAGGTAATAGGTAGGGGCAACCTATACCAGTTTGGTATTCGTTCCGGTGATAGGGACGAGTTTAGCTACAAAACAACACTTATGCCAAACATGTATCTGTATGAAGTATTGGGCCCATTTCGGCGGGTTTTGCCCGATCTTAAAGGCCGCCCTGTTTATGTTACCCTTGATGTTGATGTGATTGATCCTGCCTATGCGCCGGGCACAGGCACACCGGAACCCGGTGGATGCACACCGGTGGAAATGTGGGAGACCCTACATCTATTATCGGGGCTAAATGTTGTCGGATTTGATTTGGTAGAGGTTTGCCCGGCCTGCGATCATGCGGGTATTACATCTATCCTGGCGGCAAAACTAGTCCGTGAGGCCATTTTAAGTATGTAACAATACATCTGAAGTATTTTGTTTACAACAAAACACAAAACCACCCCAAGATTAAACTAGGGGTGGTTTTGTTGCACATTCTTATACTTTAAAGTGGCCAACTGCTTCTTGTAATTCTTGAGCCATACCCGATAAACCCTGTGCCGAAGAAGCGATTTGTTGCACGGTAGAGCTAACTTCCTCTGAGGAAGCCGCAAGGTTTTGGGTTGCTGAACTTGACTTTTCTGCACCGGATGTGATCCCTCGGACCAATTCAACATTTTCACGAATGTCGACTAATATTTTTTCAAGTTGTTCTCCTGCCTCATTGGTCAGTTCTACACCTTCCAGCACAATCTTTTCACCCTTTTCGGTACTGGTGGTTGCTCTTCTCATACTCTCATTGATATCGGCAATAATCTCATCAATTTCTTTTGCCGCTTCCGCCGATTGCTCCGCTAGCTTCCTCACTTCTTCTGCCACAACCGCAAAACCACGGCCTTGTTCACCGGCCCTCGCGGCCTCAATAGCGGCATTTAGTGCAAGTAAATTCGTTTGATCGGCTATACCAGTAATGACCTCTATAATTTGCCCCACTTTGGTTGCTTTTTCACTGAGGCCGCGAACTTCATCCCCCGAGTCGTTGACGGCAACTCTGATGTCATCCATTTTTTCCACTACCTTGTTTAAAGCCTGCCCTCCGGTAGCCGCATTTTCCTCGACCTGCAATGATTTTTCCGATGTCCGAGCCGCATCGAATGAAGTTTGCTCGGCTATCGCGGCAACCCCGTTTGTAGTGCTAGCCATTTCATCAACCGTGGAACTCATCTGTTGGCTGGCCGCAGATAGTTGCTCACTGTTGGAGGCCAGATTGTCCGAGCTATTTATTACCCTCACAACTAAATTCCTAAGATTCCTTACCATAATATTGAAGGATTCTGCAAGATTTCCAATTTCGTCTTTAGACTTAACGGCAACTGTAACTGCCAAATCTCCCTGTGCGACTTTTTCAACTTCCGTGGCAAGTAAGTTTATAGGGCGACTAATAGATGTAGCGATCAAAAATGCAATCGAAATTCCAATCAGTAGCAGTACAATTGCTACACCCACTACCTTCATCATTGTGGCCTTTACCGGTGCAAAAGCTTCATCGGGGTCCTGCACAACAATCATACTCCAGCCAGTGTCAGCTATAGGCATATATGATGCTAAAACCTTCTTTTTTTCAAGGGGATCATAATATTCACCCACCCCGCTTTCACCGGCCATAGCCTTTTCCACCATAGGTACATCCAAAACAGTTTTCATGGCTTCCGTTAGTTTGGAATCGGGGTGAGCCGCCAATGTACCTAGTTGATCGACTAAATAGGCATGCCCGGTCTTCCCAAATGTTAATTGTTGAGTCAATTTATTTAGCCTGTCGAGGGTTAGTGCTCCCATTAGCACCGCCGTGGGGTTACCGTTTTCATCAGTATTAGGATGTGATATTGCTACAACGGGGGCCTGAAGTGAAGAGCTAATATACACTTCTGAAATATGGGCATCCATTTTATCTAGCGCACCCTTAAACCAATCCCGGTGACCAAAATCCAGTTGTGTTAAATCCAATTGGTAATTGTAGGGCTGGAGCACAATGTTATTGCCAACATCCGGGGTAACCTGTTCCATGTAGTTGAAATCCCCATAGTTATGTATTATATAATCCATGGCTTCCCTTTTGGGTACATCAACATCTTCGGGAACCCCTTTTATATCATCCCTAATCTAAGGTATAGATGATACATCTTGAATTGCCGGCAACTTGGATGCCGTCCGAATCATGCCCTTGGCGTCTTCGAAAAACTGCTCGGTAGTTGCACTAAAACTTTCTGCTAGTAGCATTTGGCTACTTTGGATTTGTCTTTCCATTTCCGCCTTCATAGAAAGGACCGACATAATCCCCACTGTTGCCACGGAAACAATTACAACCGCAATGATCATAATAGTTAGTTTTCCTTTCAATCCAATACCCGACTTCTTCTCCATCCCGGTATAACCTCCATTGTAAAAAATTTTTGTCACTACATTCTAACACCATATGCGTTTATTCGACATTTTTCAAAATAACTTTAGGTTTTTTTATAATGTTTATCCTCGTACAGAAAAAAGATAAACCATGATCAAGAATAGGGCAAAGTGTTTTATCCATCTGTCACTAAGTCTGTTCTGAAAAACAAAAGAAGGACTGAAATTTACAAGTTAGTGGAAACGGGAGGAAAACTGTATGTTATTGGGATAACGATGTACAGCGAGGCCCATAAAATCAAAAGGGTAGTGAATTTTTCAAAAGAAATAGACAGCATACAAGCAAACTTATTGTTCGGCCGGAAACAACTTAATTCAGGGTATGTATAGAAGATATTAACAGGAATTCCCCCAAGGGACCAGGACATAATCACATGTGGTATAATGAGACATTATCATATAACGTTCACTCGGGTATTCAAAAAAGAAAAATCTGAGTTGACTTCCAAATGGTTTTTTTGTATAATTATCAGTGCCGACTTTTTGAGTTGGAAATGCGGAGCTGTAGTGTAGTTGGTTAACATGCCTGCCTGTCACGCAGGAGATCGCGGGTTCGACTCCCGTCAGCTCCGCCATATTGCCACGGTAGCTCAGTTGGTAGAGCAGAGGACTGAAAATCCTCGTGTCGGCGGTTCGATTCCGTCCCGTGGCACCATGTTGCGTTATATACATTAACGAGCGGAAGTGGCTCAGTGGTAGAGCATCGCCTTGCCAAGGCGAGGGTCGCGGGTT
>CAZKPV010000165.1:0-3817 GCA_964554735.1 uncultured Clostridia bacterium
ACTTTTGTTGAAAAATTTACCCCTAAACACTTTTTTAGGCCCTAAAATGAGCAAAATTACAATTATTGCTGGAAATTTTGCTCAGAAAACACACCAAAAAACTGTTCAGGCTACTTTTCCCTTGCCTTACCTGCTGTTTACCACAAAACAGTAGAGTACCCCTTGCGCTTGTAGCGTCAGGCAAAAATAGTCGAATTACCATACCCTTTTCCACATTTTCACATGGGAACCCGGCAGGCACATGGCAGCCGGCCAAAATCGCACCCAGCCCAAACCCGGCATCCTGCCGAAATCGTGTGCAGTTCCAACCCGGCGTATCCGAGTGGGATTTAAATTTTACAAAAGACGGACAATTTTGTATAATTAAATTTGGATGGGTTTAAAGATTTGCGAAAGGAGGGGGTATTAAAATGAAGTGCGAGCGGTGTCAAGTGCTTATTGAATCAGATGATGACAAATATGAACACTACGGAAAAATTTTATGCGAAGATTGTTACATGGACGCCCTTGATCCACCCAAGGCCTGCGATCCGGCAGCAGTAACCTCGGCGCTCAATACTCGCAGACAGATGGGGCAAACCGGGACTGATGGGCTGACAAGCCTTCAAAAACAGATTTACAATTATGTGAAGGACAACGGAGAGGTTGAAAGGGAGGAGTTGAAAAATTCCTTCGACGCACCACCTTGGGAAATAGAAAAGCAGTTTGCCATTTTGCGCCATTGTGAGCTTTTAAAGGGGAAAAAGATCGGCAACAAAGTTTACATGACAACCTTCTAGTCAACGGACTAGGGTGTAACGCATATTGGGGACGCTGTGTTGGCACGCCCGATTGGGTATGGGACTGGCATAGCGTCCCTTTCCGTATGTTCACCTTTTAGTTTTCGCTTACACAAATGAAGCTAAGGGCCTTGTTTTAGAACAAGGTCTTTTTTTATAAATAAAAATACACAGTTCTGTCTAAAATATATCCTGAGGTAAAAAAAAGTAAAGGAGAGAAGACATTTGAATGTGTTGATGATTTCCTGGGAATATCCTCCTAAAAGTGTGGGTGGTCTTGCCCAGCATGTCCATGATCTTACAGTGGCAATGGCGAAAAAGGGTGTTAAAATACACCTCTTAACCTGCGGAACGGAAGGAGCCCCGGAGGAAGAAAAAATAAACGGTGTTCATGTGATCCGTGTAAATCCCTACCGGATTTCTTCGCCTGATTTTACAACATGGGCGGCCCAGTTCAACGTGGCCCTATTGGAAAAAGTAATGAAATTGCCCGAGTTAATGGATGATATTGATCTAATCCATGCCCATGACTGGTTGGTGGCCTATGCGGCCCGGGCAATAAAACACGCTTTTCGGCTACCCTTAGTTTCCACGATCCACGCCACTGAATGGGGCAGAAACCACGGCCTACATAACATTACCCAGCGTCATATTAGTGATATGGAGTGGTGGCTAACGTACGAATCATGGAAAGTTATATGCTGTAGCGAGTATATGTTTAATGAATTGAGGAATATTTTTCAACTGCCTGCCGACAAGCTCAAAATCATTCCCAATGGCGTCGACGTCAGAAGTTTTTCCGTGGGGAGGGCCGGTCGCAATGCAAGGCACTTAAATGGGTACGAAAATGGGCGCCGGACTAAGGCCGGGCGCAAAGCCGGGCACGAAACTGGGCGCGAGGCCGCACGCCAGAACGCGGGTCAAGCCGGACCCGGCGGCGCATATAAAGTAGGACAGCAAAGCGCGCACCGGCCCGAGCGGGAAAATGAGAGCGGAATCAGGTGGTGGAATGAACGCCGGACCAAAACCGGGCGCAAAGCCGGGCACGAAACCGGGCGTGAAACCGGGCACGGGGCCGGGCGTGAAACCGGGCGCAAAGCCGGGCGTGAAACCGGGCACGGGGCCGAGCGCGAAACCGGGCAGAAAGCCGGGCACGAAACCGGGCACGGGGCCGGACGCGAAACCGGGCGGCGGACTGAAGGCGGGCACAAAACCCCGCGTAAAACCGGGACCGAAGTCGGGCACGAGGCCGTCCCCGGCCGTGGGGAAAAACGCATCGCCACAAGGGAAGATTACGCGGCTAAGGATGAAAATATTGTATTTTATGTCGGCCGCTTGGTGCGGGAAAAGGGGGTGCAGGTTCTTCTGGACGCCGCCCCACAGATTTTGTCCCATCTCCCCAACACAAAATTTATTATTGCCGGCAAGGGCCCTTTTGAAAACGCCCTGCGTAAACAGGCCGAAAGTCACGGACTTGCGCCACGGGTTTATTTTACCGGCTACATTGACGATGAGTTGCGCAATTTGATTTACAGTTGGTCGGACGTGGCGGTCTTTCCCAGCTTGTATGAACCCTTTGGTATAGTGGCTTTGGAAGGTATGGCAACAAAAACCCCGGTGGTTGTTTCCGACACCGGTGGGATCGGCGGGATTGTCGACCACGGTGTGGACGGCCTCAAAGCATACACGGGGGACAGCCATTCTTTGGCCGAGCAAATAATGGCGATATTGCGTAATCCGGAACTAGGCAGACGTTTGAGTGAGAAGGCATACGAAAAGGTAACAAAAATTTATAACTGGGAGAATATCGCCCGGGAGACAATAGATACATACAGGGGCGTGCTAAATGATTATAACGCAAACCCTTGGGTTGGGGAAACAAAGCCGGGGAATAAAATTTTCGATATAGTTCCAAGGATATTTGGGCGTTACAACTAAAAACCAACAAGGGGGTAATCAGGATTGCAAGCAATTGTCATGGCGGGTGGCGCCGGCTCCCGTTTGCGGCCTTTGACCTGTGGGCGGCCAAAGCCGATGATGCCCGTTTTAAACAGACCGATGATGGAACACATAATTGAATTGCTCCGAAAACATAACATTACAGATATAGGTGTAACCTTGCAGTACAGGCCCAATGACATCAAGGATCATTTTCATGACGGTGCAGAATTCGGTGTAAACGTACAGTATTTTATCGAGGAAACACCGTTGGGAACGGCGGGTAGTGTCAAAAACGCCGTGGATTTCATAAAGGACACTTTTCTGGTAATCAGCGGCGATGCCTTGACCGATTTCGATCTGACCAAGGCCGTTGAATATCACCGGGAAAAAGGCTCAATAGCAACTCTTGTGCTGACAAAGGTTGACTGCCCTTTGGAATATGGTGTGGTCATAACCGGACAGGACGGTCGTATCAAACAATTCCTAGAAAAGCCCAGTTGGGGTGAAGTGTTCAGCGACAAGGTTAATACGGGGATTTACATCTTGGAACCCGAGGTGTTAGACTATTTTGGCAAAGGTGAGTTCTTCGATTTCAGTAGGGACCTTTTCCCAAAACTCTTATCGGACGAGAAGCCCATGTACGGAATGGTTATGCCCGGCTATTGGTGTGATATTGGCAACCTACAGCAGTACATGGAGGCCCACCGGGACGCTCTGACGGGCAGGGTGAAACTAGGGCTGTCACAGCCAAGTGATGAAGTTTTTATAGATGAAACCGCCGTAATCAACGACCCGGTTGTCCTTGGCAGCGGATGCTATATCGGGGAATATGCGGAAGTCGGCCCCTTTACCGTACTGGGCAAGGGAACTGAGGTAGGTGGTTACGCTTCGGTTAAGCAGAGCATAACTTGGGAAAATACCTACATAGGGACAGGGGCAGAACTGCGTGGTGTTGTTACCGGCAGTCGGGTACGACTTCAGGCCGGTGCAAAATCATTTGAGGGAACAGTAATCGGTGACGGTACACTTGTCAAGGAAAGGTCGGAAATAAAGCCGGGGGTTAAGATATGGCCCGGCAAAACAATAGAAATTGACGA
>CAZKPV010000166.1:0-3688 GCA_964554735.1 uncultured Clostridia bacterium
AAGCATACAGGTAGTTACCCAGTCCATTTCCCTGCCACCCCATTTTTTAGGGTAACGACAACCTAGTAGGTTGCGTCTGCCGGCTTCCTGTAAAAATTCCTTAGGGAAACGGATCTTGTCCTCATCCATGTCTATAATCATCTGGCGTGGGACCCATTTAACCAAATCCCGTGCTTCATCACGGATTTTCCTTTGTTCATCCGTTAGCAAAAAGTCAAACATAACTATTCCCCTCTCCCATTTACTCCATGTTCACGTAATTCAAATTTTTTGACCTTCCCAGTAGGTGTATGGGGCAGGTCATTTACGAATATAAACTCCCGAGGAATCTTAAATTTAGCCAATTTCTCCGATAGGAATTCCTTTAATTTTTCCTCCTGTATATCTACATCCGCTTTTGGTACGACAAAGGCTACCACGGTTTCCCCCCACTGGGGATGAGGGCGGCCAATGACAGCGGTTTCCACTACCTCGGGGTAGGAAGCAATGGCATCCTCCACTTCCTTTGAGTAGACGTTTTCGCCCCCGGTAACAATCATGTCTTTCAATCTGTCAACTATATATAAATAGCCATCTTCATCAAGCCTTGCAACGTCACCAGTTTTGTACCAACCGTTGGTAAATGCCTCTTGGGTGGCCACGGGATCATTATAATAACCCGTCATCATACTGTCAGCCTTGAGCCATATTTCCCCAGCTTCACCGGGTTTGGCAGGTTCGCTTTCATTTTTCATGACCATTAAATCCGCCCCCGGAAGCGCGGTTTTTCCAATAGAACCGGCCTTCCGTACCTGATCCCTGGGAACTAATGTGGTACCGGTTGGCCCGGCTTCAGTCATTCCGTAAACCTGATAGAATTTATCACTTTTGTATTTATCGATCAGCATCAAGGCCACATCGCCTGAAATTGGCCCGCCACCATAAATCCAACACCGCATGGAGGATAGGTCGAATTCGTCAAAATTAGGAACCATCTGTAGGGGTGCAATGTAACTAATCGGCGCGCCAAAATAAATCGTACACCTTTCATCCTGGATTGCTTGTAAAAAATGAAGGGGATGGTACTCCTGCAATAGTACCGTGCTAGCACCCACGTATTGGGCACCCATGAACCAATTATTCAGAGGTGAGGAATGCCAAATCGGCATAGCCATTAATAAACGATCGGTGTCATCCATTTTCATGACCATCGCCCCGGTAATTCCTGCACAAATAACGTTTCTGTGACTATGTAAGCATCCCTTAGGTTTACCGGTTGTCCCGGAAGTATAAAGTATTTGCGCCAGATCATCATCACCCACCGACACCGGTTGAAATTCCGGCGCCTGTCCAACCACAGTTTCCAACTGGTCAAAACCATCGGCGCCACTGTCAATGGCAAGAGCATCGACTTTGGTGGCTAGCTTCCCGACAACCGGAGCCACCTTCCCATCAAACAAAAACAATTTTGCGCCGCTGTGTTGTAGAATATAATCTACTTCCGGTGCCGCCAGCTTATGGTTGACCGGCACCACGGCCGCCCCGGCCTTGAGAATACCATAGTAGGATACTACAAAGGCGGGATTATTGTAACTCATAAGCGCCACCCTGTCTCCCTTTTCCACTCCTCGCAATTGGAATAAAGCGGCAGCACCTTCCGCCCGAACCAAGAGCTCCTTGAAGCTCACCCCCGTGCCGTTATAAATTAGACAATCCCGGTCACCAAACTTTCTGGCGTTACGCTCCAACATCTCCAATAGGTTCATATCTTTACCTCCCTTTTGTAATTTTCCTACTGAACTAAATAGTCAGTTTATTACCCTCTGTTATAATTATAGCATCCTGTAATAAAGGGGTCAATAAAAATACCCCTCTATTAAGTCTCAGACAGCCCCCATTCTTTACCGAACCTTTGTGATTTCATAGTTCGTAATATGTGGTAGTGCGTTATAATATTAGTGTTAGTAGGGAGGGTTTTTCTATGGCACTCAGTAGCATTACTCATCAAACCCAAAGGTCCGCACTTTGAGAGTTTGACAGTTTTCAGATACGGTTCGCACGATCTGCGGCGACAGGCCGGCCGGTGATTTTACATCTACTTCTAACGATATTTCTACCTGGGCGCCATCAACTGATGTGAGATGGCTGATAACCTCCTCAACTAGTTTCTGAACATCACGTCCAATACGGGTTGTATCAAGTTCCGCCGACATATAGAAATGAGTGTTTTGGGGAATCGTGACTGTTGGATCATGTGCCTCAGGTTCCCTTTCCGAAGTTGGGACTGGATAAGTTGATAAAACGCCGGCGTCTGCAGGAACGCTTGTCTCGCTCCCCGCTTGCGCCGCTGTTTCCGCCCGCGCTTCCGCTGCTTCTGCGGCAAGCTGTTTTTGTGCTACAGCAACTTTTACCAGGTAGCCAGAACGTTCAATAATGCCGACATGCTGGTTGTACTTGAGACCAATGTAACGGTTAGCATCAAAGGCCGATGCAAAAGCAAAGTATTCTGGGGAATTCAAACCGGTCTGGATCGTTTCCTCCAACACCTTTTCACCTGCTAGGCGCGGGAGATAACAATAGGTGCAAAGGTATTCCCAGAGTTTCTTAATGTTAATGTGGTCAACACCACGCCACAGTAAATTATCCAGTTCCATCAACAATAGGGCGGGAGCCCAGGCGGTTATAATCGCCTCATTCTGAAGCATTTTTTTAGCAGCTTTGGTGATAATGCCTTCGGTGCCACCGCTAATGCGGATACTATCCCAAATAATCGTCTTCATATCTGTATTTTTGTCAATGTAGGGTATAAGTAGCCAGCAATATGTTTCTTTTATCCTGGCCTCTACGGTTTCATCGCTACGCTTAAGGTTATTTGCTGTTTCACGATTTTGTGCCGCATCCAAGTTCAGGTCTTCGCTATCATCCTTAATGGAATTCCAAGCTAGGTAAAGCCGCACTGCCTGTTCAAGCGAATCCATTAGATTCTGATCGGGTGCGATAAAGGCCAGCATGTTGCGGTAGATACGGGGGGTATTGCCGCGATTATTTAAAATATCCACGGCCGCCCTAAAAGCGTTGTTGTCCTGCTTTGAAGCCTTGTATTGGTCATCAGGACAAAGTATAACTAGACGGGCACTTTGTTCGTCCGGCACATCAAGCGAAGAGGCGGGACAGGCGTGCACGCCGGCAAAGGGCTGTTCCTTACGCAGTTTCCGTAGCCGCTTTTCAATCTCAAATTCTACCTCGGGTGCAGGAATTTGCGTGGCCCGATCGGTCACAGTTTTTCGGAGCGTCGGCCGGGTATCATACCAGAAGCGGTCACCTGATGGGTTAGTATAAAGGTAGGCCAGAGATGAGGTAAGAGTGCTGAGTGCATCATTGAAGTTGGCGATGTTCTCGCCGGGTTGGACCACACCTAAACGGATACGTGAAGCTTCAATGCCGCGCACAGTTTGGTCGCGAACGGTGGGGGCGCTGCCCAACATGACTGTCCTGGCCACGCGGCGGGCCGCCAGTTTTCCACCGTAGCGCTGATTAGTCTGGTCCTTCTGATAGGGGATTGAGTTTTTGCCATCCACTTCCCGATCCACCAGGGCATTCCAGCCTTCGGATAGATGCCGGGTCAGTTCATCCCGGACATTTGGTTTATCCAGAGGAATGGTGCCGGGCATGATCAGCAAACTGGCATCGTTACCCATCCAGAGCTCAT
>CAZKPV010000167.1:0-3685 GCA_964554735.1 uncultured Clostridia bacterium
CAACCCCACGTGATATTTTAGCTTCGGCTTTCCTTCTACAACAAGGGGCAAATTTGGCCGTGGCGGGGAGCTTTCTGGTCCGGCCCATGAAAAGTGATCAACGATCCCTTTTAGGAAAGTTGGCGGCTTCCACGGAAAGGCTTTCCATTAACGGGGTGCAAGTCCTTCTTGCCAGCAGTGGATCGGATGAATATGTGGACGGGCTTGCTACCCTAACCCATAAACTTGCTGAAAACACAAACTGCGATGCCGTGTTTGTTTTGGTGGAAATGGACGGCAGGGTACAGGTGGTGGGGCGGAGTGCCTCCCAAGAGGTAAACGCCAAGGAGATATTGCAGGAAATGGGAGGCGGAGGGCATCCCGCCGCTGCGTCCGCCAGCCTGAAAGGTGAAAGTCTAGAAAATGCCTTAGACCGTATCAGGAAGATAATCCATGACAAGGTAAAACCTCTTTTGGTTATCGGGGATATTATGTCCAGCCCGGTAAAAACCGTGACACCGGATACATCTATTGATGCGGCAAAGGGAATTATGTTACGATATGGTCATTCGGGTTTGCCCGTGGTCAGCGGCAGGGAAGTTGTCGGGGTTATTTCGCGGCGGGATGTGGAAAAGGCTGTCCACCATGGCCTGGGGCACGCACCGGTCAAGGGTTACATGGCTCGCAATGTTACCCTTGTGGAGCCGGACAATACCGTTACCCTTGCACGCAAGTTGATGATTGACGAGGATATTGGCCGGCTACCTGTTGTTGAAAACGGAGCCTTGGTGGGAATACTATCACGAAGCGATGTTTTACGGACCTTACATGGGGAATACGGCTACCAAAATGTTACCGAGGTTTATTCCCAAAGCTGCCACGTCTGCGGGGTGACAAAAAACTTCAACGAGTTGATACGGGAAACCCTACCGGGAATCCTGCGCAAGATACTTTACCGGGCCAGTGAATTATCCAGCGAAACCGGTTGCAATGTGTACGCGGTTGGAGGTTTTGTTCGGGATCTTTTGCTCGGTGAGGAGTGTTTCGATCTCGATATTGTCGTGGAAGGGGACAGCATAAGGCTAGCAAACTTGCTTGCCAAGGAATTCGGCGGCAAAATTACAACACATGAGGAATTTAAAACCTCCAGTATAGTCTTTTCCGATAAATATCATGTTGACGTTGCGGAAGCCCGGGTGGAATACTATGAATACCCGGCGGCCCTGCCCAAAGTGGAAACATCCACACTGAGGCACGACCTCTACAGGAGGGATTTTACAATCAACTCCATGGCCATCGCCTTGAATTATGAAAATTTCGGCCTGCTTATCGACTATTATTGTGGCCATGATGATTTGAGGCAGGGTTTAATCAGGGTACTGCACAATTTAAGTTTTGTTGAGGACCCCACGCGGATTCTGAGAGCATTCAGATTTGAACAGCGGTATTCCCTGAAATTTGAGGAGCGGACCGGGGAACTGCTGGAGCAGGCTGTTAGGGACGGAATGCTGTCACGGGTTTCCAAAGGCAGGCTATGCGAGGAGATAAAACTTTACTTTGACGAAAAGGAACCCGGCAAGTTGCTGAGGAGGTTAGGTGACTCCGGCACTTGGTCCTTCCTTTTCCCCGGAATAGACTATAACGATATTCGGGGAATAATAGAGGTGTTGGCCGAAAATGTTGAACTAGTTGCGGGATGGTTGCCGACCGGACCGGCAAGGCTGACGCCTTCATCAACACAGCCGACGGGCAGTATGCGACCCTGTGTTGTCTACTTCGGGGCCATCCTGCACAAGGCCGACCTGGATACGGTTGAAAATATTTGCAAAAGATACAACTTCAGCAAGAGGGAAATTGAGGACATAAAGGCTATTAACCGGAAATGGGCGGAAACTGTCAACTGCTTGCGGCGCCCCGGCAAAAAACCCGTCAGCGAGGTCGCTGTCAAAATTTTGACTTTGCCGGTGGAGGCTTATCCTTTGCTTTTAGCCTACCTGGAGGCGGGGAAGCAAAGAAGATGGTTACATCAGGTAATGGACGCTGTATACTACAACAGGCCCTATATAGGGGGCAATGATATAATAGGTTTGGGTGTCCCGCCCGGTCCTGTTTACAGAGAGATTTTAAACGAGGTGTGGCGGGCTAAACTTGATGGCTTGGTTGCCACACGGGAGGAAGAACTGGATTTGGCTCATAAATTTTTGGAAAGTAAAAAAGGGGTTTGAATGTGCATTTACCGGGGCTTTACGAAATAATTTTACTTTTGCCGGCAATAATTATAGGACTGACCTTCCATGAATTTGCCCATGGTTGGGTTGCCTACCAATTGGGGGATGACACGGCAAAACGCCAGGGGAGGCTAACCTTAAACCCAATAGCCCATATAGATCCATTGGGCTTTATCATGCTGTTAATAGCGCGATTTGGCTGGGCCAAGCCTGTTCCCGTTAATCCCTACAACATGCACATCAATCCCCAAAAGGGGATGCTGTATGTATCCTTAGCCGGACCGGTGACAAATTTTATATTGGCCATCCTGTCGGCCCTACTCGTCAGGATAGGGATCCTGGCCGGTGTAAATGTTATTATCTTCTACCAGATGCTATATTACATGGTTTTTATAAATCTAATACTTGCCGTCTTCAACCTACTACCTATACCTCCCCTTGACGGCTCCAGAATACTGTCGGGTCTTTTGCCGGGGGAGCAGGATTGGTTGTTTGCCTTAGAGAGATACGGGATTATAATTTTGCTCATTCTAGTCTTTACCGGTTTTATAGGAACACTAATCAGCAAAATAGTGTTGCCGCTGGCCGGTTTTTTGACAGGAATACCGTTTTAGAAGGGGGATATAAAACTAAAAATGAGCCGGGGAAGAATACTCAGCGGAATGCGGCCGACAGGACGTTTACACATAGGACATCTCAATGTTTTAGAAAACTGGGTGGAGCTGCAAAGAAAATTTGATTGTTTCTACTTTATTGCCGATTGGCATGCCTTGACTACATCCTTTGAGGAAACAGGCGAACTCAGGCAGAATACGAGGGAAATTACGGCCGATTGGCTGGCGGCGGGGATAGAACCCGAAAAAAGTGTCGTTTTTGTCCAGTCGGATATTCCCGCACATGCTGAGTTACATTTAATATTTTCCATGATTACACCCCTGTCCTGGTTGGAGCGTGTTCCGACATACAAAGACCAGCTGGTGCAGTTGCGCGGTCAGGGGAAAGACATATCCACATACGGTTTTTTGGGCTACCCGCTTTTGCAGGCGGCCGACATACTAATGTACAAACCCGATGCGGTACCCGTGGGCGAGGATCAACTCCCCCATGTTGAGCTTTGCCGTGAAGTGGCCAGAAGGTTTAATTACCTCTACAATAGGGTTTTTCCCGAGCCGAAAAGTTTATTAGCCAAGGTGCCCATGCTTCCGGGTGTGGACGGCCGTAAAATGAGCAAGAGCTATTCGAATGATATAGCCCTCACCGCCGATGAAAAAGAAATTGGCAAGAAGGTTCGTGCGATGGTAACGGACCCGGCGCGTATCCATAAAAACGACCCGGGCAACCCGGATGTTTGCATTGTACACACCTACCATAATATTTACAACAAGGACGACATAGAGGAGATCAGGGAAAACTGCCGGGCCGGTAAGATGGGTTGCGTTGATTGCAAGAAAAGGTTGGCAACGGTTTTAAATTCACTT
>CAZKPV010000168.1:0-3684 GCA_964554735.1 uncultured Clostridia bacterium
CTTCTTCATCAACGCCGCTTTGAAACACCATGCGCAATGACGTAATGGGAGAAACCTTTTCAACAGCCACCTGGCATCCCTCCTTTCGTTGTGTCTTTAAAGCTAAAACGCTGTCGGCCCTATATATAGGTCACGGCAATGAAAAAAGTTGCCCCACCGCCCAAAAAAATAAACAAAAAAACCGCGCCGACCGAACAATATAACTCGGTCGTTGCGGTGAATCATAGACGTACATACTAATAGGGTATGTTCTATCCCGGCAGTCGCTATCCCCGGTTCAGCTCATTTACCGGGCCCGGCACTGTGAATTTAGACTTCCGTTTTACCCCGGGCCGGTTCGTTTCCCCGGACTAACCCATCGTATTTTCAAACCTCCATGCATCCCGGCACATATCCCTCAAATCCCGTTTGGCCTTCCAACCAAGTTCCCGGGCCGCCTTTGTTGTATCGGCATAACAGCTGGCAATGTCACCCGGCCTCCTCGCCACAATTTCATAGGGGACCTTAATGCCGTTTGCTTCCTCGAAGGCCTTTACCAATTGCAAAACACTGGTTCCCTGACCGGTGCCAAGATTGTATATTTGCAAACCAGACGTGAGTGTATCTAAGGCAGCAACATGGCCCTCCGCAAGGTCCATTACATGGATATAGTCCCTGACCCCTGTGCCATCCGCGGTAGGGTAATCATCTCCGAACACCTGTAATTTTTCCAACTTGCCGCTGGCCACCTGGGTGATATAGGGCATGATATTATTGGGGATTCCACTGGGCAACTCCCCGATTAGCCCGCTTTCATGGGCCCCAACCGGGTTAAAATAGCGCAGGAGGGACACTAAAAAACTCGGGTTTGCCCTTGCCACATCCCTGAGAATCTTCTCGCTTATGACCTTTGTTTCACCATAGGGGTTGGTGGCAGGTAGAAGTGCCATGGTTTCCGTAAAGGGCACCTCGTTTTCACCGTACACTGTGGCAGATGAGCTAAAGACAAACCTATCTACACCATATTTAAGACAAGCCTTGGCCAGAACCATGGTGCTCACGGTATTGTTATGGTAGTAGGCCAGTGGTTTTTCCACGGACTCCCCCACCGCCTTGAAACCGGCGAAATGGATAAGCCCATCTATGTCATGGTCAGAAAAAACCCTTTCAACTTCCGACCATTCGGTCACATCAATCTCGTAAAAAACAACTTTCCGGCCGGTTATTTGCTCTATTTTACCTATCGTTTCGGGCCGGCTATTTGACAGATTATCGGCGATTATTACGCCGTGACCTGCCTCTAACAGGGTTACACAGGTATGCGAACCTATATACCCGGCACCACCAGTAACCAATATATTCATAAAACTCCTCCTTGGGCACAGACACCGGGCTAGGGACAGGCCACGAGCCTTAGGGCCGTACTGAGGCTGCCTTTGCCCGGTCATCACTAAATGTAATATTACATGGAAAACGCATGAATTGCAACTCTCCCCCGATTTCTATTTAGCCACCCGTTTCCCCGCCGGCCAGAAAATGTTATACTGTTGGCAACCACTCTGGTGGTTTATATAACCTGTGGAGTTGATTTTTGTGACTGTTAGCATTCCCAAGGAACTGAATTTGCTTTGTCAAAAATACGGCGTTGGGTTAGTTTACATTTTCGGCTCACAATCAAAGGAAGGAATAAAGGTTCTATCCGGTAAAATAGTTACAGTTAACGATCCTCTGACAGATCTAGATGTAGGGATAGTCACAATTGACCCCTTGCCCAAGGGCTATGAAAGGGTAAGGTTTTATGCGGATTTATTTAACGAACTGGAGGACTTTTTCAAACCTTTTCGGTTAGATCTAGTCCTGCTCGAGGAGAACCATTCCGTTTTTCAGGTTGAAGCGATTAAAGGTATTTGTATCTACCAAGCAAGTGAAGAGTTTCGTGACAACTATGAAATGATGATCTTGCGTAGAGCCGCTGATTTCCGACCCTTCCTGGAAAAATACCTAAAAGAAGTATTGGAGGAAGTCAAGTAATGATAAACCATACGCTTATAGAACAAAGATTGACATCAATTGTTACGTACCTGCACGAATTGGACCTGCTAAAACAGACACCGGAAGGAGATTTTCTTACAGATAAAATTAGGACCGCCGCAACTGAAAGCTACCTGAGGCGATCACTAGAGGCCATGTTTGACATAGGCCGTCATATATTGGCTAAAAAGGGACTTGTTGAACTAGCAACTGAATATAAATCCATCGCAAGAGGACTAATGCAAGAGTCCATTGTTGACAATCAGTTGGGCCAAAAACTTGTCTCCATGGCCGGCTGTCGTAACCGTATGGTACATATGTATAACGAAATAACAGATGAGGAACTCTACGGTATTTTGAAGGCAAACCTGGGTGACATTAGAAACTTTGTAGTGCAGGTCCGTGATTACATTTCACATGATAGGCTTTAAAAGTGCTCCCCGGCCCGCCGCCCAACCGCCAAGCGTGCGCACCCACACCACCCTACCGCAAGCCCACCGGCCCGCAGCCCGCACCCTAATGTATCCCTTTGTGCGGTAAAAGTGCACAAAAGGAACGTCCCTCTGTGTTGCCCCCTCTGTGTTGCCCCCTCTGTGTTGCGCCTCCGAGCCCCGGATGCATTTTTTATCCGACTTATGATAAACCTATATACACTAACGCAGATATGGGGTTGTTGTCATGTTTTCTAAAAAGAAAAGGAAACTGGGGCGCAAGGAAAAGTTTGTGTTGCCGGAAGATAGCGCCCTGGAACAATTAAGGAAAATAAAAATTTCCAAGGACCTGCAAACCAACATTAGGCTTGTCAATGATATAATGGGCTACAACTGCCCCGATGTAGTTATCCGGAAGATGAAGCTCGGGAAAAAAGAGGTTAAAGCTACGGTAATACACATCGACGGCCTTATCAGTAAAAAAGCTCTTGGCCACGGGGTTCTGGAGCCCCTCCTGTCCGAAAAAGCTAGAAAAATTGATCTTGTGCCGGGGATTAAGGGCCTAAAACGGATAACCGAGATAATTGAAGCCACTGAGCTAAAATATGAAACCATGATGGTAGACGTGATTAACGGTCTTCTAGATGGTTCCGCCATGCTCCTCTTGGAAGAATCGGACATAGCCTTGGCAATTAATATCAGGGAATTAAAATCCAGAAGTATAGAGGAGGCCACCTCCGAGCCCTCGGTGCGTGGCCCGCGGGAAGGCTTCGTGGAGCAAATCCGTACCAATACCTCCCTGATAAGGAGACGGCTTAAAACACCCCGTCTGAGGATTGAGGAGTTCACTATCGGAGCATTAACCAAAACATCCGTGGAAGTAATATACATAAAAGGCGTGGCCAATGAAAAAGTGGTAGAAGAAGTCAGGCGCCGGCTAAATGGCATACAAACCGATAGCATCCTGGAAAGCGGCTATATTGAGGAATTTATAGAGGATGCCGCCTTCTCCCCTTTCAGCACTCTTATGCGTACGGAACGACCCGACAATGTTACAGGACAGTTGCTGGAGGGTCGGGTGGCAATCATCACGGATAATACCCCTTTTGCCTTAGTCGTGCCGGTTCAATTGAACAGCTTTCTGATGGCAACGGAGGATTATTACATGAAATACCATCTAGCCAGTTTTTTGCGCCTCATCAGGCTGGGTGCACTTTTTTCGTCCCTTATTCTCCCTTCCCTG
>CAZKPV010000169.1:0-3642 GCA_964554735.1 uncultured Clostridia bacterium
ACTCAAATTTTAATGTTTTTTTTAGGCTGTCAGTTGTGCCTTCAAATACAGGGCACACTCCAAACGCTTACGCATCAGCACACAAGCCGGTTCATAGGGTTTAAAAACGTCATTGTTCAAATTGTAGGCGTTGGCATGGCAACCTCCGCTACAGTAAAACTTCGCCCAACAGGAATCACATTCTTCCCTGTTGTAAACATAGCATTTGCTTAAATTATCCACAAAGGAGTTGGTTTTAAAATCCCCGAGCACACTGCCCAGACGGAGGTCTTCCTGCCCCACAAATTGGTGGCAGGGGTAGATATCGCCGTTGGGGGCAACCGCCAAATATTCGTAACCGGCGCCGCATCCATACAGTCTACGTGGCAAGCAAGGGCCGCCATTGAGGTCAATATTAAAGTGGAAAAAGTTTACCGGCTCACCATTCAACGCCCTCTTTAACAGGGCCCGTGCAAGATTCTCGTATTCCTCGCAAACATAGGGCAAATCTTCCTCCCGCAGGGCATATTTTTCATCGGGTTTTCCCACGACCGGTTCGAGGGAAATATTTTTTGCCCCTAAATCCGCCATGTGCAGTGCATCTTTGGTAAAATTCGGATTGTTGTGGGTGAATGTTCCCCTAATATAATAATTGTCATCCGGTGCAGTTTGAATGTAGCGGGATATATTGCCTGCCACAATATCATAGGAACCCTCGCCGTTAGGGAAAATCCTGGTTTTGTTGTGTACCTCAGGTACACCGTCCAGGCTCAGGACGGCGCAGATACGGTTATCCCGGAGATATTTTTCCACATCGGGGTTGAGGAGCACGGCATTGGTGGTAACGGTAAAGAGCAATTCCTTGCCCTCCTTTTGCCCGCGTTCGTAGCCGTACTCTACCAGTTGTTTTAGTACACCAAAATTAAGTAAGGGTTCACCGCCAAAAAAATCAATATCCAATTTTTTGCGGCCCTCGGACCGTTCGATAACAAAATCCAAGGCGGCCTTCCCAACCTCAAATGACATCAGCTCGGAATCTCCACCATAAAAACCCTGCCCGGCAAAACAATACACGCAGCGGAGGTTGCAATCGTGGGCCAGATGTAGACAAAGCGCCTTTAATATCCTATTTTTTGGGGGGCTGTAGCCTTCCTTGAAGTTATCCCTGGAAAAAAGCAATTCATCGTCTATTAACTGATCTATCTCCCGGCGTGCTTCCCGGACCTCCTGTGGGTCGTAATGCCGGCCCAATTCTTCCATGTCCTTGGGGGAAGGGCCTTCCGGATATAACTCTAACAGCTTCCACGCAATCTCATCCACCTTGTGTAAGGCCCCGCTGTTAACATCTAATACGATTTTGTCACCATCAAATTCAAATTTATGAATCAACACTATCCCTCCAATAAAAAACCTCATCCCTTTCGGGATCAGGCCTTTTATTTGCTTTTGCCCTCATTAACGCAGGCTTGATTTCCCACCGTGCAAGATGTCTTGCAGGCAGACTGGCAAGAGGTTTGGCATTCCCCACAGCCACCATTGCGTACTGTTTTTTGTAGGGAAGCCCCATTTATAGTTTTTATATGTTTTCCCACAACCTTCCACCTCCTTGTTTTACTAGATTATAATGCAAAGGATGATTTCATGCAAGCATTGGCGTCATGCAAGCATTGGCGTCATGCCGACATAAAATCGGCATCCCTCTAGCCTCTCTTGTCGTATTCTTCGACTAGGCCAACTATACCTACAACCATTTCCACGTCTAGAACAAACCCGATACCTGTCCCCGGCTTATTTAGGTTTCCTGCTTTTTCTATAGCCTTGAGCACCTTGTCGGATTTATCTTTGTGGATTAGGGTCAATACTATTTCCTTTTCCGGCTCGATCGGGATCCCCAAAAGTTTCTTTTGCTCGTGAATACCCACACCCCTACCGTGTAATATGGTACCACCGCGGGCCCCGGCCTCTTTTGCCGCCTGAACAACCCTAGATGAGTGCCCTTTTTTAATTATCGTGACTATCAAGTGATGGTCCTTGCTCATTTTCGTCATCCGAATTCCCTCCTTTGAAGAGTACCCCCAGTATCAGCACCGATAAAATGGGGGCTAGAGCTACCAAGGATATCATCCCAAAACCATCCAATAGCGGATCCCTACCATCAATACCGGAAGCTATCCCTACAGTCATGGCCATCATAAAAGTAACTGTAAGGGGGCCCGTGGCCACTGAACCGGAGTCAAAAGCCACAGAGATAAAGGTTGGTGAAGAGCGCAAAATAAGAATAAGCCCAAGCAAATAGCCGGGAATCACAATGTACAACAAGGGTATGCCATATAATATTTTGACCATTGCAATCCCGATAGCCAATGAAACACCGACACATATAGTGTATAGCATAACCTTTTGGGGGACATACCCACCGGAAACATCTTCTACCTCATAGTTTAATACACGTACGGCCGGCTCCGCAATCGTAATCACAAAGCCCAGGGCAATGCCTATGGGTATGATAATCCAACTGTTGGAAAGTTGGCCAAATTGTTGCCCAATGGAAGCCCCGGTAGGCAGGAAACCCACATTGACACCCTGCAAAAACAAGGACAAGCCGACAAAAGTAATCGCCACACCAAAGAGAATTTGGACTACCCTTTCCCTGGGTAGATGTAGGAAGAACAATTGAAATATAATAAATACGGCCACCAGCGGCAAGAGGGCCGAGGCAACTTCGAGGAGTACCAGATCAAAGCCCTCAAATATAACCACGCCGTTCATGCGTAAATCACCCCTAACAGCATCACTGCCAATATCGGGCCGATGTAGGCCAAGGCCACAAAGCCGAAACTGTCACTCAGTGAACTTTTACCGCCAAGGGCTGAGGTTAAACCAACTCCTAGAGCTATAAGCACGGGCACAGCAAGAGGCCCGGTTGTTATGCCGCCGGAATCAAAGGAAATGGGTATAAAATGTGGTGGCACAAAGGCAGACAGGGCAAAAATAGCCGCGTACCCTCCTATTAATATGTAGCTCATGGGAACCCCCAAAACCACCCTCGCCGCGGCAACCGACATGGATATACCTACACCCAAGGCAACAAAACCAACAAGGGTGTTTTTGGCTATTTCAACATCGGAAACCGCATTGATCTGATTTGATAGCACCCGGACATTGGGCTCCGCCACGGTAACCGCGATACCAAAAAAGAAGGTGAATATCAAAAGAAGCGTCATTGATCCCCGCTGGGTGAGCTCGGAACCAATCATTTCCCCCAGTGGCAAAAGGCCTATTTTTATACCTAGCAGAAACAAGCCCAAGCCTAAACTGACCAAAACGACCCCAATGAGGAACTGAAGCACCTCCGGACCCGGTTGTTGTAGAAAAACCAATTGCAGTACTACCACTAATGCGGCAATGGGCAGTATAGCTTTAGCATTTTCCAAAACCATTTCCTTTAATTCTTCCACATTGATGCCTCTTTCTTTTATCTATTTAATTACGGATTGGGTTTATTTGCGGAGGGCATTCATAAAAAAATGGAGCGGGTGACGGGAATCGAACCCGCAACCCCCAGCTTGGGAAGCTGGTGCTCTACCGTTGAGCTACACCCGCAAGAATGGTGAGCCATGCAGGAATCGAACCTGCGACACCCTGATTAAAAGTCAGGTGCTC
>CAZKPV010000170.1:0-794 GCA_964554735.1 uncultured Clostridia bacterium
GTTTTATCTAGCCATAATTTAAAGAAGTCGTTACCCAGGTCATAGTGGTGCTTCACTTTTTCCGTTTGATGAAAGCCGGTTGTGTTTTTCTGCCTCCTAAAGAAATTCCGAATCATACCTTCCTTTTCCATATCCTTTCTGACTACCAACTCGTTTTTCAACAGAAGCCTGTAGAGGTCTCTTAAATCTCCTTCAAAATCAATCTTGCCATCCATGTAGGCCTCACCAAATCTAACGTCCGGATCATGAAACATTTCCGCTATAGGCAATTTTTCCTTGATGATGATTTTTACTACAGGCTCCTTCCCTTCATCAGTCCCGTATGTCTTTGTGCACCCGTCCCAATAGGTCACCGAAAAAGTGTCTCCTTCAAACTTATTAAATATGGTCCCCAATAGTTTTCTTTGCATCTTTAGCACCTCCAACAATATTCCTTACACAATAGGTAAACCACGAGATGTCGTTCGGCTGTTTATTGCAGACCTTCATGGAATCTTAACGATGGGTGTTGATGGATTTTTGTGAAATGGGCAGATATCTGCCATTAAGATGATTGAAACCTGACTTGCATTAAATCTTTAAATCCTATTCTAACCATATGTCTTGTTTGTATCCCATTATCTTATATTATTAGTGAACAAGGGATTATTTTCCTGCTACTTTTGAATATAAAGCCAAAACTTAGAGGATATTCTGAATATTGCAGCGAATGACTAAATATGCCGACAAAAAATATACTGGCACACAATAAGTAAATATTTGCAAGGTGGGTGGTGTTGATGAAAACCTTTAGG
>CAZKPV010000170.1:804-2559 GCA_964554735.1 uncultured Clostridia bacterium
TTTGCCTTTTGGCTATAATTTCTGGTCTTTTGGCGTTAACTGTTGGTTGGGCGGGATGGTGGTATAGCGGACAGTCTACCCCAGGGTTTTGGATTGGCGGCGGTCTTGCACTTGTCGTATCGACAGCCACATGCTATTTTATTGTAACCCCTCTATACAACAATTTATTGTATGTGCTTGACAACACAAAGTTGGCCATCAAGGGTGACCTAACGGCCAAAATCGAGGAAAAAGATTATGGATGGAACGAGTTTAACCTGTTGGTTAATGATATACGCAGGATTTTAAAAGGGGTGCATAAATGGTTTTCCCTGGTAAAGGATACTAGTGTAACCCTTGACGACGGAGCTGAACAGATAATTGCCGGCACCAACCAAGTTAGCACCGGTAGCCAAAACCAGGCCGAACAAGTAAACGAATTAGTGAAGTCCATTGAAAACATGGCCCGCATGGCCCAGGAATACGCTAAACAAACCGAGGAAGCTAGCAAAATAGCCCGAAATGCTACAGCCGCAGTTAGCAAGGGCAATACTGTAGTGAAAAAATCCTTGCAGGATATGAACCTCTTGGAACAAGAATTTGCACAATTAAGTCAAAGTAGCGAAAATATCGTTTATTTCCTGGAAATCATCCAAGATATAGCCGCCCAAACTAATTTGCTTGCATTAAACGCCGCTATAGAAGCCGCCCAGGCCGGCGAAAAAGGACGCGGATTTGCAGTAGTAGCGGATGAAGTGCGGGATCTGGCCGACAGCTCCGAAAGGGCCACCAAAGAAGTTGCTCAAATTGTTGATGAAATCAAGCATGGAATTTCAGCCACTGTCAATGCCGTACAATCGGGCTTATCTTGCTCCCAAGATATCGAAAGAGTTTTTGAAAAGATCAGCTCATCACTTGCCCAAACCGGCACCCTTGTTGAAGGCATTGCCGGGGTGGCCAAAGAACAATCCGATTCTACAGCCACCATGCTAAGTAATGCCCAAACAATTGCAGCCGTGGCCGAAGAAGCGGCTGCCACCTCACAGGAATCGGCGGCCGTGGCCCAAGAACTGACCACATCTGCCGACAACCTAAGAAAAGTTGCAGACATTTGGAAACTTTAGAACAACACAAGTGGTTGTTTCGTTTACATGTTTGTACTGGCTAACACTAGATTGCCCACGGTATCTTTTGCTTTTGTGGACGCAAGGCTGGCAGTGTTTATTAAGTCCATTACGGTTCTACCTGCGTCCCCACCCCTGGGCTTACGTCTTCTGCCCCCGGCAACCCCCACTGAAACGCTTATACCTATGCCGTGGACGAATTTATATTGCTCCATCCCCGACATGATTTCTTTTGCAATCGATTGGCATTCTTTTGCATACCTAGTCGTCAAAAGGATAAATTCATCGCCACCATATCTACACAGAAAAGCATCGGCCGGTATTAAATCCTTTAAAACACGGGCAAACTCCTTTAAAATATTGTCCCCCACTATATGGCCGAATTCCTTATCTATGTGGCCAAAATCGTTGATATCAAAAAATATTATGGATATCTCATTCCCTTGTTCCAGAAGCCTTTGTGCCTTGTGTATGATGTAATCCCTTGTATACAAACCTGTAAGGGGATCGATATGTTTGTTTATTTCCAGTTCTGTGATGCTTTTTGTGACAATTCCACAAATGCCTTCATCCCCGATGGCAAACAGGACATCCGTATCCGGGTTTTCAAATAATTCCCTTGCTTCCCAAACGGATTTGTTTGCATCAATAT
>CAZKPV010000170.1:2569-3623 GCA_964554735.1 uncultured Clostridia bacterium
AGCTTTTTGCGGGTTATACTACACATCTATGTGTGTACGAAAATATCCTGTATCGGGAAGTAATCGAAAAAAAAAGACCCTGCATTTGTTTGCATCAATATAATTGTATCCACCGGACATGGCATCAAGTACAATCCTGTTTGGGTGTGATTTTATTAGATCGTCCGCGGTAAGAACACCTACGGTTTTTCCGTTGTTCAGGACAGGAAAACAATCAAGGCATGTTTCCTCTGCGATATCCCGCACACGCCGGATTCCCCAATAAGCATCAACGGTGGTATAGTCCTTTATCATAATTTGAAATACTTTTCTAATCATAGATCTATTGTTTTGCTAACCTGAAGTACAATATTTACCTGGGTCTTTATAATTGCCGACTTGTTAGCAATCTTGCCTCCTTCCTCCAGTAAAACGCCAATAAGCCTATCCCGTGGAATCATATTAAACAAAGCCTTCCGGATTACAATGGCTTCAATAACAGCATGATCCACTTCGATAATCTCATATTGTTCAGGGGATAAAACGTCTACCATACGCCGTGCCGCCTCGGGCCCAATAGGTGCCCGTTTGCCAACAAAAAGTGCATCCTGCATAGGAGGCATTTCGAATTCCGACATCCGTAGCCTGATCTCAGCCTTTTTAGTATTGCCGAAATTATGTAACATTTATTTACCTTCTTTCGTTGGCCGATATGACTCTTATGTAAAAAAAAACAGAACTGAGTCGCAAGGTTGTTCCCCGGCTACTCATTTCTGTTAGTATAGCATGATAAAAACAAACTTTGTATAGTTTTGAAGTTTTGTTTCTAACTGTCACAAATAGTGTTAACCGAACGGTAGCTTTCCCGTAATTTTCTCTTTAAAATTTTCCCCGAAGGGCTTCTCGGCAGGTCATTTACAATATCGTAAGAACGAGGAATTTTATACCCCGCTAATTTGCCCCTGCAAAACCCGATCAAGCCTTCCAACGTGATACTGTTATCACTTACTATAACGGCATGAACCCTTTCGCCCCATTTTTCAAATATTCTTCTTCTAACCATAGCTGTGGAAAA
>CAZKPV010000171.1:0-3620 GCA_964554735.1 uncultured Clostridia bacterium
GCTTCCTATTTCAGGTATTATCCACTTGAAATTGAACGCCTAGCGGATTTTCCCCAAGGCGAGGAGGACAATGATACCATCATTGAAGTTAGAGGTGCTTTTGTCAGTGAGGGCAGTAACCACCAAAAACACGATTGGTATAAGCAGTTAATCAGCGTATTTGGTGACCACAGGGTGTGGGATGAACTGTGGCAGGACCTGGGAACTGAGTTTGCTTCCGGAAATCCCTTGCGCGGTTCAGGGACCAACAGCAAAGGTTACCTTGAAGTCAGACTTGACGAGAGTTGGCAGGCGGACGAAAGGGTTTTGAATGAGATATATGGGCGGTTTCAACACAAGGCGGCTGAAAACGGTATAGAGGATCTTCCCATGGTTTTTAAACGGCATAAAAAATAATTTGATGAAAAATATTTGTTGTATTGGCACACACTATGAAAGGTTGATTATTACTACGGAAAAGGGTGAAGCGTATGAATGCCAATACAAATACGGGAACCAAGATGGAATTAGCCACCTTTGCCGGAAGGGATGCATTTATTAAAAAGCATTGGCCTGGGGACAAGAAGGATCTGAAAAAGAAACTGACGGAGATGCAGTACAAGGTTACCCAGGAAAACGGGACGGAACCTCCTTTTAGAAACGAATACTGGGATGACAAGCGTGAGGGAATTTACGTTGACATCGTGTCCGGCGAACCCTTGTTTAGTTCAAGGGACAAGTATGACAGTGGCTGTGGTTGGCCCAGCTTTACGAAACCAATTTTCAAGGCCAACATAAAGGAAAAAGTTGACTCAAGCCATAATATGATTCGTACAGAGGTGCGGAGCAAACAGGCGGATTCCCATTTAGGCCATGTTTTCCCCGATGGACCGGGCCCGGCGGGTACTAGGTATTGCATTAACTCGGCGGCCTTGCGTTTCATAGCCAAGGGGGATATGGAAAAGGAAGGTTACGGGGATCTGGCGGGTTTGTTCAAGGACTAAAAAAGAGGGAGGCGGAGTGGTTGGAATTGCATTGTTTGTTTCACCGTTACTGGCACACTTCTATTACAAGGGATAATGAAAAGTTTATTACCGGCAGGACCGATTATATGGATTCCGAGCGGGAAATGAATACATCAATGACGATGGATGTTCATGAACTGCGTATAGAGGAGGCCCAATTGCGCCAATATCGCGGGCCGGGCAAAATAGACAGGGATAATCAAAATATTGCCGGCTTACAGGGGGTTGTGGCATATTTGGATAGCGGGCCCCAGTTGCGTGAAGGCTTGAAACGAGTTAAGGACCCCATCGGGGCCTCCCTTTTTGCGGAAACTGTGCGGGGTGTTGTCCAGGCCGAGAGCTATTTGTTTAAGGAGAGGGGTTACACTTCCCCACAGGCTTATACCAAGTACTGGGAGGGAATGTATACCGGATCCTGCCGGTATTACGGTAACCTAGATAGGGTCAAGGTTTCCTGGGGTGATTATGTCGGTTACCATAACAGAGAGGTAGAATTATTTACCCGTTTTAAGAGCCAGCACCTATACAAATCGGGGTCGGATTCTTATTTGGTGATGGGCGGTCTCAGCGATTCATTTCATGAAATGAGTGTGTGCCTCAAAATGGACGGTCAAAATATGAATGTTATTTCTGCGGAAGGAAGTCTCACCAGGGTGCCAGATAATGTTTGTCGTGAATCAGTTGATTACCTGCAATATCTACCGGGGAAAAACCTAGTAGGTATGACTAAAAAAGAAATTGCCGGCCTTTTGGGTAAGGGTCAGGGGTGTATCCATCTAATTGATGTGGCCAGTGATGCCGCGGATACATTAAGGTTGTTTATGCGGAAAGACAGCTAGTCAGTAAAATATGTAACGGGAGGAAATTATGGCCCGCCCTCTTGTATTTGTTGTATTTGCATATATGGCAGGTATCCTGTTATCTTGTTACTTTACCTATACGATAAGTGTCGCCTTCGCCGGCGTCGCTTTTCTTTTTGTTCTGGCTGTAGTGGCTTACTTGCGGGTTTGGCGGGAAAGCTTTTTTGTAATCCTTGCCCTATTTACCATGCTCGGGGCCGCTATAGGAAAGATTGCAGCTGAAAAGGGTGAAACCCCCTTGTCGGAATACGCCGGCCATTATGTTACTGTCATCGGTACGGTTATCCAGGATCCCGATGTGCGTCCGGAAAAGATTTACCTGGTCCTAAAATGCCAGGAAGTGCAGACCGGCATGGGGCATGAAAAGATCAGCGGTCTTGTCAGGGTGCGCATACCGGTGGGATCCGAACAGATTATTACCGATACCCAAGAGAAAACTAAAAAGACCGGCAGTGGCGGGGCAGGCTCTTCCGATGATAAGCCAACCTTTGCCTATGGTGATGTTATCAAGGTTAACGGACTGTTAAATGTGCCCGAGCCACCGGGTAACCCGGGGGCTTTCGATTACAAGGCCTATCTTTTGCGTCAGGGTATTGGGGCTGAGCTATATGCCCGTGAGTATGTGGATGTCAGGGGTGATACGGAACTTGCCCGGATTGTGGCGGATGTAAATCCTGTTACCGGCCTGGCGCTGAGTTTTAAAGGAAGATTGACCAGTGTAATTGACACATCTTTTTCTAGGGACAAGGCCGCCCTATTGAAAGGGATTATGCTTGGCGAACGGGGAATGATCGACCGGGAAACCAGGGATACTTTTGTAGATACGGGAACAATTCACTTGCTCTGTGTATCGGGATTTCATGTCGGTTTGGTGATGGCGGTTATGATCCTATTTTGCCGGCTACTGCGGTTAAATTCCAGGAAAACATTGTTTTTAACGGCCCCTGTTTTGGTTTTCTATGCCCTGATGGCCGGACTGACCCCTTCCGTACTGAGGGCCACCATCATGGCTACTACTTTTTTGGTGGCTCACGCTTTGGATCGTGATCGTGATTGGCCTACAACCTTAGCTCTTGCCGCCTTGGTCATTCTTGTTTTTAACCCCTTGGCCTTACTTAATCCGGGTTTCCAATTGTCCTTCGGGGCCACCTGGGGTATTCTTTACCTGCTACCCCTTATAGGCACCCTAACCAAGTACATACCTTCCTGGTCTGCAACACCTTTGGCGGTGACATTGGCGGCCCAACTGGGTGTATTGCCCCTAGTGGCCGCCCACTACAATATAGTTTCCCCTATTTCGCTCTTGGCCAATGCCGTGGCTATCCCATTGGTTACCCTTATTATGAACCTGGGAGTTTTGGCTGTTTTAGCCGGCTTGGTTTCCAACCAGATAACTGTGTTTGTCGCCCCGGCCTTGGAGGCTTTGTTGGACTTGCTTGTTTATCTGGAGAATGTTTTGAGTGGGTTGCCGGGGGCGGTGGTAAATGTTCGAAGTCCGTCCATTTTCGTAATCATTTTTTGGTACCTCACCCTCTATGGTTTGGGAAAATTCTTTTCTTATAAGGAATTAAGAAATATATTTAAAATGAGGCTTTACAAGCTACATGGCAACCGGAAAAGCCTGGGCCGTTTTTTAGCGGGGCTGATCCTTGCCATTTGCCTGGCATTGGCCTTATTTTGGGGTGGTCTTGCCGATAATTCCTTGGTCGTCCATTTTATAGATGTCGGCCAAGGGGATAGCGCATTATTGGAGTTT
>CAZKPV010000172.1:0-3516 GCA_964554735.1 uncultured Clostridia bacterium
CATGGGGGGATCCCCGGGAAAGGTATTTTTAAATCAAGAGAAATTAGCGGATTGCGGTCTTGGCTTTCCCCCCGCCGTTCAATTGGCGGAAAGTTTAAGGAAAAAGGGTTTGGCCCTACCGAGTGACGTTACCTGTTTTGAGGGGTTAGTGAGTTGCCTGTGCCGGTTGTAATAGAAACCAAGGGTTTGTCCTATTTTTACTCCCGGGGGACTTCTTTCGAGACGAAAGCACTGTCGGATGTGACCCTTGAGGTTTACGAAGGTGAATTTCTAGCGATTGCCGGACCGGCGGGTTCGGGGAAAACAACGCTAATACAACATTTTAACGGCTTGTTAAAGCCTGATGAAGGAAGCGTTCGGGTTTTCGCCCGGCAAGAACCGATCCGGGAAGGGGATCTGTGGCGGGAAGTCGGCTTGGTATTTCAGATCCCCGAGCGACAGTTGTTCGCCGAAACGGTCCATGATGAGGTGGCCTTTGGGCTTGTCAATATGTCCTTGGATGCAAGTGACATAAAAAGGCGTGTCACGGAGGCCCTTTCCCAGGTGGGGCTGGATTACCGAGGTTTCAAACATCGCCTGCCTTTAGCGCTGAGTCAGGGGCAACAAAGGCGAGTCGCCATAGCCAGCGTCCTTGCCATGCGGCCTTCAATACTGATTATGGATGAACCCACGGCGGGTATCGACCCGGTTGCCCGGAAAAATTTTTGGGCAAATATACAAGGACTTCGCAAGGAGAGGGTTTTCACAACTATCTTAGTGACGCATAATATGGATGAGGTTGCCGAACACGCCGACAGGCTAGTTGTTATGAACGAGGGAAGGATAATTTTAGACGGGCCGCCGCGGCGGGTATTTGCAAGTGAGGATTTTATTGAGATGAGCGGATTGGAGTTACCCTTTGCCGCGAGGCTCGTGCGTGCCTTACATAATTGCGGGAAAGAGGTAAGGTTGGATGTCCTGACACTCGATGAGGCAGAAGCGGAAATCATTAGGTGTTTCGGTAGGCGGGAGGTTTTTCCATGAATGGCCCTCTGGTTATAGGGCAGTATTTACCGGGGGATTCTTTGGTTCACAGGCTTGATCCAAGGGTAAAAATGATAATCCTTCTGGCCGTGGCCGTGGCTGTTTTGGCGGCACGCAGTCTGGCGGATTACATAACAGTTGTTTCGTTCCTTGTCCTGTCCGTTGCATTTTCCCGGGTGCAATTTTTTTCATTACTGAAGGGATTAAAATGGCTTTGGTTGTTTTTTCTTATTATGTGGTCCGTACAGATTTTTTCACTTCCCGGGGAAACGATCTTTGTTTTAGGACCTCTGTCCGCTAGCAAGGAAGGGCTTTTGCAGGCCACGACAATGTTTATGATAATATTTGCCATGATCGTGGCGGCAATGCTTCTAGTTGCAACAACCTCGCCATTTAAGCTCGCGGCAGCCTTGGAAAATATGATGTCCCCCCTCAATCGATTCGGCCTGCCGGTAACCGATATAGCACTAATGGTAACCGTTGCCGTTAGGTTTTTACCGGTTTTGACCATGGAATACGATGCCATACTAAAGGCCCAGCGATCAAGGGGTATGGTTTTGACGGGACAGGGTTTTGGCCCCGGATTGCGTGCCCTGGTTTCTCTCGTGGTGCCACTGTTTTCCAATTCCATCAGGCGTGCGGAGGAGCTGGCCGTTGCCATGGAGTGTAGGGCTTACGGTTTGGGGGCAAATGTCACTAGGGTAAAAAGTTTGCAAATCGCCCCCCGGGACTATGCGGTTTTGGCGGTAGGCGCTTTAATGTTGACTTTTATCCTGTTTTTCTAGGGGGGGCCTTCAATGGCGGTAGGTTTGAAATCACACAACATTAAATTGACAATTGCCTATGACGGAACTCATTATCATGGTTTTCAGAAACAAAGTGGAACGGGTTTGCAAACCATACAGGAAACATTAGAGGGTAGGCTGGGTCGCGTTTTGGGGACGCCGGTCAAAACATTTGGGGCGGGTCGGACCGACGCCGGTGTACACGCCCGAGGCCAGGTGGTTAATTTTAAATGTAGGGATTTGAACATCCCTGTTGAGAGAATCCCCCTTGCAACAAACAGGATATTGCCGGAGGATATTGCCGTCATTAGCGCCCAAGAGGTGCCCGATGATTTTAATGCCCAATTTTCCGCGGTGTCCAGGCTGTATAAGTACTACATATTCAACAGCCGCCAAAGATCGCCCTTTTCACGGCTATACAGTTATTTTGAGCCGCGATGGCTAAACGTTGAGGCAATGCGGCGGGCGGGTTCCATGCTGATCGGCACGCATGATTTCAAATCCTTTCAGGCGTCCGGAAGCCCTATAAAATACACAGTGCGTGAGATTTATGAGTGTAAGGTGGAAAGGGAGGGTAGTTTAGTCGAGATAGCTTTTAAGGGCAACGGCTTTCTTTACAATATGGTCAGGATTTTGGCCGGAACCTTGCTAAATGTCGGATTGGAAAAGATACATTACAGTGAAATTCCGGATATATTGAAGGCAAGGGATAGGAGACTCGCTGGCCCTACTGTACCCCCGCGGGGTCTGTTTTTGGAGAAGGTAAATTATAACACAGAGGATTTTTCATGAAAAAGAATGTTTTATCTTCATTACAATGGTTTATTTTTATGCTTTCCACCGCTGTAATCATGCCGGTCGCAGTCGGTGCCGCATTTCAATTTTCGCCTGTGGAAATGGCGAGCATTATTCGTTATACCCTATTGGTTGTTGGGGTATCTTCCCTTCTGCAAATATGGTTTGGGCATGGCTTGCCTATAGCGGAGGGGCCATCGGCAATGTGGTGGGCGGTTTTTCTGATTTTTGCCGAACTGGGTCCCCTTATGCCTAACGGAACTGCGGGCATCTTGCAAAGCATAGAAATGGGGATTATAATCAGTGGAATTTTATTTATAATTTTAAGTCTGTTTAAAGTTATAAATCTCCTGAGCAAGGTTTTTACACCCATTGTTGTGGGAACGTTTTTAGTCTTGCTAGTGGCCCAGTTGAGCGGGGCCTTCATCAATCAGCTGCTGGGTATTGGCTACCTATCGGAAAGTATAAGTATGCGGGTGGCCCTACCTGCAATATTTGTTGTTATACTCTCGGTAATATTTTCACGGAGTAGGTTCACATTTTTAAAAGTCTATTCGGTTCTCTTTAGTCTTACCTGTGGCTGGATTTTGTTTGCGCTATTGGGCCTTACAAAGAGTGTTCCTATGGAGGCTTCATCATTGATTATGCTGCCCGAGCTGTTTTCCTGGGGGGCCCCAAGGTTTGATATAGGGGTGGTTATCACCTCAATGCTTACGGCACTGATGGTTCTCACAAATCAAATCACCAGTATCCAGGTTGTTGAAAGGGTGGTTGAACGCCCGGCACAGCAGGTGTACAATCGTTCTGGGTTTATCTTGGGTATAAACCAAATTCTTGCCGGAATGATTTCTGCCATTCCCAGTGTAGCCATGACATTGACGGCGGGGTTTATTGAAACCACTAAAATGAAAGA
>CAZKPV010000173.1:0-3516 GCA_964554735.1 uncultured Clostridia bacterium
CTCTGGAGCTCGGACTTTCCTCGAGTACCACCTTTCGGATTGATACCCGCGACCATCCGGTTTACTCACTATTTTTTATTTGTTACCAGATTTACATTATACCATACATCCGCTGTTAAGTGCCAATTTCCCAGGAATTTAGATACTCTTCTTGTTCCTCTGTTAACTTTTCCGTACTGATACCCATGGCCTCTAGCTTTAAGGCCGCAATTGCCCTGTCTATGTGGTCAGGTACCCGATACACCTTATTTTCCAACCTTTCCCCGCCCTTTGCAAGCCATTCAACGGAAAGGGCCTGGTTGGCAAAGCTCATATCCATTACCTCCATAGGGTGACCCTCTCCCGCGGCAAGATTAACTAGCCTCCCCTCCGCGATTAGATATATATGTTTACCGTTGGCCAATAAAAAATCCTCCACATTGTCCCGGGCTAGGCTTTTGGTTATCGACATTTCTTCCAATGCCTCAATGTTGATCTCCACGTTGAAATGCCCTGCATTACAAATAATGGCCCCATCTTTTAACAATTCCAAGTGTCCTTTATCAACAACATTGATATTGCCGGTGGCAGTCACAATAAAATCGGCCTTCGGGGCCGCTTCCGACATACTTAAGACATTATAGCCATCCATAACTGCCTCCAGGGCCTTCACCGGGTCAACTTCAACTACGATCACACGCGCCCCCAGACCACGTGCCCTACTTGCAATGCCCCTGCCACACCAACCAAAACCCACAACAACAAAATTGCTTCCGCCGATTAGGCAGTTGGTGGCCCTCAATATACCGTCCATTGTGGATTGGCCGGTTCCAAACCTATTATCGAAAAGATGCTTTGTGAGGGCATCATTCACGGCAACAACCGGGTATTTGAGGTAATTGTTTTTTGCCATTGCGCGCAAACGTATCACACCAGTAGTTGTTTCTTCACAACCGCCGATTATGTCCCCGATTAGTTCCTGCCGCTCAGAATGAACGGTATTGACTAAATCGGCCCCGTCATCCACGGTAATATTAGGCTTTGTGTCTAGCACTGTTCGAATATGTCCGTAGTAAGTTTCATTATCGTCCCCTCTGGTTGCATGGGTATCTATCCCGTATTCATTGTTTAACGCGGCGACAACGTCATCTTGCGTGCTTAATGGGTTTGATGCGCACAGGGCGACTTGCGCCCCACCAATTTTCAATGTGCGTACAAGGTTTGCGGTTTTTGCCGTACAGTGTAAACAGGCCGCTATACGAATGCCTTTTAGCGGTGTTTCCTTCTCCCAGCGCTTTGCTATGGCCTTTAAAACCGGCATCCTCGCCCAGGCCCATGCAATTTTGCGTACCCCTTGTTCAGTTAATTTTTCTACTGCCATATCTGTTCACCTCTGTATTTAGCTTTTGTACTAAACTGTTTTAATAATATCATATTTTTGTTCAATACCGTAAAGAAACTCGCACAAGGCGCAAGATTAATTATATAATAAGGCAAATATACAAATAAGAACGAGGGATATTTTTGGAGAAACAAGATGGCAGGTACTTTATACTGGGTGTGTTTTTACTGCTCATATTTGTAGCCAGTATAGCACAGTTTGTGGCAGCCCCATTGGCGCCATTTTTAATAGGAGAGCTTGGGTTGAATAAAACCCAGCTTGGATTTTTGGCCTCCGCCGTGTTCTGGGGAATTGTTTCATTCGGTATGGTGGCGGGTATAGCGATTGATAAAATAGGCGAAAAAAAGATGATCTTGTTTGGGTCAATCATGATTTCTTTTGCCCTGCTATTTTTCTCATACAGTCATACATTTACCCTTTTGTTGGTTGCAAGTATACTCATTGGTGTCGGCTATAGCGGTTTGAATATACTGACTACCAGCGGCCTGACAAAATGGTTTCCTTTTAATGAAAGGGCCTTTGCAATAGGATTGAAACAAAGCGGGATGCCATTGGGAACCGCGGTCGGGGCTGCAGTCCTTCCGGTGCTTGCGCTCAATTACTCATGGTCATTTTCCGTTAAAGTTTTATTTGTTGTTATGCTGTTACTCGGCGTTATTTGTTTTTTACTTTACCGTGAAAAAAACGAAGGTCCAACGGGCAACCCTAGCCGAAAACAATCACCCGCCAGGTACAAACAAAAAGAAAAACAGGTGAGTATATTTTCCTTGCTCAAAAACAAAAGAATGTTGATTGTAAATCTGATGGGCGTTGGGCTGGTAATAAACCAAATAGCCATTATGACCTTTACAATACCGTATTTACAGGAAACGCTTTCACTGTCAGCCGTTAAGGCCGCACAGTATTTGGCCTTTTTTCAACTGAGCGGTGTTCTTTCCAGACCCTTTTTTGGCCTTGTGGGTGACCGTGCTTTTAAAGGTGAGCGTCATTATACACTTTTCCTGCTATCTATCCTTAATTCCGTGTCGATTCTTGTTCTTTCCCTAATTAGCCCAGTTTTTCCCGCCTGGCTAGTATTTTCCGTTGTAATTTTTTCCGGTTTTACTGCACTTGGCTGGTATGGTCCATTATTTGCACTGATCACCGAAGTGGTCGGCGAAGAATCCGCCGGGAAAGCCCTCGGCATAGGGGTAACATTTAATTGCCTGGGGATCAGTATTGGAACCCCACTATTCGGATTCATCGTTGACATGACGGGTAATTTCCCCCTAGCCTATCGTTTGTTTGCCTTGTTTTTGACCTTAGACGCAATTGTTTTTATGTGTTTTTATCTACGTACAAGATCCGGCCGCAGTGTTCGCATCTCATAATCATGGTTTCATCTTGTGCTCTGTGGTAATTTCCCAAGGACACAGATAAATTGCAGCCGGAACAAATACCATTGGTGAGCATTGCCACCGGGTTTCTTTTTTCCGCCTTTAAGGCCTCATATCTTTTCCATAGCAAAGGGTCGGTGTTATCGATTATTTCACTCATTAAATCTGCTAGTCTTTTCTTTTCGTCTTCCAGCCTTTTAATGCTTGTTTCATGGTGCGCACAGTAGCGTTGAAATCTTTTTTTTAGCCCATCTAGCTCGTCTTTAAACTGATTTAGCTCCTCCTCCATCCTTTCCTCTGCTAGCATCCCATCTATAATCTTTTCCTCCAGACAGGATATTTGTTCCTTTAGATTGTCAACCTTAATACCGGCACTTTCAATTTCCTTTATATTTTTTATTACCCCTCCGTACAGCCTCTCATTTAATTCCTTTAGTTCCGCTTCCAGGGCCTTGAGATCATGATTTTTTCTTGTCAAATCCTTCCTCAAGGCATTAAACTTACCTGTTTTCCTCTCCCCCAATTTTTCATTATGGAGAATCTTTTTTTTAACTTTTTCTATCTTGGATTTTTTCTTTTGTTCCTCCCCTAGGGATTTTAATACCTCATTTTCCTTACAATTTTCGCAAAGCAACTGGTACAGATTTCATTACTGGAAACCCAGAGAGTGGATCTTGAATATCATCGAAAGTGACTTTATTAATGTTTGATTTATTCCAACCATGAACCATAGCAACACAGCCTTGACGTATTTGGCCT
>CAZKPV010000174.1:0-2403 GCA_964554735.1 uncultured Clostridia bacterium
CGGGCTTGGACGTCTTAAATTTCATGTTCAATGAAACGGCAGGGTGTTTTCTTGTCGAGCTAGACAAGGCTACCGATGCAGAGGAGTTATTTAAAGATGTACCCTTCCTTCTTATAGGGGAAACCCGGCCAAACCTGACAATCACTGTGAGTTATACCAACCGGGGTAGTGAAGTTGCAGATGAAATTGTGACCATTCCACTGGCGGAGCTAAAATCGTCTTGGCAAATGCCCATGAAGGAGGTCTTCAAATAATGAGACCCAAGGTGTGTGTTTTACGAACGGATGGCACCAATTGCGATGCGGAGACCAAATATGCATTTGAACTGGCGGGGGGGGAAGTGTGTTTGGTTCACATAAATCAGCTGATTGATGGCAGGGAAAGATTGGAAAACTATGAAATACTGACAATACCCGGAGGCTTTTCCTACGGAGATGATTTGGGCCCGGGGAAAATACTGGCGGTTGAACTTATATCCTGTCTAAAAGGACAGCTCGAAGAGTTTGCGGCGAGTGGAAAATTAATTTTAGGAATAGGTAATGGTTTCCAGGTTTTGTTAAAGACGGGTTTGCTGCCCGGCGGTAAAATTGGTCGTTTAGAAGCCACGCTAATGGAAAATGAATACGGGGACTTCGAGTGCCGCTGGGTTGATTTGGCGGTTGGGGAGGGCAATTGTATTTTTACCAAAGGGATGGGAGAAAAAATCGTAAAAATGCCTCTCGCCCACGGCCAGGGCAAATTCTATGCGGCCGGTGATATGCCAGATATTTTGGAAGGATCGGGGCGGGTCGTATTTCGTTATGTTGATGAAAGGGGGAAGCCGACCATGGGCTACCCTTGTAATCCTAACGGGTCCGTGAATTCCATAGCGGGTATATGCGATGCTACAGGCAGAATATTGGGCTTGATGCCCCACCCCGAGAGGTTTGTAAGCATTGAACAATACCCAAACTGGCGGAGGAAAGGGAATATGGTTCCCCACGGCCGATTTATTTTCGAAAATGCTGTCAAGTATGCTGTCAGTTGTAAATAAAAAAGCTGTATGCTATAATACTTTGGCGCAGTGAACTAATGGGGGTGGATGGTGCCTGGTGGTGCCTGCGGTCTTCAAAACCGTTGGCGGGCCTAAGAAGTCCGCGGTGGGTTCGATTCCCACGCACTCCCGCCAATTATGATAATGCATGCCAATTGTTTTTAATGTGAGCAGGTGAAATGGGCAAAATGATGGAGTTATTTCACGAAATCAGAGATGATTTAAATTGTGTGGAAACTGAACTCAGAAAAGTCATAAAATCTGATAACAGAATGCTCAATGAAACTGCCACCCACCTCATAAATGCCGGCGGCAAAAGGTTGCGTCCCGCGCTTAGCCTGCTGTGTGGGAGGTTTTATAATTATGATCTGGATAATCTATTATCCATGGCGGTTGCCCTGGAATTAATCCATGTGGCAACATTGGTACATGATGATGTGGTTGATGCCTCCTATACCCGGAGGGGGATACCTACCATTAAATCCAAGTCCGGCAACCGGGCATCTGTACACGTTGGCAATTATTTGTTTGCCTTGTCACAAAAGTTGATCAGTGCTTATGACAAGCCGGAGGTTGTTGAAACACTTGCCTATGTGAGTTCAAAAATGTGTGAAGGTGAAATAAGACAGCTTTCATCGTCATTCAATCCCAACTTGGATATTAAAGACTATCTTTACCGTATAAAAAGAAAAACGGCTTTGTTAATCTCCGCTAGCTGCTATCTGGGTGCAATTGTATGTGGTGCAAGCAAGCATGACGCGCTTCCCTTGAGGAGATACGGGCACTTTCTGGGTATGGCTTTTCAAATCACAGATGATATACTAGATATGACCGCGGAACAAAGCGGGCTCGGCAAGCCGGTGGGCAGTGATCTGCGCGAAGGCGTGGTAACATTACCGGTAGTGATTGCCTTGTACAAAAGCCCGGAACGGAAAAGACTGGAACGGCTTATAACAGACAGAAACAAGGATGGTTTGCACGTTCAGGAGGCAATCGATATTATTGTTAGATCCGGCAGCATAGAGCAATCATACCAAATTGCCGAAAAATACTTGGCAAAGGCAAAGGCACAGCTTGAAAAATATGAGGACAACAGTATTAGGAGAACAATGATTGATGTAGCTGACTTCATTGAGGTGAGAAGGTTTTAACTTATGAATTATTATCCGGTATTATTAGATTTAGATAACAAACGGTGCTTGGTGGTAGGCGGTGGATCGGTAGCCGAACGAAAAATAGAATCCTTGCTTTCATGTGGGGCACGGGTCCGGGTAGTGAGCCCGGATTTAACTTTGAAGTTAAAGGAAATGGCATCAAACGGGGAGTTTGAATATATCGAAAGGGGTTTTAAACGGGGCGACACTGAGGGT
>CAZKPV010000174.1:2413-3429 GCA_964554735.1 uncultured Clostridia bacterium
TCTGGTGCGCTGTGGCTGTGAACGGGCCCTGTATGCCTACGAAAGCCACGCCCTGTACAGCGAGGACGCCGGATACATCGTGTATGAATCGGCGCAAGGTGATGCCGCCGCGGCTAAGGAAGAGGTAAACCGCCGGGTTGCGGAGGAATGTAGGAAATCGGATAAGCCCGTTAATGTCGTGGACGACCCCCCTAAATGTAGCTTCATCCTTCCGGCAGTGGTGCGACGTGGATCATTAACCCTTTCAATTTCCACCTCCGGTAAAAGCCCCCTGTTGGCCGCAAAGATGCGAAGGAGCCTTGAGGGGAAAATTGGGTCGCAATACGGGGAAATATTAGATCTATTAGGTGATCTGCGAAAAAGAATTATCGGTGAAGTTAAGGACCCCAAGACGAGGCTCAGAATGTTTGAGACAATGCTCAACGACGAGACCTTTGTGTTGTTGGAGCAGGGTAAATATGATGATGTGAAGGAGCGTGTTTTAAGTGCATATCGCCGTTTTAGGAATAAACCACAAGACAGCTCCGGTTGAAATAAGGGAGATGCTTTCCTTTTCTGAGGCATCCCTTCAAAAGCACCTATCCCGGTTAAAGGGGATCCATGAGGTGGAAGGGTGCACTATTTTGTCCACATGCAATAGGACGGAAATATATGCCGTCCTAAAACATGGGCATGGCCTGGAGGCGATACGCAACTACCTGAGTGTATGGTCTGGAATTGATGTGGAAACGATTAAAAAACACTCATATATATATAGATTCCATGATATGGTGCGCCATTTATTTAGGGTTGCCGCCGGCCTCGACTCCATGGTTTTAGGGGAGACCCAGATACTGGGGCAGCTAAGGTCTGCATATGATGTCGCCCGGGATTGGGGAGCAACCAACGGTATTTTGAATAATCTGTTACAGCATGCCATAACTACCGGTAAAAGGGTGAGAAGTGAAACTAAAATCGACCAAATGGCAGTGTCAATTAGCTATGTTGCAGTGGAATTGGCAAAACAGGTTTTTGGA
>CAZKPV010000175.1:0-3422 GCA_964554735.1 uncultured Clostridia bacterium
CTCGCCGCGCCCCTGCGCACCGCTCGCCGCGCCACCGCACCGCACCCCGCGCCGCACCGCTCGCCGTGCTGCTACACCCAAACTGTGCGTTAACTGCCGCGATCCATCCGCTTGCATCCACCCGCGCCTCCGCGCCCACACTAGCCCTTTACCGCCGGGCTTCGGCTGTGTTCCCGCCACCCCCCCTTTTTGTTTCCCCTTTGTACCCTCGCGATTTTTGCTGAATTATTTTTTATTTATGATTAATTCAACTAAATAGGGACATAATAGTAACAGCTGATAATTAACCAATTGGAATAACCCGGTATTTGCCGGGCATTAGGAAAGGGGGGAGTTGTATTGGCAGTTACAGGAACTCTTGCTGACTACTTTGTTGGCGTGTGTGACAGGTTGCCGAACGAGGCGGATAGGGTTCTCAAGGCCTTGGTAGATGAGGGTAGTATGAACAAAGAGGAACTATCCCTAACTTCCAGGGTAAAAAGAGCAGTTTTGGATCATATTGTGATGCAGCTTTATGCTCTTGGTCTGGTAGACGTTACGACTGAGGGTAAAAGCAAGATTTGTAGCCTAACAAATTTAGGTTGGGAATTTTTATCTTTAGAAAGGCCGGTTCAATAAACCGGCTTTCGCCATTTCTGGTTGTCATTTAATCTTGGGGCGCTCTTGTTCATCCATGGCCGGCCGAACTTTGCCCTTTCCAGTTGCCATTTGACCCTCCGGTGTTTTAGAATGTATAGAGATACCAAAAAAACATCCATGAAAAACATCCATGAAAAACATCCATGATAACATCCATGAAAAACATCCATGAAAAAATATCTATGCGGATGCAACCGGAGGTCGACAATTTGAAAAAACAAAAGTTGTGGTGCTTTAAACCTACCAATGAGGTTTTACAGCATATATTAGCCCGGGAGTTGGGGGTATCCAAGATTATCGCCCAATTGTTAGTTAACCGGGGTATATATACAGTGACGGATGCACGAAACTTTCTTGATGTAAGTTTAGACGATTTACATGACCCCTTCCTGATGCGTGACATGGACCATGCCGTGGAAAGGGCTAAAGCCGCGGTAGAAAGTAAGGAAAAAATCCTGGTCTACGGTGACTATGATGTAGATGGCTTTACATCCACGGCCTTGGTGTTGAGTGCACTGCGCTCACTGGGTGCCGATGCCGATTACTATATACCCAACAGGTTGGATGACGGCTATGGTTTACATTTGGATACCTTATCCCGCTTACATAATGAGGGGGTCGATTTGGTAATTACGGTGGACTGCGGCATTGCATCAGTTGAGGAGGCGGCATGGGCAAAGGACAATAAGCTGGATCTGATCATTACCGACCATCATGAGCCCGGTGAACAGTTGCCCGATGCCTTGGCTGTCTTGGACCCGAAAAGATGCGATTGCCCCTACCCTTTTCAGGAATTGGCCGGAGTGGGAGTGGCCTTGAAATTTGTTCAGGCATTATTTTCTGTTGCCGGCAAGGACGAATCCAGATGGCAGGATTACCTTGATTTGGTGTGTCTGGGAACAGTCGCCGACATTGTACCTTTACGTGACGAAAACAGGGTACTTGTAAAGTATGGCCTGGGGCATTTGGCCAAATCGAACAGACCGGGAGTACAGGCCCTAATTGCAGTTAGCAGGATTGACAAAGAAAACATAACCCCCAGGGATGTCAGTTTTATTCTTGCACCCCGCCTAAATGCCGCCGGCCGCACGGGCGACCCCAGGCTCGGAGTTGATTTGTTGCTGTGTGATAATCCCGAGCAGGCAGGGGAAATGGCAGAGGCCCTGCAAAGAGAAAATTCGGAAAGGCAAAGGCTTGAGAGAAAGGCATTTGCCGAGGCCTTGGAGATATTAAAAAACAACCCCTCCTTAGAGGATGATAAAGTTATTGTGCTTGCCTCCGAGGAATGGCATCCGGGGGTCATCGGTATTGTTGCCTCAAAGGTTAGTGATCGTTTTTATCGGCCGGTGTTACTTGTGGCCCTTGATGGTGGTGAGGGAAGAGGTTCGGCCCGCAGTATACATGGTTTTAATATGTACGAGGCCCTGGAGCATTGCCGGGAAACCCTAGTTAGCTACGGAGGACACGCCCAGGCGGCGGGTTTCACCATCGAAAGGGACAAAATAGAAGAACTTCGTATAAATATAAACGGCTATGCGAACAAGGAATTTGAGGAAACCCCCATGACCCCAAGCCTAGAATTGGATTGCCTTGTTTCCCTTGAAGATGTATCCGAATCATTAATCGAGGAAATTGAACAATTGTCCCCTTACGGCCACGGCAACCCCGTTCCCGTATTGGGATCCAAAGGGGTTTCCGTGCTTGCCTGCCGGGAAGTCGGTAAGACAGGGGCCCATCTAAAAATGGTAGTACAGGAGAATAAGGCCATCGTTGATGGAATTGGCTTCAATCTAGCCGGGGAATCCGACTCCGACCCGGTGTATAGGGGAAGGCGCGTTGATTTGGCCTTCACTCCAGGAATGAATGAATGGAATGGAAAACGTTCCGTACAGTTAGAGGTAGTTGATTTACAAAATTCCTCCATACCTGTTCTAGAGATGGCCTGCGGCGGTAATGGAAGTAATACCGGTGACATGGGCTGCCCTTGTGGGCTAACGGCCGAAGGGCTTGCTAAAGCCGGTCATTTGCTGTTTATTCCCGACTACATAAACGGAAGAATAAACCGCCATTATGAAAACGGAAAAAGAAATGTACCTTCCCTTAAAAATTCAAATGAAAACCCGGGTAAAATAGGTGGCGGTCGGATTTTAGACTACCGCCACAAGTCCCCCGATACTAGTTGGTTGACTGAACATAAGAAAAATATCCTGCTTGTCCCGACTCCCTATCAGACGGTAGAAACTGCCTTCTATTTACGCAAAACCGTAGGCGAGGAATCATCGCCAATCGGCTTTTATCACCCGCTTATTAACGAAACATACCGCAAGGATATACTGGCCGAATTTGACAGCGGAAGAATAAATACCTTGGTTTGCACCTATGATTCGGTGGGGGAGATAGAATTCGATAATTTACCGACCGTAGTGGCCTACAGGCTTCCTTTCAGCACGGCGGAAATTAGAAATGTTTTGGCTATATGGAATAAAGGTCTTTCTTTTGACTTTTGTTTGATGTACGATAGTACAGATATTTCTTTTAACCGACATAAATTAAAAGCCTTTGCGCCGGGGCGGGAGTGGCTGGGTGCATTTTATCTTTTGTTAAAAAAACATTCCGATAAAAAGAACGGGAAATTTTCCTTTAAAACACGGTTTATGATCAAAGCCTTGCGTATGATGAAATTTTCCCATGTGGAGGCATACACAATAAAAATCGCCCTTACCATTCTATCGGAATTGAACCTCTTGGGCTATTGGGAAATAGAGGAAGGATGGCATATACAA
>CAZKPV010000176.1:0-3415 GCA_964554735.1 uncultured Clostridia bacterium
CAGTAAAAAATTTCTCAAAAATCCGGGTAATTTTATAAAATAAACCTTCAATCTTATCACCTCTATCCGTGTCTTTTTTATATAATATGCAGGGGTTACGCTATAGTGAAACTGCTATCAATAATTATTTATCCAGCAATCAACTTCTTGGGCAATTTTTTCTATTGATCCGTTGTAAAACTTTTTTATACCCAAGGAACGAATGAAATAATTACCGTAATTTTTCT
The DNA here is from genome assembly GCA_964554735.1 of uncultured Clostridia bacterium. Taxonomy (GTDB): domain Bacteria; phylum Bacillota; class Desulfotomaculia; order Desulfotomaculales; family CAZKPV01; genus CAZKPV01. The sequence goes on from CAZKPV010000176.1 coordinate 228, forward strand.
CTACTAGCCTGCTGTCAAGAACAACCACCGAGCCGGTGTCCGAGTTACTTCTAATTAATCTTCCAAAACCCTGTTTGAATTTCAGAACGGCATGGGGTAGGGTAAGCTTGCGAAAAGCACTGAACCCCAAAGAGGCAAGCCTTTCCATCCGGGCTTCTATTATGGGTATAGTTGGCGGCTGAAAGGGCAAGCGAACAATGATAACACATTTTAGGAAATCCCCCGGTAGGTCAACCCCCTCCCAAAAACTGGCCGCTCCAAACAATACCGCCCGCGGCGAGCTCTTAAACTCTCTTATCAAGGCGTTTCTCCCACCATCCAAACCCTGCCCCAAAAGTATAATATTTTTTTTGCTTAGCTCAGGCAATGTTTTATGGTAAACCATCCGCAAGGTTCTGTGGGAGGTAAACAACACCATTGTACGGCCCTTTGCAACATCGGCAAGTTTTACTATTGCATCGGCAAGGGCTCCGTGGTATTCATCGCTACCACCCGGGCCGGGTAAGGCGATGTCCCTCGCTATACAAAACAATGCCTGTTTTTCTAGGGAAAAAGGTGAACCTACTTGGAGTGAGTTGTATTTCCCCGGATCAATATTTTTGATTCCCGTGCGTTCATTAAAAAAGTCAAAAGATGAGTCCACTGTCATAGTCGCAGATGTCAAAATGATACTTTCATGGGTTTGAAACAGTTCCTCGTACAACAATTCAGAAACGTCTATCGGTGAAGCCTTTAGGTAACAATAACCGGATTTTATTGATTGTCCTATCGTGCCCGCCCAGGACACAAAGTTTTCCTTTTGGTCTAGAATAAATTGGAAGTCGTATAAATGTTGCAAGTTTAAACGCGCCAAGGAGCTTAATTCATCCTTTAGTTCCTCATCCACATCCATCTGCTCATCCCATTTGTCCATTGTCTCCAGTAGCAATACCAAATTTTCGTGTAGATTTTGAAGACGGAGGCACAGATTATGTTTTTCGGACTCCACGGCACGCCATGCACTGGTTCGTTGTAACTCAGGCGTGTTGAGACGAAGCGTTTGCCATTTCAATCCCGCCGCCCCCGGTGAGTAGGTGTTTACAAATTGGATAAGAAGGGCAAAAAACTCAGCTAAAGTTTCCCTCACCTGACTGGTTATACCTTGGGCATTCCGGAGGGCTTCGGACCACTCACTCCCATCCGTCCCCACCGGAACCCTTCCCAACTTTTTCAGATACCTTTCCGTCCTTGTAAGCAGGCCCGCAAAGGATTTTGAGGACACCTCCTTGCCCAGGTAATCCGTGGCCGCCTCTTCCAGATGGTGGGCTTCATCAATAACCAGATTCTTGTAGGGAGGAAGGATACGGCTATCAGCACTGAGATTGGAGAAAAGCAGGGAATGATTTACTATAACAAGATTGGATTGTTCTGCTTTTTTCCTGGCCTGCGATAAATAGCAGCCCTTATAAAACCAACCGCACTTGGATCCGATGCAATTTTCGCTGTCTGTGCAGACGCGATCCCACTGTTCCGGTTCCTCGAATGACATATTGAACTCGGCCTTGTCGCCCGTTTCGGTATTTCTTTGCCATACCAGGATCCTGGCGGTAAAAAAAGCCTCCTCGGGGCTCAGCTCACTTGAATTCATGGTCTGTTGCCAGCGACGTAAACAAAGATAGTTCCTCCTGCCCTTTAAAAGGGAGGCCTTAAAGGGGATTGCTAAAATCTTCCGCAATTGAGGGATATCTTTTCTATAGAGCTGTTCCTGTAAATTTATAGTTTGGGTAGATACCAATACGCGCTCCTTGCTGTCGAGGGACCACAGGATCGCAGGGATTAAATATGCAAAGGATTTTCCTACCCCCGTCCCCGCCTCCACAACCAAATGTTTACCACCGGCAAAGGCATTTTCAATTGCCCGTGAAGCCTCGAGCTGGTGGGGCCTGTATTCGTAGTTGGCGAACCTTTTGGACAAAACCCCCCCGAAACCTAAAATATCCTCTACCGTGTAACGACACTCCACACTGTCATCGACTTCGGCCAAATCATTTTCTGTATCCGGGGAAAAAGATTTGCCGGATATCATCTCCTTGGAAAAATTTTTTAACCTACTTTGGGCTATCCCCGTGATATAATCCTTCCAAGTTGTATCAGCCATCCTGATTAGGCGGGACAGTTGCAGTAAAAATTGAAAATCAAAGCCCTGGAGTTTTTCCGTTAATTTCAAAAATAATTCCGCTGTTGCCACAGCGTCCTCAAGGGCCCTGTGGGTGGGTTTTGTCTCTACCCCTACCTTTTCACACATAGTCCCTAAACGGTAGGAACCGGCCGTAGGGTACAGAAGACGTGACAACTCGAGAGTATCAAGTAAAATATTTCGCAATTCATTGTCCAAACTGGCGTTTAAAAAATCTACATCAAACTTGACATTGTGGCCAATCAAGGGAAAATCACCTATAAAACTAAGTACTTTGGGCAGCACCGTATCAAGATTTGGTGAATCCTTGAAATCTTCCTCACTCAAGCCAGTAATCTTTTGTACCCTAAATGGCAATGGCTTGTTGTGCTTTACCAAGGACGTAAAGGTATCAGTTATCTTGCCCCCCTGTATTTTTACCAATCCAATCTCCACAATCTCATCTGAAAATGGACTTAGGCCTGTGGTTTCAAGGTCGCAAACAACAAAGGATTTTTGCATTTTGTATTACAGCCCCTTTTTAGTTTGGTCCGATTCTGTTTTGTGCAGACCATGATTGGTTTGCACTATATGCCTGTTTTTATAGGCCTGCTCGCGTAAACGTAGGGATCTTTTCAACTGTGAACCCAGGCCGATCAAAAACATGGTTAGCGCACCCAAGGCTACCGAACCAAAGATTACCAGGGCCAAAGATATGCCACGAAACTGCCAAAACAAAAATTTTATGTCAACCGGGCTTGCGTTTTGAAGTACAAATATACACAAGAGCAAACTAAAGGCAATGGCCGTAATTGTAAGGACTTGCATCGGCTTCTCTCCCTTTCCGAAAAAGTAAGTTTTTAGTTGGTGAGGCTGTGTATCGGCGCGGGTATACGGCCCCCCCGGCGGGCGAAATGCCCGGATGAAAAGGGGTGAACAGCCATAACCGGTGCCCGCCCCAAAAGACCGCCAAATTCCACATATTCGCCGGCTTTTTTGCCTTTGGCCGGAATTATCCTCACGGCCGTGGTTT
>CAZKPV010000177.1:0-2899 GCA_964554735.1 uncultured Clostridia bacterium
TAATAGGTTGTTGTACAGAAGGGGCCTACATTTAAAAAAATGTGGGCCTTTTCTGTTTCTCTTCCCTTATATTGCTTGCAAATAATCTTATAAATGTGTTAAAATACGGGATGGTGTTGATTACACACGTTGCTGGATTTTTGTAAGGGGTGCCTTGATTTTTAGGTCTTGCAGGATGATGAAGGCAACGGAGGACAAAAACCGGGTGGGAGGAGGTGTGCAGATGGCTGTAGTTACAATGAAACAGTTGCTCGAGGCGGGGGTTCATTTTGGGCACCAAACTAGGCGTTGGAATCCCAAGATGGCTCCTTATATTTTCACGGACCGCAATGGTATCTATATTATAGATTTGCAAAAAACGGTGCGTATGATAGATGAGGCTTACGAATTTGTAAAAACCCTTGCCGCGGAAGGGAAAAGCATATTGTTTGTCGGCACTAAAAAACAGGCCATGGCATCAGTTGAGGATGAGGCAAAAAGATGTGAAATGTTTTATGTGAACCAACGTTGGTTGGGTGGTATGTTAACAAATTTCAATACCATCCGCCTCAGGATCAAAAGATTGCATGAACTTGAGAGAATGGAGGAAGAAGGCATATTTGACCGCCTGCCTAAAAAGGAAGTCTCCATGCTCTTACATGAGAAGCAAAAGCTAGATAAGTTCTTGCACGGTATCAAAGACATGAATGAACTGCCGGCCGCATTATTCGTCATAGATCCCAGAAAAGAAAAAATCGCCGTGGCCGAAGCCAGGAAGCTCGGTATTCCAATAATAGCAATAGTTGACACAAACTGTGATCCGGATGAAATTGACTATATTATACCGGGTAACGACGATGCTATTCGTGCCATAAGGCTCTTGTCCAGCAAAATGGCAGATGCTGTCATTGAGGGCAGGCAAGGCGAACAATTGGCAGAGTAAAGGGCAGGGTAGGGCGTCCATTGATGTTCCTACCCTTATTTTATGTATTGTTTGTCATAGGTATAAGCTGGTTATAATAAATATGTGACTTCTAGAGGAGGTATGAAAATGGGAATTACCGCTCAGATGGTAAAGGAGTTAAGACAAAGAACCGGGGCAGGTATGATGGATTGTAAAAAGGCATTGATTGAAACTGACGGAAATGTAGAAAAAGCTATAGATTTACTGCGTGAAAAGGGCCTTGCGGCAGCGGCCAAAAAAGCCGGGAGGATTGCCGCGGAGGGTATTATTGATTCCTATATTCATGGAGGCGGCAGGATAGGTGTTCTGGTTGAAGTAAATTGTGAAACCGATTTTGTGGCAAAAACCGATGAGTTCAGATCCTTTGTAAAAGATATTGCAATGCAAATTGCGGCTTCCAAACCGGAATATGTCAAAAGGGAAGATGTCCCGGCAGATGTTGTAGCCAAGGAAAAAGAGGTCCTGAAGGCTCAGGCCCTTCATGAAGGCAAGCCGGAAAAAATTGTGGAGCGTATGGTTGAGGGCCGAATAAATAAATTTTTCAAGGAAATATGTTTGCTTGAGCAGGAGTATATTCGTGACACGGATATAACTGTGGAGGATTTGCTGACCACAACAATCGCCAAAATCGGGGAGAATATATCGATTAGACGTTTCGCACGGTTTGAAGTGGGCGAGGGGCTAGCCAAAAGACAGGATAATTTGGCCGAGGAAGTCACTGCGGCGATAAAGGGTGAATAAAATATCCTGTAAAACAGGATTTTATAATATTTAATAGAATATTGTTACAGGACTGGAGGTCATATCCTTAATGGCTGCCAAGTATAAGCGTGTTGTATTAAAATTAAGCGGAGAGGCTTTGGCAGGTAGTAGGGGTTATGGGATTGACCCCGATATTGTAAATTCAATCGCCGAACAGATAATAGAGGTAGTTGAACTCAAAGTAGAGATTGCAATAGTTGTTGGTGGCGGTAACATTTGGCGCGGAATTGCGGGAAGCGCCAAGGGGATGGATCGTGCTACCGCCGACTATATGGGAATGTTGGCAACAGTTATAAACTCGCTGGCCTTACAAGATGCGCTTGAGAAAAAGGATTTAGAAACACGTGTGCAGACTGCAATTGAAATGCAGGCGGTGGCAGAGGCCTATATCAGGCGGCGTACCATGCGACATCTTGAAAAAGGGCGGGTGGTAATATTAGCAGCGGGTACGGGAAATCCGTATTTTTCAACCGATACCACAGCGGCTTTGAGGGCGGCGGAAATAGAAGCGGAGGTAATACTTATGGCTAAGAGGGTTGACGGTGTATATGATTCCGATCCCATGAAAAACCCCAATGCCAAAAAATATGAAGATATAAAATACATTGAGTTGTTGAATAAAGGGTTAGGGGTTATGGACTCTACGGCAACCTCCTTGTGCATGGACAACGGCATACCACTGATAGTATTCAACTTGAATGAAAAAGGGAATATAAAAAGGGCACTTATGGGTGAAACCATTGGTACATATATAGGGGGTGATTAAGATAGTAGTGGCGATGATTAAGGAAACTGAGGCAAATATGCAAAGGTCGGTTGAAATTATTAAAAGAGAGTTGGCATCTATGAGGGCCGGTAGGGCAACACCTGCTCTTCTTGACAAGATTCAGGCGGATTATTATGGGACTCCAACACCTATTAATCAAATGGCCAATATTTCTGTTCCAGAGGCACGCTTGTTGCTCATTCAGCCTTGGGATAAGACTGTGATTTCCAACATTGAGCGCGCTATTTTAAAATCTGATTTAGGTATTACTCCTGTTAGCGATGGTAATGTAATCAGGCTTGCCATCCCTGAACTAACCGAAGAGAGAAGAACCGAACTGGTTAGGGCCGCTAAAAAGAAAACCGAAGAGGGAAAGATCGCCGTTAGAAATGTACGGCGTGAAGCCAATGATGTTTTGAAAAAAGAAG
>CAZKPV010000177.1:2909-3374 GCA_964554735.1 uncultured Clostridia bacterium
CAGAATATGGAATCTTTGGCTCAATTACTACGTGAAAAAAGAAGAAAAAGAGGGCAATATTTCCGAGGACGAGCTGAAACGAAGGCAGGATGAGGTGCAAAAAATCACCGACAAATACATCAAGGAGCTGGATGATGTTCTGGCCCTAAAGGAAAAAGAAATTTTAACGGTGTGATGGTAATGGATAAATTACCCCGTATTTTAGGATTGAAATTGGATGAGGCCTTACATGAATTGGATAAACATGGTTGGAAGGTTGACGTGGAATATACCGGTACCAATATGTGCAGGAACCCGGGCGAGGCGAGGGTAGCCAGAATAAAATGTACCTCCAGTAAAAGAGGGGTGGTAACAGCCGTTCACCAGGATACTGGGGGGGGGAGGTGCATCATTTGGCATTTAAAATAAGTAGCGGTTGCCTTGCATGTGGGGTTTGTACTGAAGTATGTTCCGATAAGGCTATCA
>CAZKPV010000178.1:0-3372 GCA_964554735.1 uncultured Clostridia bacterium
GTGGTGGTTGATACGGCTAATTTTAGATTGCAAAAAGGCGACAAGATCTTGCTCTGTACTGATGGTTTAACTAGGCATGTTGGGGATAGGGAAATACTAAAAGAGATGCTTAAACAGGCTGATTTGAAGGAAGTTATAGATTCTTTGCTACAGATAGCATTTGCCAAGGGTGGAACGGACAATATTACTATAATTATTATCGGGATTTAGCTGTCAAGGGGTGCACTCATAATATGTCTAGCAAGTTATTAAAAGGTCGCTATGAAATTCTTGAAAAAATAGGTTCCGGCGGCATGGCCGTAGTCTACAAGGCCCGGGATATCCTCCTACACAGGTATGTTACGGTAAAAGTCCTCAGGCCCGAATATACTGCCGATGAAAACTTCGTGAGACGTTTTCAAAGCGAAGCCCAGGCTGTTGCGTCCCTTTCCCACCCCAATATTGTGAGTATCCATGACGTGGGCAAAGAAAAGGAAACATATTTTCTAGTAATGGAGTATATTGACGGCAACAACCTAAAAACAATAATAGATAAGGAAGGTCCCTTGGAGCCTTCAAGGGCGGTGGGCATCTGTAGACAGGTGGGTAGGGCCTTGGAACACGCCCATGAAAACAAAATAGTTCACCAGGACGTGAAACCTCATAATATTTTGATTACAAAAGGAGGCCGTGTAAAACTTACCGATTTTGGTATAGCGCGAAAGGCAAGTGCAATAACCTACACCAATACCAAAACGATAATGGGGTCGATTCGCTATCTGTCACCTGAACAGGCCAAGGGTTATCTGGCGGGGCCGGAATCCGATCTTTACTCGCTTGGTGTCGTTTTGTATGAAATGCTAACGGGCGTGGTTCCCTTCTCTGCCGACAATGCGGTGGGCGTGGCCGTAAAACATATCAAGGAAAGACCCAGGAATCCCTCCGATTTATGTCCCGGGCTTCCCAAAAGCTTGGAACAGATTGTTTTACGTGCCTTGAGGAAAGACAAACAGAAAAGGTATCAAACTGCCCGGGAAATGTTGTCGGATTTTAACAAATTTTTAGGCGGTAACGATATCAAATACGGTGACGGCTATGGTACGGATGACGAAACCAAGGTTGTGCCGATTTTAGATGAAGATGTCAAGAAAAGCGGTATGGAAACAGTTGACAGAAAAAAGTTGATCAGGTACTCCCTGATCGCCTTTGCCCTAGTGTCTGTAATTATGATTGCGGGCTATTATCTTATGAAAAATTATGTCAATGTTCCGGAGGTAAATGTGCCCTCCGTTCACGGCATGCAATTGGCAGAGGCACGGGAGCTCCTTGAAGATTTGGGTTTAAAGGTAGAGGTAGTGGAAGAATTTGATGTAGAGGTACCGGAAGGGGAAGTAATAAAGCAGGACATTGAGGATATTAAGGTAAAAGCCAACAGGGTTGTTACTTTGACGGTGAGTAAAGGTAAGGATTTAAAAGCGGTGCCTGATGTTACCAGATACAGGCCGGAAGATGCCCTGGCCGTGATTCAGAATGCGGACCTGATTCCTGGGGAAGTCAGGGAAGAATACAATAGCGATGTTCCCAAAGGATTCGTATTTAAGACGGACCCGGCTGGAGGTAACCAAGTTGAGCAGGGAACGAAAGTTACAATTTATGTGAGTGCCGGTACCGAACCGGAAAATTATGCGATGCCCGATTTAACCGGAATGAATACCGAAAAGGCCGGCCTCATTGTTCGGACATTGGGTCTGAAGATTTCCGAGGATATACAGTTTGTTCGTAGTGATGAATACCTGGCGGGCCAAATCGTGGATCAGGAACCACGCAAGAACACGGAGGTCAAAGAGGGGATGACCGTCACCTTGACTGTTAGCAATGGGCCGGGACCCAGCGCCAGGGAGGCAGATGTGACTGTCCCTATAGATAACGATGACAAAGACCATGAGGTTTTAATTACGGTTGAAGATATCAACGGTACAACGGAGGTGTATTCCGGTGTGCATACATCCGGGGAAGTATTGGTGGAGAGGGTTACCTTTTACGGTAAGGCGACAGTGCGGGTTTATATAGATAAAAAGTTAAAAAAAGAATATACTTTATAGTTACATTTAAATATAAGGAGGATGTCATGCAAAAAGGGGTAGTAATAAAAGCCTATGCGGGCTATTACTACGTATATGATGGTGAGAAAGTTTGGGAATGCTTTTTAAGGGGTAAATTTCGCTATTTAAAGCAAAGTGTTTTGGTAGGGGACAAGGTATTGTGGCGGCCCGACAAACATGCGGATGAGGAGGGTGATCGGGGGGTTATAGAAAGTGTTTTGCCCAGGGAAAACGATCTATCACGCCCACCCATTGCCAATGTGAACCAGGCAGTTATAGTATTTTCTGTACTGGAACCGGAACCAAATATGGGGTTGCTGGACAGGTTGATATTGCTGGTTGAATACTCCGGGATTGATCCGGTTATTTGTTGCAACAAGGTGGACTTATTGCCTCCGGGGGGAGCCCCCCGCTGGCTTGATTATTACGGTGAGCTAGGCTACAAGATTTTTTTAACCAGTGCTACAACGGGAGTGGGCCTTGAAGGGTTCAGAAGAAGTATGGTTCGACACATTAGTGTAATGGCCGGTCCCTCCGGGGTGGGTAAATCCAGTATTTTAAACGCAATTATTCCCTCGATTTCCCTGGAGACAGGGGAGATCAGTAGCAAACTAAAACGTGGGAAGCACACAACCAGACACGTTGAATTGATACCCTTTAACGATGAGGGCTATATTGCCGACACACCCGGTTTTTCCAACTTAAATCTACCTTCGGAGTTAAAACGAGAGGAATTACAGTGGTATTTTCCCGAAATATTCTCCCTGAGCAGGGAATGCCGGTTTAACGGATGTCTCCATGATAAGGAGCCCGACTGTGCCGTCAGGAAGGCGGTTGAGGCGGGATCCCTTGCCCAGTGGCGATATAATAATTATCTTGTTTTTTTGCAGGAAGTGATAGAGCGGGAAAGGAGATACTAGTTTAATGATAAAACTTGCACCGTCAATATTGTCGGCGGATTTTTCCTGTTTGGGGGAACAGGTAGGGGAGGTTGAAAGTGCCGGTGTCGAATACCTGCACATTGATGTAATGGACGGCCATTTTGTACCTAACATTACAATCGGCCCGTTGGTTGTCGAGGCCCTCAGGCCCCACAGCAAACTGTTTTTCGATGTCCATCTCATGATCGAAAACCCGGATAGGTACATAAAATCATTTGCCAAGGCGGGATCGGATTTGATTACCGTTCATGCGGAAGCCTGTACACATTTGCACAGGTGCATTGCTATGATCAAGGAAGAGGGAGTTTCCGCGGGTGTAGCCCTAAATCCGGCCACACCATTAAATGCCG
>CAZKPV010000179.1:0-3363 GCA_964554735.1 uncultured Clostridia bacterium
ATTACAATAGTTCCCTTTAAATCTGAGCACAGGTTGAAATTTTGCACATTTGCCGGCAGGCCAAAATTGCTTACATTCAGGCACGGCCCAAAAACAGCAAATTAGGTGCGAGGTGTGGGTGTGGGTGTGGGTGCGGGTGCGGGTGCGGGGGCGGGTGCGGGGGCGGGGGCGGGTGCAGGGGTGGGCTCTTTGCCCCACATAGCACATTGGCGCACGGCACTACTATAACCCAAAGAAGATAACCGGGGGCAAAAAACACGATTGACGAATATTTACAGTTGTGTTACCATATAATTAATAAAAGGAGTTGCCGCTTTTGGACGGCGGCTAGTCCTGATAATACGGATGACCGCCTTATATAGGCGGTCTAGTTATTTTTCTGTAATATAAACAGGGAAATAACCCCTAAGATTACAATGCAGAAACTAAAAAGTTCCGGCCATGTAACCACAGGCATCACCCCCCTTTTGCGGGAGTGACTAACCGCCAAACGGCAACTCACGTTCTATTGTGGCATAGCCTTGCCATAAAAGGAAAGGACTAGAACTATGGGCCGGGTGTTTCCTTACTTGTCCCCACATATCTTAACCCAGCATATCCCTCCAACCCTCGTAAATCATGACCATGGCCAAAGTGTCCAGTTCGCAGTATTTGAGCAAGGCCCTTTCTATTTCGCGACGTTGTGTCATGGGCATTTCCTCAAACTGTAGCCTTGCATAAGCGGTCATTGCCGCCCCTCCGCTAGTGATCTCACCCTCAAAACTTATGGTCTCATAATCCTTATCGTTGACCTCGCTAAACATTTTAGGCAATAGCCTGTAAGGATCCATAACCTTACCTTGGTCAAACCGCACCCAAGACCAATCCTTGAAATTGAGACTGGGTATGCCCTTATCTGAACCATATATGGGCTCGGAGTACTTTTCCTTGATATAATCGGAACTGTTCATTATGGCGGGCAATACCACTTTTATCGAGTTGGAACCCCCCATATAGGGATCATAATAATACCTTTTAACTAACCGGTGCATGTCAACCATATTCCTCGGGCCCTCAATTTTCCCGCTACCGTCCTTGTATTCCGTGATTTCCCGAATAAACTCACACAGCTCATCTTTATCTTCAACAACCGATTCGTCGTCTTGCAACTGACGAAAAATCAAGTTCAGGTAAATGTTCTCATGGGCGGCATATCTGAATATCGTACCCTCGTCCTGCTCCAACTGGCTTTTTAGCTCCCTGACAAACTCATAATTGGGAAAAACACCGGGTTCGGCATTTAAATATTCACCCTTATGCTCCACTTCCCCTTTTTCATGTATTATATGGTGGGAAAATTGAAAGGCAATGCCCTCGTATGGATGCCTACCCTTGTTAAATGGAATCGCCGGTGCGGCCGTTTCAAAATCTATAAAATGAAGTGGCCACTTCCATTGCTCCATTTCCTTGAGTAGATTGCCCTTATCGAGCCAATAGGAAGAATCATCATCTTTAACCTTTGCAATTTGAAGCCACTGCCGTTCCTTTAAAGATAACCCGGCTTTACAATCTTTTCTCGGGCCAATATCGTCTTTGTTAACTTCTGACAAACGAACAGCACCCTTTGCAATCAGCTTATCAACCTGTCTGAAATTCCAAATATCAAATATAGTCCCCCGCCTCACATCGGCTTCGGTTAGACCTAATTCCTTACCAAGGCACTCATGAAAACCACTTTTCAGGCCTTCCCGCATTTCTTCCGCGGAAGCACGAAATTCGCACTGTTTACATGCTTTGCCTATTTGGGGCGGTATGATTTCATCATTTCTGTATGCTTCGGCAAGTTGCCCTACAAGTTCTTGAAAGTCCACCTTTTTACCGTCCAAATAATAATCTTCCCCGTAAATTATTTCACATATTTCATCCACATTAATTGTGGTTAAAATTGGTACGGATAAATCTTCGGCTGTTGGTTTCTCTGCAACAACGATATACTTTCTTCCTCCCCCGGTCCTGGATATCTTGAATTTTTGGTTTAGCCCGTCCGTGGGACACCTGGAACTCTTATCAACCAGCATAAGGTAGGCTGAAATAGTGTGATCAGGTAATGCCTTTTTGGCCACATATTTTTGAAAGGCAATATCGTTGAGATGGGGCCGCCAGGATAAAAGAATGTTCCCCCTTTTCCTTAAAAAGACGTTGGCCGAGGGTTCTTTAGCGGACTTAGCTTTAACCTCAATAATTTTAATGTCTTTGCCGTCCTTGACCAAAATGTCAGCCCTTATAAATAAGCTGTCATGGCTAATGGCTCCCTCGAAAATTATGCAAGAGTCATTTTCAAGCAACTGATTAGTTTCCCTTAGGGCTTCTTCATAATCCGGGGATTTAACATTATAACCTCCGGGAAAGTAAAACTTCGCCAACTCCCCTACCTGAAATCCCCCATCCGCCAAGGCCTCCAGGAAAGGATCCTTTAAATTTTTGTTGGCATAGTCATCTTTACCCGTGTAAAACAACTTAGTTGGACATTCCATGGCTAATTTAAATCTTGTTTTTGTTAAATATCTCCCCTTCATCGGGGCTGCCTCCTCCCCTGTATAAAAGTACCTTTACCTGGTATTTTACTTTTTGGAGGAGAAGTTTTCAACTATTGCTAACGCTATTATTGCGTTGCATCTACAGATTAACATAAACATGGACTATTTTGGGGGTTGGGGGCCCCGCGGTACATAACAACAACAATCTCATCGGCCCTGTTTCAATTCCTTATAGGTAGGCTACAAACACAGCTGCCATGTCATGTGGGAGCTAGATAGCAGCATGTTTCAATTCCTTATAGGTAGGCTACAAACAAGCAATGTGGAGGAAATATGGCTCATCCACCTATCCAAGTTTCAATTCCTTATAGGTAGGCTACAAACTCTTCGTAATCTCTCGCCACCTTCTTTTGTTGTTTTTGGTTTCAATTCCTTATAGGTAGGCTACAAACATTAGTATCTGACATGAGATACACTCGTCGTGCCAGGTTTCAATTCCTTATAGGTAGGCTACAAACACCAAAAATGTGTTGCGCTTGCGCGTGGTTTACAACAAGGTTTCAATTCCTTATAGGTAGGCTACAAACGTTTTAAGTTGTTCAGAGAGCTGGTCAATGGAAACATGTTTCAATTCCTTATAGGTAGGCTACAAACATATGGCGCCATCCTGCCGAATACTCATCCCAAAAGTTTCAATTCCTTATAGGTAGGCTACAAACCTGTAACGCCCGGTAACGCAATAGAACTAGAAGAAGGTTTCAATTCCTTATAGGTAGGCTACAAACGATGAAGAAAAGAGAATCACCCAAATTGATATGAAGTTTCAATTCCTTATAGGTAGGCTACA
>CAZKPV010000180.1:0-3328 GCA_964554735.1 uncultured Clostridia bacterium
TAACCGGAAATACCGGTAGTGGCAAGAGCACCGTTGCAAATTTTATGAAACAGCTTGGTGCAAACATCATTGACGCCGATTTAGCGGCAAGGGAGGTTGTCCAAACCGGTGGGGACACCCTCGGGAAGATCGTGGACGCCTTTGGCACCGGGATTCTCAACAGTGATGGGTCACTTAACAGAAAAAAATTGGGCGCCATTGTTTTTGAGGACAAGGCCGCCCTTTTTCGGTTAAACAAAATAATACATCCTGCTATACTAAGTAACATACTTGCCAAACTAAAAAATATAAAAAATTCAGTTCGCAACAAGGATACACGTCCTATAGTCGTAATAGATGCCCCCCTATTAATAGAAACCAACTTGCAAAACATAACTGACCAGATATGGGTTGTGGTCGCCGATAGAAATACCAGGTTGAAGCGTATAGTACACAGGGACGGGCTAACCCATAAGCAAGCCCGACAAAGGATGGCCTCTCAAATGTCACAAAAGGAAAAAATGGTCAGGGCCGACCGAATTATTTGCAACGATGGTACACCGGAAAGCACTTACCGGCAGGTAAAAAGATACTGGCGGCAAATAAAAATGGACCACTCCGGAGATGATTCCAATTGTATACCACCAAAAGGGTAAAATTAAAAAGAATAGTGGGCATTCTTATTTTGCTCGTTTCAATTTTGGCCTTCAAACCCATCCTGTCGACGGTATATATTTTCCCCTACAGGGATTTAACCTTCTATTATGCCAACATAAATTCCGTAGACCCTTACCTGCTGGCAGCACTCATAAAAACGGAAAGTAATTTCAATACCCTTGCCGAATCCCACAAGGGTGCACGTGGTTTAATGCAAGTTATGCCTGAAACCGCTGATTGGGTCGCAACGCACATGAACATTAATAATTTTGCCCCCGACCTGCTATATGAGCCCGAAACAAACCTGAAAATTGGTACTTGGTACCTCGCATACCTCAACAAGGAATTCAACAATGAGGTCACACTTGTGCTCGCCGCCTACAATGGCGGAAGCGGCAACGTGAAAAAATGGCTTGCCGAGAAAAAGATTAGCGGCGGAAATAACAGCATAGATAAAATTCCCTTCATGGAAACACGTGAATTCGTTGGCAAGGTCCTGTGGACCCGAAAAATATATAAATTCCTGTACAAGTAAAAAATTCTGGTTAACTTTTTAGCCTCCTGCTCATACTAACAAGTGAGAAGATAGGAGGTTGATATAATTGATGTTTCCAAAATTATTTGAGCCAGGTCACATCGGTAGTATTGAAATTAGAAACAGAACCATTATGCCCGCAATGGGTACAAATCTGGCAAACGAAATAGGTGCCGTTACTGAACCCATGATAAGTTATTACAGGGAAAGGGCAATAGGCGGGGTGGGGATGATCATCACCGAAATAGTAAGCGTTGACGCCCCACAGGGAAATGCCATTCCCAACGAACTATGTTTACACGACAATTCCTACATTGCCGGTCACAATGAGCTTGTGGAAGCCGTCAAACAACACGGTGCCAAGATTATTCCCCAGCTCCACCATGCCGGTCGGCAAACAACGCCCGAAAGCACCTTCGGTCTTGAGCCTGTAGCCCCTTCGGCCATACCCGATCCCTCCACGGGAATAATACCCCGTGAGCTAACCATCCCCGAAATAGAGGAACTGGTTGAAAAATTTACAGATGCTGCAATTAGGGCTCAAAATGCCGGGTATGACGGCATAGAACTTCATGGTGCCCACGGATACCTCATTGGGCAATTCATGTCACCGTTTAGTAACAGAAGAAATGACAAATACGGTGTTGATTTAAGGGGCCGCATGCAGTTCCCCCTCGAAATTATCCAAAGTATCAGGCGGGCAACTTTTTGTGCCTTCCCCATTGTCTTCCGTATCAGTGTCGATGAATTTGTCCAAGGCGGCATTAACCTCGACCAGAGCAGAGAAATATGCCGAATGCTTCAGGACGCCGGTGTAGCCGCCATCAATGTGTCTTCCGGTAATTACGCAAGTATGAACACCATCTTGGAACCCATGAATTATGCCGAGGGTTGGCGCTCCTATCTAGCGGCAGAAATCAAAAAGGTAGTGCAAATACCCGTAATTACTGTGGGGGTAATCAGAAGCCCTGAAACCGCCGAAAGAATCCTGGCCGAAGGACAGGCCGACTTTGTAGCATTGGGCAGGACCTTGCTGGCCGACCCCCATTGGCCGGTTAAGGCCATGGGAGGCAGAGTTGATGATATACGTAAGTGCATAAGCTGTAACATCTGGTGTATTGGCGAAAGGGTTTTCAAAAACCTTCACATCCGCTGTACCGTGAACGCCACCTGTGGAAGGGAACATGAATACCCGGTAATCAGAAAAACCTCACAACCCATGTCCTTCGCGGTAGCGGGTGGTGGCCCCGCCGGCATGGAAGCCGCAAGAGTCCTAGCCATAAAAGGACACCGGGTTACACTCTTCGAAAAGGGACCGGAATTAGGCGGGCAAATTAAACTCGCGGCTGTACCGCCGGGAAAGGATAAAATACGATGGTCCATTGAGTACCTGGAATCACAAATTAGAAAACTGGGTGTTGATATACGGCTAAATACGGAGGCCACACCGGACCTACTTCAAAATCACAACCCCAATGTCGTAATAGTTGCCACCGGTGCCCGTCCTCTACTCCCGGACATTCCCGGAATACAAAACCCCAATGTTACCACAGCCTGGGATGTTTTGTCCGGGCATTATCGTGTGGGCAACGAGGTTGTTATTGCCGGCGGCGGAGAGGTGGGATGCGAAACCGCACTTTTCCTTGCCCGTAATGGTGTAAAAACAACCATAGTGGAAATGGAAGATGAGATCGCTGTTGACACCGAACCAATTTCTAGGGTTGTACTTCTGGATGAACTAAAAAAAGCCGGTGTAACAACACACAAAAATTTAAAGGTGCGCGAGGTTAAAAATGACGGCGTTATAGCGCAGAACAGGAATTGGGAAGATCAATGGATTCCCTGCACACATGTGGTATTTTCCGTTGGTTCCGTTTCCGTAAATCACCTTGAAACTGAATTAAAGGACAGGGGCATGAATGTTTTTGTGATAGGAGATGCACGTAGGCCGAGAAAATTAAACCACGCGGTTATGGACGCCTTTCTAACGGCAAATAAGATAGATGAAACCAGTGAACTGGAAAGACCGTTTACACCCTTCACTGCCGGAAAGGAATGGCAACAGGAACACCACATAATACAATAATTACCGCATTTAACCCATAATCGAGTAGGGTAACCCTACAGTAATTTTCTGTAGGGCTATCCCTCTCACAG
>CAZKPV010000181.1:0-3263 GCA_964554735.1 uncultured Clostridia bacterium
TTTTTCGGGGGATAGAATAGCTGCATTTTCTGCCATAAACTTTACCCCGCAGAAAACAATAACCTCTGCATCGGTGGCCGCCGCTTTTCTGGACAGTTCCAAAGAATCCCCAATAAAATCTGCGATATCCTGTATTTCCGGCAACTGGTAGTAATGGGCTAATATAATTGCCTTGCGGTCCTGTTTCAATCTGTTGATTTCGGCAATTAGAGCATCTCTTTCAAATTCATTCATTATATTCAACTCCCCCTGATTTCGCCGCATTTGAAAATAGCATTGTGGTTTTTATTGTTTTTCAATCTCATAAACAACATCGTCAAGCAAATAAAGGGTTACGTAATCATTTGCCTCAAGATTTCTAAAGGAAATGCTTGCACCTCCCTGGTGGAGGTAGACGTTTTCATATAGGGTATAGCTGTCCCATTCTACCGGGTTTCTTTGGGTAAAGATCTTATCACGACTATCGTTGACCGAGTAAAATCGACCGGATGTTTTCTCCATCACATAAAATATCTTTCCGCCTCCAACATTGTCCCTCACCTGTACCCGGTCACCGACAGTAAGGTCACTCAAATGGTAGTAGTTCTTGCCGCCCGTAACAATTTTGCTTTTATCGTTAAAGGGGATGCTCCTAGTGGTTCCCTCAAAAAGCCGCACGGTTACAGTATTATTAACCGCACTCACAGAGGTAATCCTTCCGGAAAAAACAGGAAGGACTTCAACCTTGACCAACCTGCTTCCCATATAGGTAGCCCTGACTATATCCCCTATCTTAGGATTATTTACCCCCTCAACAACAAGGTCTACATAACTTCGGATATACAAATTTTTGGTGTCCTTGTAGTCATCCTCAACCTTAAGCCTGTCTGAGCTTTTAACAATATCCTTGACCACATAAGTCAGAACCTTTTCCACATTGATAGTGACAACCTTGCCGTCTTCAATACGGACCTCGACAAAGTCGCCTTTTTTCACATCATCTATGTCGGCCTTTTCATCTTCTATGTTAACACGCACCCTACTGTCCAAAATCAGTGTTTGGGTCTCGCCGCCCAACTCCTTGAAAACCAGCACCTTCCTGGTATCGCTGATCTGTTCCACAGTGCCTTCAATTACATTTCTGCTTTCCAAATAAATCACTTTGCCCAGAACCAACTGCATTTCAACCTTCATGTCCTTTTTAAAATCTTCCAAGTCAACCCTGCGGTCGTCAATATAAAATTCCGCTATCTCGTTGATCTCATAGGCATGTAATTCGCCATCCCGGTTTTTTATGGTTATAACCAAATTATTGGGGTCGACCCCCACCAAGGTGCCGGTAGCAAGGCTGTCAACCTCCCTGTTTTGAACCTCAATGGACGTAATTACATCTTTCTTTACCTCAATCTTGACCTGATCGCCCTCAATAATATTGGCCAATCCGTGTACGGTTTCACCGGAAACTGTAACCTTGACATTACTATCGACTTTATAAATTACGGGCAAACCATCCTTTTCTTCCAAAACAAACAGGCGTTTATTTGTATCGATCATAACCGCGGTCCCGCTAAGGATTAATTCGGCCCCCGCCTCCAAGAGGGTAATTGTTTCAATGTATTCATTTTTAGTGGCAATCCTCACCCTGTCACCCACATTAATGTCTTCAATGCCGGCAATCAGTCTGTTATCTATCTCCACAACTAAACTGCTGTCGAACCGGTAAGGGCGTAGTTGGTTGTTGACCTTTATGGTTACCAAATTTACCTCGTGATCAATGTCATGTACAATACCCACATTGCCCGCCTCGCTGATACCTTCGAGCACCTGGATGGAAAGGGCCCGGTTAAACTCATTCAGTTTAATATCAACTGTGTTTCCCCGGGACAAGTCACCCAAGCCGCCCGAAAAGCCTCCGTAAAGGGTAACCGAGACATTTTCGGCAAATTCAACGGATTTTAGCTGCCCCCCGTCCCTCAGAACAAGCCTGTTTTCGTCAAGGTAGACTTGTACAATTTCGCCGCGCAAGTAAGGTGCCGCAGTATCCTCCCCCAGAAGCTCTATGTACTTGGCATTCTTGCCCTCGACCAAGAGATTAACCCTACTATACCTCGCAAGCGACGTGCGGTCTATCTGCCCCTCCCGATCATACAAATGATATGGGTATACTAGCATGTACTCCTCTGTCCGTCCGTCATTATCCCTTACGGTAACGGAAGTGCCGGACACATCTTGGAGTGTGCCGGAAATCAAGCCCGGTAGGGACAAAAATTTTTCCGTCCTGGTGAGCATGGCGGCCATTTCACATCTTTTAATGGGATCCCTCGGCCCAAATGTGCCGTCCGGATATCCTTCAACCAAGCCGTGCTTTACGGCAACCGCCACATATCCCCGGGCCCACGCCGGCACCTGGGCCGCATCGGTGAAATTCAAAAGGTCATTGGCCGCCGCAACCGCCTCCCCTTCCTTGCCAATCATACGGACCATAACCTGTGCCACCCAGGCGCGCTGGGCATCTTGGCCGGCAAAAAAGTTATTTTCTTCCGGCACAATAATGCCCCTTCTGACAGCAACAATGGCAACTTTTCTAGCCCAGTCCGAGACATCAAAGGGCAAATACAGCAGTTCGTCCTCCGCCTCCACCTCAGCCTGTAAGCCGGCACCGTAAACAACCATTTTCAGGGCCTCTTCCTCGGCCACATTGTCCCCGGGCTTGAAGGTCCCGTCAGGATACCCGTTGACAACCCCTCGAAGATCCATTTTTACTATGTATCTCGCCGCCCAAAAATCACCTTCCACATCGGAAAAACGTACCTGTGCAAAAGCAGGCCCCCCGCTTACAGCTAAAATAAAAAACACCGACAAGAGCAATAAGGAGATCCTTCCGGCCAACCGTTTCATAAATTTAATTCTCCTTTAAAATAATTAATTAATAGTTTTTTTCGACAAAATGTAAATTTTCCCTTCAAATACAGTGACTTTTGTGCTTTATTATTTTATTCCCAATCTTCCCAGAAGCCTATTTAACAATGTTTTTATGCCAGATCCGAGGCCCTTGGCATACCTGTTTTTAAACAGAAGCCTATACAAAAATACAAATGGTCGCACCACCTTGAGGGTAACAATCATTGCCCTCCTGCTCAACCAACTAGTGTAGAGGGCGGCACCCAGAACCATACCAATCAAATGGTAAAACCTTACTTCACCCCTATTGCCTACAAGCAACAGTGTATATACCACAACAATCATTACTAACCAAAAAGCCAAATCCCCTAATATTAACGCCA
>CAZKPV010000182.1:0-3263 GCA_964554735.1 uncultured Clostridia bacterium
AGCACGGGACGCTGCTCCCGCTTGTCGGCGGCAACCCAAAGGGTTTGATAGGTATACTCATTTTGTGATAAGATTCGCAGCCCCAAAAGGATACCTGACGAGCCTTCATCAATGGTATCGCCTAAACTGTTTGGGCTTACTCCTTTACGGTTTAATATATCATCGGTATCATCCGAGATTTTTTCTAGCAACAAACCCCTCTCCTGTATAAAAAATATCATGCCGGTATCGCCAAGCCTAATCAGCTCGCCGAGGAAATTGGAATCCGTATAAACCGTCACAACGTCAACAATTTTACCCGCCGGAGGGGTGATGCCAGAAGGTGCAAGATATCTAGCCGCAAAGTAATTGTCGGCTTTAACCCTTTTGATTTTGTAGGAAGGGTGGTCCCACACGTAGCCGTTTAAAGCAATCGCGTTTTCGGCAAATTGGATCTCAGACCCCGACCATGGTGGCATTGTTTTACCCGTTTCGCCGCCGGTGCCCAGTTCCTCTACTATCCTCCAGCTGCCAATAAGTGGAGGTGGCTGGTTGGTCGGAGGAATGATTTTTCCCGCCGAAGTACTTGTAACTTCGGCACAACCGCACAGCAAAAAAATAAAAATAATAAAAACAGGAAGGGCTTTTTTAAACATCAGTATCTACCCCTACAGGCAAGGAAACAATCACGGTTGTCCCTATGCCGACTTCACTGTATATTTCCAAGCGCCCCTTCATCAAGGCCACAATCTCCGTGCAAATGGATAAACCAATCCCGTTTTTTGATTGTGAACCCTGACCCTTGTAAAACTTTTCCCTTACATACGGGAGTTCATCTTCCGGGATCCCACAACCGCTATCCACTATTTTAAACACAATCTCATTTTCCGTAAAAGTTGCATCTAAACCAACAAATCCCCCGGCCTCCGTAAAATTTAAGGCATTATCAATAATATTAATAAACAGTTGTTTTAGACGGTTGGCATCGGTTAAAAGGTTGGGTAGGGTTTCCGGGTAGGTAACCGCAAAGCTAATACCCTCACGCACCGCCCGCGGGAGCAGTTGCTTGTGAATATGATCCAGGAGTTCGGCCGTATCAACAGTTTCGTATCTCAACTTGATCCTGTTTGAAATAAACTTGGACAGGTCCAGCAACTCCTCCACCATCCCGGTAAGACGCTCAGTCTCTTTGGCAATAATGCCCAAGCCATCATTTAGCATTTCCTTCCGTTGCAGTTTCTCACTTTGCAAGGTGATGGCCCAGCCCAGGATGGAGGTTAAAGGTGTACGTAGCTCATGGGAAACAGAGGTGATAAAGTCATTTTTTAACTTCTCCCTTTTGGTGATCTCATCAGCCATATAGTTTAAAGTATCCGAGAGTTTGCCTATCTCATCATCACGCCTCTTTTTGCTTTTGACCTTGAAATTCCCCGCCGCCATTCTACCGGCAACTGCAGTCACTTCTTTGAGGGGAATAATGATGGTATTAACGAGAAACAAACCCAGTAAACCAACGATTATAACAACAAAGAGGCCGATGGCCACAAACACTTTTGCGGTGTTTTGTATGTCCCTGTCTATAATTTCGGTGGAGGCGATAAAACGCAGGGCACCAACTATTTGCCCATCGGACTTTAGGGGATAGGCTATAGCCATAACTTTTTGCCCGTTTAGTTTCCCTACCCATTCCCCCATCCCATCATTTAGGGCCTCACCTATATCAACCATCGGCTGACCTTCTTCCGGAATGGTTCCCGTGGAATCCATGACAATTTTCCCTTCCCTGTCCACGATCTCAACACGGGCATTACTCAGGTTCCAAAAAGCATCAACATTATATAAAATATTGTCCTCCAAGGAGGTATCGGAGTAGTATCTTGAATACATATCCGCGCTGATTTTAATTTGGTTGGTTAGATTGCCCTTTAGGCTGCCATAACAGTTTTGCTGGACGGTATAGATGAGGAGCAACTCTAAAACGGCAACCGAAACTAAAATCACTATCATAAAATTTGCGGTTAACCTTCCCCTTATTCCCTTCATGTAAGCACCTTGTTTGTCTCCGGCTGCCACCTGTATCCGGAACCCCATATTGTTTTAATATAGTCGGGTTTGGACGGGTTGTCCTCAATTTTTTCTCTGAGACGTCTGATATGTACATCCAGTGTTTTCGTGTCGCCAAAATAGTTTTCTCCCCAAACGGTATTTAACAACTCATCTCTTTTTAAGGCCCTTCCTGGGTTTTGCATAAACATTTTTAGCAGGGAATATTCCATAGGGGTTAGCTCAACCTCCGCACTGTCCTTGAGCAACTTATTGGCCGACACATCGAGGCGAAGGTTGCCGCATTCATAAATTATTTGCCTGTTTTCAAAATGGCCCCGCCGTCTCAGCATCGCCCTTATCCTGGCAAGAAGCTCCAAAGGATTGAAGGGCTTGACCATGTAGTCATCCGCACCAATCTCGAAGCCGTATATCTTATCCGAATCCTGTCCTTTCGCGGTTAGCATTATGACCAAAATCTCCGGCATGTTTTTACGGATATGCTTGCAAACTTCCTGCCCGTTTATCCCGGGAAGCATCAGGTCAAGAACAACCAAATCCGGGCTAAATGTTTCCAACATGACCAGGGCATCCTCGCCATTTGCCGCATCCCTTGTTTCATACCCGGCCATCTCCAGATTTAGCTTTATAAAGCGACGGATTGAGGCCTCATCCTCGACAACCAAAACCTTGACCCCGCTATCGCGCATATATCTCATCCTTTAGGCTTTTTCCTTATTATAACACGGTTATCGACCAACGGATCCATTGGAGATTAATGCCTTCACTAACAAATCAATATAGGCGGAAGAACCTTCCGCATTTAAATGCACGCCATCGGAATAGAAATATTCATCATGACCGGTGCTGGCCCTGTACCAATCTAGCAAACCCACATTAGGATAGGTTTCGGCAACATCCGCCATTGTTTCATTTACCACGGCTTCCCAAGGTTTGGGTACCCGAGTATTAACAAGTAAAACTTTTTTGCATTCCCCGAGGGCATCTAGAACCTCCATCAGTTGTTTATCTGTGAAAGGGCCGTTTGTCCCCAACTCAAGGATAACAAAATCCCTAAGTTTACCCCTTTCCCCTAGTTCGAAAATAACACCCACAGCATCATTCATTTGCCTGCTAAGCCGGGCATCAACCTCAATACCGGGCAAACATTCCTTTAAAGCGGACTCCATACCTACCATCAAGGAATCACCAATGACCGTTATATTTTCACCGCCAAGAAC
>CAZKPV010000183.1:0-2062 GCA_964554735.1 uncultured Clostridia bacterium
TCCCCCGATCACCAATAAAAACAGCTCGCTTCGCGTCAGGATAGCGGCCGCACCCAGTATTCCCCCCAGGGCCAAGGAGCCTGTATCGCCCATGAAAATTTTTGCCGGGTGGCGATTATAAACCAAAAAAGCAGCCATCCCGCCGGCAGTTGCAGCCAGAACAGCCGCCACCCCAACCTTACCGACCTGCAGGGCTATAAACATAAAAGCCAAGGAGGCAAAAAAAGTTACCCCGGATGCAAGACCGTCTAGCCCGTCTGTCAAATTAACTGCATTTGCCGTACCCACCAATACGGCTAGGGAAAAGAGCAAAAACACCCACCATTCAAGTTCTATAAAGGTGGGGCTGCCGCCAAGAAGACCGGAAAAGGGTATCGCAATCCCGGTGCCCCTACCCAGATGAAACAAGGCCACCAGGGCAAGCAAAACAGAGACGGTAATCTGACCTAGCAGCTTTTCCCTTGCCCTCAGGCCGAGGGGCCTCTGCATTGCAACCTTGATGAAGTCATCCAGAAAACCTATGACACCGAAGCAGACACCCACAACCAAAACTAAAATACCGTCGGCCAGATCCTTAGACGTTACAATAACTGCGGCGGTTATACCGGCCAAAAAAATCAACCCACCCATGGTAGGGGTTCCCGTTTTTTTCAGGTGGCGGGCCGGCCCGTCGGTACGAACAGTCTGGCCAAATTTGAGCCTTTTCAAAACCGGAATTAAAATCGGGCCCGCGATTAATGTTATTAAAAATGATATTACTGCTGACAGGAATAATTTTTCCAATTCTTCCGACACACCTTCCTAGAAGCAACGGGTTAAGTACTCAACCACATCCTCCATATGCATACCCCGCGAGCCCTTTACTAAAATAATATCCCCGACTGTAATCTTTTCTTTCATGGCCTCAAACATTTTTTCTTTGTCCCCAAACCAAAACACCCGCCGGGAAGGCATACCGGCCTCGGTCGCCCCCTCCGCAATGTGTTTCGCCAAATCCCCAAGGGCAAATAGTAGGTCGACCCCCTTGCCGGCAACATACCTTCCGACTTCTAAATGCCCCGATTTTTCGCGATCCCCCAGTTCAAACATATCACCCAAAACTGCGACGGTGCGATTTTGTGCCTGTGCCGTGGCCCCCAGGGCATCCAAAGCCGCCTTTACCGAAGCAGGGCTGGCATTGTAGGTATCATTGATAACCGTTATATCAACCAGGTCCAGGAATTGCAGGCGCATGGGTGAAATGTCCGGTGCCTCCAGGCCTTCTTTTATTTCACTCAGGGAAAGACCCATACATATCCCGACCCCGGCGGCCGCTAGAGCATTGGAAACATTGTGCTTGCCGGGAAGCGGTAGGTTGATCCCCACATGGCCTTTTTCTGTTTTTAGGACAAAGTAGCTTCCCCTTCCCAAGGGTTCCCATGCCCCTATCCCCAGGTCGTGGCCCTTTGTAATGCCGAAATACATGGTTCTGCCCTTATTCCGAGCCGCTTCCCTTTCCATGAAGGGGCTGTCGGCATTTAAAACCGCAAATCCATCCCGTGGTACGTGTTCCAGGATCTCACCCTTGGCCGCGGCAACATTGCCAACCGATCCCAACAGTTCAAGGTGGGTTTCACCGATTGTGGTAATTACAGCCCCGGTAATGCCAGCTATCCTGCACAGGCTGTCAATTTCACCCGGACCCCGCATCCCCATCTCCAAAACAACAACATCATGGCTCTCATCCATATTTAGCAAGGTTAAGGGAAGCCCTATTTCATTGTTGTAACTGCCCTTGCTTTTTAAAACCCTGTATTTCACACCCAAAACGGAGGCGATCATGTCCTTTGTTGTGGTTTTACCATTGCTACCGGTAACTCCTATCACGGGTACCCTATTTTTCGAACGATTGTAGGCCGCGAGCCCCTGCAAGGCTTTTAGGGTGTCGGACACAATTAAAACCGGCGTACCGGAGGGTATGCCGGCTAGCTTTTTAGTTAGCACAAGGGCCGCGGCACCTTTTTCCGCCGCTTCTCGGGCAAATTCATGGGCGTCAAATTTATCGCCCTTCAGGGCGATAAAT
>CAZKPV010000183.1:2072-3189 GCA_964554735.1 uncultured Clostridia bacterium
ACCGGGAACTAATTTCCTGCTGTCGGTTGAGACGCTATTTATATATTTGTCACTTTGTACCGCGGGGATATCGGCACCTATAGCCCCGGCGATCTCCTTTACGGTCATCCCTATCACGGGGGATCTCTCCCTTTTTAATTAATTCCTCCAAGGCCTCGGCGGCGACCGCCCGGTCATCAAACGGATAACGATCCCGGCCGATAATCTGGTATGTTTCGTGGCCTTTACCGGCTATCACGATCACATCACCGACACGGGCCAGCCCGATGGCGCGATGTATTGCTTTTTTCCTGTCCGGCACCACAATATATTCCGCCCCCGCCACTGCCTCCATCCCTTTTTTCACGTCTTCTATTATCCTTACCGGGGACTCTGTGCGCGGATTGTCTGAAGTTAGCACGGAAAAATCACTACAACGGGCGGCAATTTCCCCCATTAGGGGACGTTTAGTCCGATCGCGATCACCGCCACAACCAAAAACTGTAATAAGTTTGCCGCCTGTAATTTCGCGCGCGGTCTGCAATACATTTTCCAGCCCGTCGGGTGTATGGGCATAATCAATTATAACAGAAAAATTCTGCCCCTTGTCCACCAGTTCGAATCTTCCCGGAACACATTTGACACCCTCAAGGGCCCCTACTATTGTACTCGGTTCGATGCCCCGAACAAGCCCAACGGAAAAGGCCGCCAGTGCGTTGTAAACATTAAACAGCCCGGTCAAACCAAGATTTACGGTTGTCCTTTTTCCCTGCCAGACGACTTCAAAGGAAACACCGCCGGGCCCCATCTTGATCTCGCCTGCCCTAAAAAAAGCGGGGGATTTCACACCAAAGGTATAGACTTCCCCGGATGACTTTTTCGCCAAAACATCACCGGCCGGATCATCTGTATTAACAATGGCTATTTTTGCCTGTGAAAAGAGCTTGGCTTTTGCCGCCAAATAATCATGCATATTACCATGAAAATCAAGATGATCCTGGGTTAAGTTGGTGAATACCGCCAAATCAAACTCGCAGCTATATGTCCGTTCCAGGGCAAGGGCATGGGAGGAAACTTCAAGGGTAACCCAACGAACTCCATCGTCTAGCATTACACGCAGTAACCGCTGGAGATCAAG
>CAZKPV010000184.1:0-3187 GCA_964554735.1 uncultured Clostridia bacterium
CATTTTTAGGACTAGCCGCCGTGTCAAAGCGGCAACTCCTTTTATTGCCCGAATTTAGCGGTGCCAGTCGCCAATGTGCCATGTGGGGCAAAAAGACTGTGCCCGCGCCGTGTCTACACTTTCAGCTTTGTCTAAAGAGGGTGTGCCCCTACGCCGCGCCGCGCCCCGTCCCTAATTTGCGATTTTTGGGCCGTGCCTAAATGTAAGCAATTTTGGCCTGCCGGCAAATGTGCAAAATTTCAACCTGTGCTCAACTCGTATGGTATAATTATCAAATATATGGAATATTCTATGTTAAATACGGCGAAATATGGGGTTATTAGGATTAAAATTACAATAGTTCCCTTTAAATCTGAGCACAGGTTGAAATTTTGCACAAATATAAATGTTGCTCCGAGGCTACAGGTTGCTAGTGGGCTTTTTTACTCCACATTATTCCATTTTCTTATTCAACTTTGTAACTTTTAACGGTTTTTAACGGTGCCTGTCATCAACTTGTCAACTTAGATGCTTTGTCCATCCCATCCTACCCCATTTCTTTAATTTATCCCCTAATCTCAAGGAGGATTCTGTCGATAAAATCGGAATAATGA
The DNA here is from genome assembly GCA_964554735.1 of uncultured Clostridia bacterium. Lineage (GTDB taxonomy): Bacteria > Bacillota > Desulfotomaculia > Desulfotomaculales > CAZKPV01 > CAZKPV01. The sequence continues at coordinate 594 of CAZKPV010000184.1, forward strand.
CAATAAGGGTCTAGTAAGCGGCCAACAGGAGGTCAGTGGCGTGGTTTATGAGAATCCTTATTGCCGAAAGGTTAAAGGCAGTTTTATCTTGCTAGTTAGTTGCGGCTATTGCAAGGCTGATATTGCCATTTACCAAAAGGTTGGTAAAGGCGGCTTGCTGCGTATGTATATTGATAGGATTGTTAAAAGTTCCATTGATTTAAGCACCAGGCCCAACGCGCTGTTTTGTCCGCATTGCCAAAAGCAACTGGCGGTGAAGGTTACGCTGAGGCGAAAGAATAAAGAAGCCTATCGGATGATTAGGAGTGCCTTCAATAGTAGGGTCTTGTAGCCGACGCTATTGAGCGGAGGGGGTGGGGAAGGTGGAAAAAACCGCCAAGTGTGCCCGCGGCAGTGAGGATTGACAGCGGCTTTTAAAGTTGTGTGCCATGATTGAGAAATTAACCGGGAAAAAGTTTATATTTTTCATACGAATATTCCTAGGGTAAGGTGGGCCAATCGGGGGTTTTCTTGCGGGAAAATGGAACCGCCGGCTTGATTTAACATATAGATTTGCGGGTCTAATAAATGTATTTCCATTGTGGAGGTGGAGCAGTGGTGGATGAATTGCAGATGAAAGTAAGCCTGATACTCGACGAATTGAGCAAGCAGATTATCAGTTTGGCGGGACAAGATAAACTGGCCGATGCCTTGTTTTTCCTTGATCAGTATGTCAAGTTGGCCCCCACTAGTGTGGAAAGATATTCGTTGGAAGCACTGGTACGGGAAAGGGAAGGGGATTTGTCGGCCGCGGAGGTTATTTTACAAGAGGGTTTCGCACAGCACCCTCGTTCTTTTGATTTATTCTACAACCTGGGCTATATCCATGAAAAGAAAAAGGACATCCTAAATGCCTACCATATCTATATGCGGGCCCGCTATATTTCCGAAACTAAATCGGAGAAGGAAGACATCGCCGCCGCCGTAAAGCGGTTGACTCCCCTAATCGTGGGAAGCACGAAATCCCAGAAAGACAGTATTTCTAATATACTCAAGGTCGGGGAAAAAACCATCACGATAACTGCCAAAAAGGACCACTTGTTTAAAAGGAAAAGACTGCTGGGCCATATAGAGAAACACATTGACAAGTTTGCCGGATCCGTGCTGGAAATAGGTTTTATTGACGGGGTTATCAGCAAAAACCTCAATTACTACGGTTACGATGTAACGGCGGTAGACAGACGTAAAAGTAGAATACTAAATGTAATCGCAAGCGAATGGCACGATAACGTACTGCAAGCACAGCAAGAGGTGGCAAAGTTTTATCACGAGCCTGTATTGGATTTGGATTGGATGAGGAAAATCCCGGAATTCGAGGTTATTATAGTTGTCGGCGACCAAAACCTGGACACATTTGAGGCCGATGCCGGGCAAGGAAAGGAATTGTTGGATTTATTGCTGCAAAAGGCAAGTAAACAGCTATTTATTAGGGTAGTAGGTGATGATGCTGGCTTACATTCCGACCCTCCAGTAAAGGAATTTATTGCCGATGATTTAACCCGGGTGGCCGCATCCCACCATCTTGTCCCGGAAGTAATTGCCACTGAGAAAGATGATGATGGACGGGAATTTCAGTTGTGTTTAGTCACGAAACCACCTGAGCCCCAGTATTTTTCCGTACCTGTAGGGGTGGAGGCAGAACACTCCCGCTCCACTATCCTGGAGGTGGAAATGGCCAAATGTGTCGATTCGTACGGTGCGGCCTATGTTGGCGATTGGCAACCTTTTGTCCAGGCTGTAAAGCAGTACCGGGAAGACCCCGATTTGTAGTACGAGGATTCGACATTTAGGGAATACTACCGCCATTTTCAGCCCCGCAACCAGGAGGAGGCACTATTTGCTCGAAGGGGGCGGGCACCAAAGTTAAGGGCCGGCTTTATTGGCTTGCCTTGGATGGCGGATAAAAGCAAGAGGGTTGTTTTTACCGAAAACCGGGTGGGACCAGACTTGGGGGTTACCACTTTTTTTCGGCCCCAATACTGTTGAATTCGGTGCGGCCGAGTTGGGCCGTCTGGTTCATCTGTATAGGATATTTCAGAAAGATGGCTACCATCCCGAACTTTTTTCCGACGGCTATATCAGCGGCTGTATGCTAATCAGGGGAGATGACTACCGCTTTGTGGTTAGTGAAGGCCAGCATCGGGTGGCTTGTCTAGCGGCTCTGGGTTACGAAACAATCCGCTGTCGGTTTACCCAAAACCCCGGATACCCTAGGGTTGTCCTCGGGAACAATTGGAACAATCTAAAGCATTGGTCCCAGGTGGCCAATGGAGTGTATAGCAGGTCCCTCGCGTTGAAGGTATTCGAGCGCTTTTTAGTCGACAATGTGGGGTGGGAGCAGATGGGTGGGCTACCTGATGACGGGCCTCATGCGATGTGCAAAATTTCAACCTGTGCTCAGATTTAAAGGGAATAATTATAAACTTTCCCCTTTAAGTTCCATATATCTGGACTTTTCGCATAATTTATTCCAAATATATGATAATTCTGCCATTCGAGTTGAGCACAGCTTGCATTTTTGCACAGCCCAGTGATTTCTTTGCACAAATCACTGG
>CAZKPV010000185.1:0-460 GCA_964554735.1 uncultured Clostridia bacterium
TTTATAGGCCTGTTGCACGGAGGCTACCCGTGATTTCATAATTGTGTAATCCTTTTGTCGACATAGTGAACCGGCAGAACCCTGGCCTACCCCGAGAATATAAACCGGCGTATCCACCATCTTCTTGGCATTTTCCTCGGTAGTGAGCACCAGGGCGGCCGCACCATCCGAAAAGGGGCAACAATCAAATAACTGTAATGGATCACTGACCATAAAGCTGTTTAAAACGGTATCCACTGTGATTTCCTTTTGAAACTGGGCTAGCGGATTTTTAGCACCATTTTTGTGGTTTTTCACAGCCACCTCAGCCATTCTCTCTTTTAGTTGCTCCAAGGGAATACCGTATTTTACAGAGTACATGTTGGCTAACATTGCGAAAACACCAGGGAAGGTCAAACCACTAAATTCCTCATACCTGCTGTCCGTGGCCATGGCAAATGTCCTGGTTGCCAGTGGCGTC
>CAZKPV010000185.1:470-3133 GCA_964554735.1 uncultured Clostridia bacterium
TCCCCATGTGCAAGATCTTTTCTACACCACCAACCAGTACGGTATCATAAAACCCTGATGCCACCCACAGATACGCATCCCTAATGGCCACAGATGCCGTGGCACAAGCCCCTTCAAACCTAGTGGCGGGTGTTCCCGGGGGTAACCCGAGTTCGGATGCAAGAAATCCGGCTATATTTGCCTGTCCTTCGGCGAAGTCGCCTAAACAGTTGCCGACATATAAAGATTGGATATCCTGCATTTTAATATTCGAATTATGCACTGCTTCAAAAGCCGCATCAGCAAACAGCTCAACTAGGCTTTTTTCCGTAGGTCCAAATTTCGTCATACCTACCCCGGCTACTGCAACTTTTCTCATAATCTAAAACCTCCCATTATTCCTTACTTTAAAGCCCAAGCTTCCGCGCAATAATAAGTTTCATTACCTCGGAACTGCCGGCAAAGATAGTATGTGACCGAACATCCCGAAAATCTCTGGCAATGGAATACTCCTCCATATACCCGAAACCACCGTAAAGTTGCATTGCATTGTATGCAACCCTATTGGCCATTTCACCAATCCACCATTTAGCCATGGAAACCCTGGTTACAATATCCCTACCCGCTATATGATCGGCGATTAGATTATTTAAAAAAACTCGGCCCAATTCTATTTCCGTGGCCATCTCTGCAATTTTAAAGGCATTGTGCTGGTGCTTACTGACAGGGCTTCCAAATACATTCCTGCTTTTAGCATAATCTACCGCCGCCGCTAGCATCCTCTCCGCTAATGTTTGGGAGAAGGCCGCCGACACCAATCGTTCCTGCTGTAATTTCTGCATCATATAGGCAAAACCCATACCCTCTTGACCTAGAAGATTTTTCGCCGGCACCCTGCAATCTTCGAAAAATAACTCGGCGGTGTCCTGGCTGTGTAGACCAACCTTGTCTAGTTTTCGCCCTTTGATAAATCCGGGTGTGCCGTCCTCCACCACTATCAGACTAATCCCTTTGTGGGGGGGATAGACATTTACATCGGTTTTGCAGGCAACTATAACTAAATCGGCGAAAATACCGTTACTTATAAAGGTTTTTTGCCCGTTAATAATGTAATGGTCCCCATCTGACCGTGCCGTTGTTTTTATTGCCTGTAAGTCGGAACCGGCATTGGGCTCCGTCATGGCTATCGCCAGGACCGTGTCACCTGTACCGCAACCCGGCAACCATTTTTCCTTTTGCTCTTTGTTGCCATAGCTTAAAATGTAGGGGGCCGCTATCTCGCTATGTACCCCTATACCAACGGCTGGCCCATTGATACCCGCCCTTGATAACTCTTCAATGATAATCATCGAATACTCGAAACCTGCCCCGGCGCCGCCGTATTTATCAGGCAACCAGGGGCAGAGATAGCCGTATTCCCCAAACCTGAGCCATATGGAACGGGGCATTTCTCTTTTGTCTTCCCATGCATCCATGTGCGGGGTAAGTTCTCTACCTATGAACTTTTTAAAAGTAGAACGAAAGATATTGTGCTCTTCAGCATAAATACCCATCCATGTCCTCCTCTCAACCATAAATTTCTACCTGTGCCTAATAGTTATCGCAATATTCATGCCATTTACAATAAGGTTAGGTCAAGGGCTTAAAGGGAGGTTTGCCTAAAAAGCAAAAAGGACAATGTCCTTTTTGCCGGACACTGTCCTTTAAACACAACAGAAAAATGTCAACTCATATACTTACGTGTCATTTTTTATGTTTGTCTAGTATATCGGCTATACGTTTTTTTAGGTAGGCAGCCAAGTCCTCCGCCTCCTCCGTAGACATGCTTTTTGTCCCTTTGGCCAAATCCTCTATTTCTTCTTCACTGTTCCCAATGGTCTTCATAACTAGGAAGGAGTCGACTTCACCGTCATCTAAAAGATAACCACATCCACCAAAAATACCTAGGAATTCATCGCCAACAAAAACCGGGGTTCCAACTTTTACAAAGCCGGCATCACATTCGCTTATAACTGGTTCCTTTGTCCTCATAGCCTCCGCGGCAACCTCCTGGTGCGCCATAGCGCAGATATAGCTGGCCCCATCGGGATTGGCTTTAATGACAGGGCATAGTTTATTTGCCCATTTTATAAAGCTAGTAACCCTAACGCCATCCGCATCAAAGAGGCTCATGTTTAACCCATATTTTTCATTGAGCTCTGTTTCTAGCGCGGCCCATTCATCAACAGTTAAAATATCAGTTAGCTTCATAATATAACCTTGACCCCCAAAAAAAATTATTGTTTATCAGTATAAAGATATAATTCTGCAAAACCCGGCCAAATCCTGCCCGGGTGACATATTACCGGGAACTTTTTACAGTATGGAAAAGGTCCACCTCATTTTTAAAGTGAACCTTCCCAAAATCAATGTGAGTAAACCTATAAGCCGAGTTCTGTCTAGGATGATCATCTATCTGGGACAACTGTTACCAGCCGCCTCTAGCGACCTAACCCGGGAACGGGACGGGCCGCCCCAATATTCCCCTATTCGGTCTTGCTCCAAGTGGGGTTTACCTAGCCGACCGGTCACCCAGGCCGCTGGTGCGCTCTTACCGCACCGTTCCACCCTTACCCGTACAAGTCTGACAGGCGGTTTGCATTTCTGTGGCACTATCCTTGGGGTCACCCCCACTGGGTGTTACC
>CAZKPV010000186.1:0-3102 GCA_964554735.1 uncultured Clostridia bacterium
CGCCGGAAACAAGGTTAAAGTCCCTTTTTACCAGTTCTTCCGCCAGCCGGACGGCATTTTTCACTATGTTTTTTTGGTAGTCCTTGAATTCCGGCCGCAGGGCCTCTCCCAGGGCAACCGCCTTGGCGGCGACAACATGCATCAAGGGGCCGCCTTGGATGCCCGGGAAAATGGCCTTGTCGATGGCTTCGCCGTACTTTTCGCGGGCAAATATCATACCGCCCCGGGGGCCGCGTAAGGTTTTATGTGTCGTCGTCGTGGTAACGTCCGCATAGGGGATGGGATTGTTATGTAAACCTGCGGCTACCAGCCCGGCGATATGGGCCATGTCAACCATAAGATAGGCGCCGACCTGGTCGGCGATCTCCCTAAACTTTTTAAAATCTATCTCCCGGGGGTAGGCGCTGGCGCCGGCTATTATCAACCGCGGACGGCACTTGCGGGCTATTTCCGTAACATGGTCATAATCGATGGTGCCCGTATCACGGTCCACCCCGTAGAAACAAAACTTGTAGTACCTGCCGGAAAGATTTACCGGACTCCCGTGGGTTAGGTGCCCTCCGTGGGCTAGATCCATACCCAATATGGTGTCGCCCGGTTTTAAGAGGGCAAAATAAACGGCCGTATTGGCCTGGGTGCCGGAATGGGGCTGAACATTGGCGTACTCTGCTCCAAACAATTCTTTGCCCCTTGATATGGCCAGCCTTTCCACTATATCCACTTGCTCGCAACCGCCGTAGTAACGACGGCCCGGGTAACCCTCCGCGTATTTGTTTGTCAAAACCGAACCCTGTGCTTCTATAACAGCCCGGCTGGCAAAATTTTCGGAGGCAATCAGTTCTATGGTACTGCGTTGTCTTGCCAGTTCACCTTGTATAACCGCCTTTACTTCCGGATCGGTGTCGTCTAACGAGTGCTTTGAAATCATGGCTTACCTCCCGCCTACCGAATATTTCTTTTCAATTTCCACAATCTTTTCCAGCCTCCGGGCATGTCTGCCACCGGCGAATTCGCCGGCCAAAAAAGATTTAACAATATCGCGCGCCAAACTGGCACCTATAACCCTTTGGCCCATGGTAAGTACATTGGCGTCATTGTGCTCCCGGGATGCCCGGGCCGAAAAAGTATCGTGGCACAAGGCTGCCCTAATGCCGGGCACCTTGTTGGCCGCTATGGAAACTCCAATGCCTGTCCCACAGCAGATGATCCCACATTGATACTCCCCCGAGGCTACTGCCTCCGCCACTTTCAGTGCAAAATCGGGATAATCCACGGAATCCTCCGTATCGGTACCGTAATCTCGGTACTCCAGACCTATTTCCTGGAGAACCTGTACTACTTCCCCTTTTAACAGGAACCCTCCGTGATCACTGGCAATTGCAATGCGCAAGTGTAAAACCTTCCTTCTAATTTGCTGGGATTAATGCTATAAAGCCTCATTTCTCCAGTAGAAAAAGATTATCCTTCTAAATGTGTGCTCAAGATTTACGGGGTAATTTTTTTTAACCGTTATTTAACCTTCTTTTAACCTTACTAGGGCCTGGATCACTAGATCCTTAATAACCTCCGCACTTTGCCGGTAGACGTCGAGGGATCGCCCAAAGGGGTCGGGAACCTCCTCCCCCCTACCGGCAAACTCACCCAATGTGTAGACCTTCTCCTCCGTACCGGGAACCATTCGCCGCACAAAATCGCGGTGGGCCTCGGTCATGGTAAGTATGAGGTCGGCGGATTCTACGTCCTCCGGCACCAGGGCCGATGCCCGGTGCCCCCCGAGGTCAATACCCATTTCGGACATGACTTCGACGGCTTCCGGGCTGGCCGGCATATCGGGAAAGGCCGCAATCCCGGCCGAAAACACCTCGATGGCCGCAAGGGGCCAACCACCACCCGGGGCGGTGCCGCTGTCGTGGGCATTGGCACCTTTTTCGGCGTCTATGCCGCCTTTTTGGGCGTCTCCGCCATCCCGGGCTTCATCCACCCTACCCAGAATGTCCCGGGCTAGCGCCTCCGCCATGCTGCTCCGACAGGTATTTCCGGTGCATACAAAAATGATTTTTTTCATTGTAACCGTTCCGTCCCCCTAAAAATCATTTTACATACATTTTTATTGAAACAGGAGGTGCAGCCCTATCCCCGCTAGGATCAGCCCTCCTATAAACTGGGCACGGTTTCCGACAAGATGCCCTAGCATACGGCCAAAATACAAGCCGGCAAAGGACATCAACCCCGCCACCGCCCCTATGATACCGGCCGCCGCAAATAAGTTTACATGCCGTGTGCCCAGGGAAAATCCAACGCTCAAAGCATCCACGCTTACGCAGGCGGCCATTACCAGCAGGCCCAAGCCGGTTAGGGTGTTGCCGGCCACCTGGCCTTGTTCGTTCAAGACCCCACGGGCAGAGCCAACGCCGGTCGGTCGCGCATCCCAACTCATTTTTAGCCCTAGGACAATGAGTATAACCGCCCCCACAATAACGGCAATATTGCCGGCAATGGTTCCGAAAAATTCCCCTAAATACCAACCCAGCAGTGGCATTACAACGTGAAAGGCTAATATAGTAAGGCTGATCGTTATGATTTGGCGAAGGGAAACACCGATAATCCCCAGGCCAATACACATGGAGAAGGCATCTGTACCTAAAGCAACTGCAAGTAGACCCAGGGCCGCCAGACTCATAACTTCGCTTCTTTCCTTTCCGCACGAAACACGTACTATACGGTAATACAGCGCCCGGCCGCCTGTCTTAGGCGGTCCATAATCACCAGCCCAACACCCCGCGGCTCGATTCCTTCAATAAAAACTACCTCCGCCTGTAGCTTATCGAACAGCCGCAGGCGGGTAAACAGGGAAGATGCAATTCCTTGCAAATCATTCAGGCTCCCCAGGGTGATGAGGAGGATCGAACCGTCTGTGTCACCCGCCATTACCAGGTCCCGGTAAAACCGGGCCGACTCGGAAGTGGCGAGTATGCCGACCCTCCGGCCCCTTCCCTTGTTGTCCAGTGCCATGTTACGTATTTCGGCAACAACATTTTCCCTTTCGCCTTCCACTAGCACCACGGGCACACTGGGCGCATAATGTTTGTATTTCGCCGCCGG
>CAZKPV010000187.1:0-3059 GCA_964554735.1 uncultured Clostridia bacterium
CTACTAGCATCGCCGGAGTTGGCACCTTCATCAGTGCCGCCGGTATCATCGCCACCGGTGCCCTCAGTGTCTCCCTTATCGATGCCTTCGTCACCACCCGAGTCACCATCATCAGCATCGCCGGAATCGCCGCCGGTATCATCGCCTTTGGTGCCCCCGGTGTCCCCATCATCGGTGCCTTCGTCACTACCTGTGTCACCGCCGGTTGTGCCGCCGTCGCCTTCGGTAGCACCTTCATCGTCACCATCATCGGCCTCCGTGCCCTCATCCACGGCATCGCCCTCATCTGATACTTCATCCAATATTTCGTCTTCGATTTCTTCCACCGGCTCAGGCACAACAGTGTAATCGGACAAGCCGTTTATTTCCCCATAGCCTTCAAAGGTAAATCTCTCGCCCAGGCCGCTTTCACCCGGTCCCTTGCCCTTACCGGAAATATCAAAACCGGGGTCGTTGTCATCGCTGTCAATGAAACTTTCTACTTCATCCCAGTCGAACCACAGCTCAAGCCCATTGCCCCGGCTTTCCACGCTAATTGGGGTAATGGGTCTGTTTCCCCCTTCGCTATATGTAAATTTTATGGATTTGGCCATAATGTCATCGGCATCAAAGCCGGAGTCCTTGGGAAGGTTTATCCTGGCAATCAAAATGTTTTCTTCAAATCTCAGATCCAGTTGCATTTTTAAGTTTTCGAAACGATGAACATTAAAGAACAACCTTATAGCCCCTGTCCCAAGCGAGCTCAAGGTCCTTCTTTCCATTAGCGGTGCGTTATTGAGTGATATTTTGTCGGTAAAATAAGCCTTCACATGGGGAAGGTTAAAAGAATATGAGATCAGTGAAGCAGTTATAACCAAAACCGCCGCACCCTTGGCAACTTTTTTGATTGGAGTTTTGTTCCCATTTTGTGATTCCTTTTCCTTCCTGCGCCGTTCCATTCGTGTTAAAAATTTTCTTTCTCCCATGGCATTACCTCTCCATTTTCAGCTAATTGTCCCAGGAGCGAAAACCCACATCCCTGGCTTTTTCCTTGCTTAAAGCGTTTTCAAATAAGAATATGAGCTCCATTAGGCTACGAAAAGAGAGTGTTTTTTCCTGTTCGATCCACTGAACCTGCCCCTGTATACTGGTGTCCTCGTTGTAAATGATTTTGACCAAAAAAGACGTCGGGTTATCTGGTTTTGACTCTTTATCATTATTAACAACCAGTTCATAATTCACTAAAAACCCCCCTATACTAACCCCTGTGTTATGATATGCAAATGATAGCAGGTGGCCGTTTTAAATTGATTACATTACAGTTTCATTTCGATTACACTATTGAACACAAAAAAATCCTGCCGTAATAACAGGATTCCGTCTGTGGCCTTCATCTATTTGATTTTAAAGGGTTTGCTTGCCTAGGAGATGAAAATCTCCCTGTCACCGATGGACTGAAATGACGTTTTAAGGTGGATTTTGTCGGAAACTATTTTGTCCTTGAACCTTTTATTGATTCGTTTAGTTATTAACTGCAAGTTCGCCTCAATCAGATCGGTGAGGATCAACACCATTTGCACCGATCTCAACTGTGAAAAAACGTCACCCCTACGAAGGGAGCACAAAAGCACTTCCTTCAATACCTTGAGGGATTTCTTGGTCTCCTCACCGGTCAATGCACCTTCATTTTTATCTATTGTAATTAACCCGAGAAAAGTCGAATTGCCGGTTCTGAGTGTCTTTCTTCGTTCCAGGTTATATATGATCTTGAAATGCTCTATATCGCAGTACAGGGCACCTTCAAGGACGTCATCCACGGTAAATTCCTTCTTTATCTGCACAAGGTTGGTGGTTTCATTTTTTTCACCGGAAGCCGTTATTTCCCGGTAAACATTTTTTAAGGCCGGTGTGGGCCGGATGGACATTTCCCGAAACATTTTCCCCGTAATATAATTGTAGTGGCTCAAAGCCGTCTTGTAATCACCCAGGCACACCAGGGCTTCTAGAAAATGCACATGCAAGGACTCCTCAAAGGGTTCATGAACGATGGCTCGTTCGTAAATATCCAGGATCTCCCCGTGGGCACCCTTTGCTTTTAAAAGGTCGAGTAGCCGCAGGACCGACCGGAGGTACTGGCGGTGGAATCGGCTTCTGATGGTAAAAACCCATTCGCTAAACAGGTCTTCGGCCAGGTATTCCCCCTTGTAAAGGTCCATAACTCTTTTATATATCCCCACTGCCCTGTCCGGGTCTGTTTCCCTTTTGCTGTCCGCCTCCCTGGTGGCAGCCGCATACTCAACCGTGTCAATTACACAACTGTCCCCCACATGAAGAAGGTAAAACCCATTGTCAAAGACAATTTCCAGGTGGGATTCCGAACTGTCAGCGCGGGTGAGCCCAGCCTTAGCCAAGTTTTTACGTAAACGGAAGATCTGGGCCCTCAGGGCATTTAGTGGGTTGGCAAGTTCTTCCTCGGGCCATAGGCTTTCTATAATTTTTTCGGGTACTAGCCTTTGGTCATGGTATGTAATAAAGTACTTCAGGAGCTCCAAGTTTTTACTTGTCCTGCCACCCTGCTCAAAAACGGATTCCCCGTTTGCCTTGATATCAAAACCCCCAAAGGTTACAATCTCAATAGCCATACCATCTCTCCTCTCCAGTACAGCCATGATAATGACAAGCCAATTAAAATTTTACCACGCCCTGACATTAATTTCAAGTTTTTGCAATACAACAAGATGGGGGTATGTTGACCCCTACAAAGGTACAGCCGGTGTTCACTGTTGTTATTTCTATCTGTAGCCCTCCAATATCCCCGGATTTAAAATATTGTTGGGGTCAAAGGTCGCCTTTATACTTTTGACCAATTCATAGGCCACATCACCGTACCTCTCCCTGAAAAATGGTGTCCTCTTGGAAAATTGGCCCCATTCGCCGCCACAGGTATCGTATTTTAAGTTTAGCCGGCGCTCCTTTTTGAAATGTTCATCTACCGCGGCGCGCATTTTTTCGTTATCCCAAGTAGTAGGCAGTATAAATGTAGGGTGCATGGTCAGTGCCCCGATGTGTCCGAAAAAGTA
>CAZKPV010000188.1:0-3038 GCA_964554735.1 uncultured Clostridia bacterium
TAACAGTGTTTGAGGACAGATCCTTTTCTTTTGTTTGCAAAACGCCACCCGCTGCTGTGCTTCTAAAAAAAGCAGCCGGCCTTGAAAAGGCTTCGGGGGAGCCTAATATTAAAAAGGTAGCCAAGGTAACACGTGAACAAGTACGTGAAATTGCCGGGATAAAAATGGATGATCTCAACGCCGCTTCCATGGAAGCAGCGGAAAGAATGGTTGAAGGAACTGCACGCAGTATGGGAATAGAAGTGGTCGAGTAAAAAATTTCAAGTGGGAGGAATACAATTCCGTTGGCACCACAGGGAGGCTTATTTATGGCAAAACGCGGTAAAAAGTTTAATGATGCAAAAAAACGAGTTGACAGAAATGTGCTGTATGACCCCGGTGAGGGCCTTGAGCTTTTGAAAGAAATTGCCCCCGCTAAATTTGATGAAACAGTGGAGGCGACCGTAAAATTGGGGATAGATCCCCGTCATGCAGACCAGCAAGTACGCGGTGCTATGGTTCTGCCCCATGGAACCGGCAAGACTAGAACCGTACTCGTATTCGCCAAGGGTGACAAAGCCAGGGAGGCGGAAGAGGCGGGGGCAGACTTCGTGGGCGCCGAGGATATGGCCGAAAAAATTCAGGGCGGTTGGCTTGGATTTGAGGTGGCTATTGCCACGCCGGATATGATGAGTATTGTTGGGAGACTGGGACGCATATTAGGCCCCAGAGGATTGATGCCCAACCCTAAAACCGGAACCGTCACCTTTGACGTAGAGCAGGCCGTTAACGAGATCAAGGCAGGGAAGATCGAATACAGGGCGGACAAAGCAGGTGTTGTTCATACCCCAATAGGAAAAGTTTCCTTTGACACGGAAAAACTTCTTGAAAACCTAAGGGCCTTAATGGAAACGCTGGTTAGGGTAAGGCCGCCGGCGGCTAAAGGACAGTATGTTAGAGGGATAACTGTATCTTCAACAATGGGTCCGGGAATCAAGGTGAGCCCCCAAAAATTGTTGGCACCACAAAAATAAAATATTTTGCTGCTGTAGACAGTCGGTGTTTAAACTTAAGGGTTTGAAATCTGGGGATTCAGACCGCCGGCCGAGGCTGTTATCCGCAAGGATTTGTGTGAATAATTTGCGGGCCTCTTGTGTGTGTCTACGGAGGCCCGCCTTTGATTTTACATTCGGGGTAAATAATTTGAAAAGGAGGTGCGAATGGCAAAGTGATCACAAAAGAACAAAAAAAACAAGTGGTTGAAGAAATCAAGGAAAAACTCAAAAAATGTCAGGTGGCCATTTTGGCAAACAACAAGGGATTAAATGTTGCACAGGCCACAAAATTGAGAAATTTAATGCGGGAATCGGGCAATGAATACAAGGTTGCCAAAAATACCTTGACCAAAATTGCCGCCGATGAACTAGGTATAGAGGGTTTGGATGAGTATTTGGTTGGGCCCACGACAATAACTTTTGGTTACGGGGATCCGGCATCTTCTGCTAAAATACTGCACAAGTTTGCCCGTGAAAACAAGGTTCTTGAAATTAAGGTGGGTGTCCTAGAAGGCAGTATCATCGATGTCGCCAAAGTTAAAGAACTGGCAGACCTACCCTCGCGGGAAGTTCTTTTGGGCAAGGTTGTGGGAGGCTTCCAGGCACCCATTTACGGGCTTGTTAACGTATTGCAGGGCAATATCAGGAATCTGGTTTATGTTTTAGATGCCGTTCGAAAACAGAAGGCTGAAAATGCTTCTTAAATTAAATCATAGGTGGAGGTAAAAAGTATGTCTAAAGTTAATGAAATTATTGAAGCCGTGAAGGAAATGACAGTACTCGAGCTGTCCGAATTGGTAAAGGCGATGGAAGAGGAATTTGGTGTAACCGCCGCCGCACCGGTAGCCATGGCCGCCGGCCCTGTTGCTGAAGCAGATGCACCCGCGGAAGAGGAACAAACTGAATTTGACGTTGTCCTCACAGCAATTGGTGATAAAAAGATTGGCGTAATCAAGGCGGTACGCGAAATCACCGGGTTAGGGCTGAAAGAAGCCAAGGCACTCGTTGACGGCACGCCAAATCCTGTAAAAGAAAAGGTAAGCAAGGATGAAGCTGAGACCATTAAAGGAAAATTGGAAGAAGCTGGGGCAACTGCCGAAATCAAATAATTGTTGGTTGTGCGGTGAGATTGGGGAGGCCATCTGGATGGTTTCCCCAATTTTATCAAACAAGAACAGTTATCAGTAAATTACTTGACTAGCCCATTGAATCTATTTATAATGGTTTTGTAGTCCGGAATTTAAAAGGCGGGGGAGATATTGTTGAGCGTTAACGCACAAAGAGAAGTAGTCTGTAGCTTCCAACTAATGCTTGATGAAGAGGTTGTTACTTTTGCCAGGAGGGGCGATGACGAGGCTTTAGAGTACTTGATCAATAAGTATAAGAACTTTGTGCGCGCTAAGGCCCGGGCATACTTTTTAATAGGGGCCGACAGGGAAGACGTAATTCAAGAGGGAATGATAGGGCTTTACAAGGCTATTCGCGACTTTCGCATGGACAAGTTATCTTCCTTTAGAGCCTTTGCGGAGCTATGTATAACCAGGCAAATCATTACAGCCATTAAAACGGCGACAAGACAAAAGCACATACCGCTTAACTCCTATATATCCCTGAACAAACCCATTTACGATGAAGATTCCGACCGCACACTGTTGGATGTCATATCCGGGACAAAAATTACGGACCCGGAGGAACTGATCATTAGCCGGGAGGAATTTAACGATATTGAGGAAAAGATGGGAGAAATACTGAGTAACCTGGAGTGGAAGGTGTTGATGTCCTATCTTGAGGGCAAATCCTACCAAGAGATTGCCGAGGATTTGGAAAGACATGTTAAATCAATTGACAACGCCCTCCAACGGGTCAAGAGGAAACTGGAAAGATACCTTGAAAAAAGGGAAATATGATCACAAAAGGCCGGATTTTACCAGGCCTTTTTTAAATGTATTGGGCCTTGATTTAGGTTCTTAGGCGTGATAATATAACTACTGTGGTATTTATATG
>CAZKPV010000189.1:0-2932 GCA_964554735.1 uncultured Clostridia bacterium
AGGAAAAATTCTTTTAATTGTTGAAATTCAAACTTTGGGTCCTAATTAATATGTATTATTACACAGATTCAAAAAATTGCTGTAACAATCAATTTTTTTATATGGGATTCCGGTTTCTAGGGGGTGAGCAATACCGGCCCTAAGTTATAAATCGATTATGAGCTGTGTAGTTTGATGGGAGGGGTCTTTATATTGAATATTATTACTGAAGAAGGCCCGGTTGAATTAAACCTAAGTTTTTTCGAAGAAGTAGAAAGAAGGAGCGGGCAGCCGATTAATGCATGCTATCATTGCCAGAAATGCTCATCGGGTTGTCCAATGGCGGAATTTATGGACTACGCTCCCAACCAAATCTTGCGTATGGCCCAGTTCGGATTGAAAGACAGGGCATTGCGTACTTCTGCCATTTGGGTTTGTTCCGGGTGTGAAACCTGTGGTGTTCGCTGTCCCAATGACATCAAAATTTCAGAAGTTATGGACACGTTCAGTGAAATTGCGCTAGAAGAAGGAATACCTGCAAAAGAAAAGAATATACCTATCTTTCACGATGTTTTCCTTAACTCAGTCAGATCAAACGGGCGCATTCACGAAACTTTCATGATGATTGGTTACAAACTGAAAAGTGGTGACCTGTTCTCAGACATTGATGTGGGAATAAAAATGATTCTGAAAGGCAAGTTGCCCCTACTACCGGGGGGAGGAGTCAAAAACAAGGGTGCGATTAAGGATTTATTTAATAAGGTAAATGAACTTAAAAAAGCCTAGTTGCTAGAATGTATTTGTGCTATGGAAAGGGGTTTGGCAAACAGTGAAGCTATCCTATTATCCAGGGTGTTCACTTGAATCAACTGCTAAGGAATATGATCTTTCTTCCAGATCAGTTTGCAGGGCGCTCGGGGTGGAACTGCAAGAATTGGATGATTGGGCATGCTGTGGGGCCACTTCCGCTCACAGTACAGACCGTTTGCTGTCTATGGCTTTGCCGACTAAAAGCATTGTCACTGCACAGCAATCCGGAAATGATGTGGCAGTACCCTGTTCCGCGTGTTACAACCGCCTGAAAAAAGCGGATTATATTTTGCGGAACGACGAAAAAGAGCGTTCCCGCCTAGAGGGGATTCATGATTTTAAATTTGATGGAAGTGTGCAGGTTTATTCTTTGTTGGAGGCTTTAACAACAAAATTGGGTATTGAGACTATAACTGCCAAGGTAAAGAAGCCACTAAAGGGACTAAAGGTTGTTTGTTATTATGGCTGCCTTTTAGTTCGCCCGCCGGAAGTTACTAACTTTGACAGGGCAGAAAATCCTATGGTTATGGATCAGCTAATGGCCGGGTTAGGGGCCGATGTTAAAAACTGGTCCTGTAAAACGGAATGCTGTGGTGCCAACCAAGGACTGGTCAGTGGAAAAATAGTCGGGAAATTAGTAGGCAAGTTACTGGATATGGCCGAAGAAGCAGACGCGGATGCCGTTGTTGCTGCTTGCCCTCTTTGCCAGGCGAACCTGGAAATGAGAAGGGATCCCGATTGTAAAATGCCTTCATTTTACTTTACAGAACTGATGGGATTAGCCCTAGGCCTACCGGATTATGATGCGTGGTTTAACAAGCATTTGGTTGACCCATACCCGGTGCTACGTGAGCATTCACTGGTAGGTTAATTTAAAGGATGGAGGTTTGGTGTTCTAGTGAGTAGTAATAATAATGAAAACTTACAAAAGCAGATGACCGGGGCAATTTTAATTGTTGGAGCCGGCATTAGCGGAATGCAATCTGCTTTAGACCTCGCGGAGGTGGGGTACAAAGTTTATATTGTGGAAAATACTCCGGCCATTGGCGGCACTATGCCCATGCTGGACAAGACCTTCCCAACTAATGATTGCTCCATGTGTATATTGTCCCCAAAACTAGTTGAGACAGGCAGACATCGCAACATAGAGATCTTCACCTTGTCCGATGTGGTAGATCTAGAAGGAGAGCCGGGCGATTTTACGGTTACAATTAAAAAGCGTCCAAGATACGTGGATGTTTCCAAATGCCTAGGTTGCGGTATGTGTGAAGAGGAATGCCCGGAAGATGTTGTATGTGAATTTGACCAGGGGATAGGCACCCGTAAAGCTATTTACAAACCATACGCACAGGCATATCCCAACGCCTATGTTATTGATATGGAAAACTGTATAGAATGTATGGCCTGTGAGGATGTTTGCCCTGTTGATGCCATTGACCATGACATGGAAGAGGAAACAGTTGAAATCAATGTAGGGGCAATTTTGCTAAGCCCGGGATTCGAACTTTTTGAACCCGAAGTACGTGGGGAATATGGATATGGCGTCTACGATAATGTTATAACCAGTCTCCAGTTTGAGCGTATGCTCAGTGCCTCGGGGCCCTTCCAAGGTCATTTGAAAAGGCCTTCGGATGGCGCAACCCCTAAAAAAATTGCATTTATTCAATGTGTAGGCTCCCGTGACGTGGCCAAAAAACAGGGCTACTGTTCGGCGGTGTGCTGCATGTACGCCACTAAAGAGGCGATTATCGCCAAAGAGCATGAAGCCGACTTGGATATATCAATCTTTTACATGGACATTCGTGCCTATGGTAAGGATTTTGAGAAATATTATAACCGCGCCGAGGATGATTACGGCGTGCAATACAAGCACTGCATGATATCTTCTGTAAAAGAAATGCAACAGAACAAAAATCTAAGGCTCAGATATGTAACTGAGGACCAGCAGTTCCTTGAAGAGGATTTTGACATGGTTGTTCTGTCCCTAGGTCTCAAACCCAAGGAAGAAGCCATTGAATTGGGCAAAAAATTTGGTTTAGACTTAAACCGGTATAATTTTTGCCAGTTAGGGGAACTAACCGGCGTAGAGACCTCCAGGCCCGGAATATATGTAGCCGGGGCGTTTTGTGGTCCCAAGGACATC
>CAZKPV010000190.1:0-2901 GCA_964554735.1 uncultured Clostridia bacterium
CCACGATCTTCAGGTACTCTTTTTGGTTGGGTAAGGTAAAAGTTACTGTGATTCCAAACCTGTCCGCTAGGGATAATTTCTCCTGCATTGTATCACCTGCATGGACCTCGTCATCCCTATTCCCGGACAAGAGGCCTACCCGATCGCTAAATCTTTCCTTGACAAGATGCCTGCGGTTTGACGTTGCATAGATAACCACATTGTCCGGTTTGCACTCTAGGCTTCCCTCAAGAACGGCCTTCAAGGCGGTGTATTCCCTTTCGTCATCATCGAATGATAGGTCGTCAACGAAAATGATAAATTTATGCCCCCTATCCTTGATCTGCCCGAGCACATCATGGAGATCCCCGAGAAGGGTTTTCGGCAACTCTATAACACGCAGCCCCCGGTGGCTGTATTCATTTAATAGGGCCTTAACTGTAGACGATTTGCCGGTACCCCTATCCCCGTACAGTAAAACATTATTTGCCGGGTAGCCGTCCAGGAACTGAAGAGTATTGCTTACAACCTTCTTCCGCTCCCTCTCGTAACTGATCAGGTCCTCGAAACGAATCGGATCGGTATGTTGGACACCTTTCAAACGTCCCTCGGTACCGCGCCGTTCCCAGACGAACCCAATATATTTAGCAAACTCCCCGGCACCGCTGTTCTTGTGGAAATCTGCTAGCAACTCTACATTTTGCTCAGGGTCACTGCCGGCTTGAAATAACCTTGGCAATTTTTCGTTAAATCCACCTTTGTTTCCCCAATCAGGTAAACCGGCGATAATATCCTCCTCAAACCGGCCTTTTTCAAACCTTCCAAGGGCCGCCTTTTTAATGCCATCCCCGGTGAGATCCGCAATTGCCCCCAAGACCGCCAAGTCCTTTTCGGCGGCCGACCTAATATTTTTATGGATACCGCTATAGCCAACTTTTTCACTTTGTCTACTGAAAACATTATTGTCATAGGCTATCTTTTCGATTAAATACTCCTTAAAGGAACCCGCAGGATTATGCTCGATAAGTTTGTGGTAAAACGCACTGTAATCGCTGATGAATTTTCCGGGACGCATTTGTTCGGCCACCAAATCATGCAAAACTGAACGTAATGCCAAAACAAGCCTATCTTGAAGTAATCCCCTATACACAACCAAGGATTCCAATAATACATTTCCCCTAAAGTATATATCGTTCATATTGATCACTCCGCCGTTTTGTCCTTAATTATATACAATTGGCATAGGTTGTGTAAATACTACCTAAGGAATCATGGTCAGTCATTTAACAATAGGCACTCACCTATGTACAATAATATAAAAAAAGAAATGCATGAGTTCATAACTTTTCGCAGTAAAGTTATGGTTTTATTTGTTTTGATGATTGTAATTACTTTAGTTGTAGGGGGGTTTCAGAACACGGGAGTGTCGGAGGCTAAACCCGAGATAGTGATCGGTAAAGACCCCTATTCCAATGAATGGCCTGCGGGTGTTATAAAGCACGTTTCCGAGGAATTGGGTTATCCGGCGGGCTGCTTGGAAGGCAATATGGGGGATAGGGGCAGGATGTTCCCCGCCCCTACTCCTTTTTTACCCTAACATTCCCTGTAATTTCATAGCCAGTGCCATATCACCCTTGATTTTAATCTTTCCACCCATAAAAGCCATTATAGGAGATAGCTTGCCGTCTTTTAGGGCTATAAAATCCTTGGTTTCGGCGGTCAAGGTAATGTCGCTTTTTTCTGCTATACCTTCATTTAAAACTCCTGCCCCATCGGTGAAGGTTACATAGTAATTACCGCCGTCCTCACCTTCCAAAATAAACTGGTACACGGCGTTGGTTCCCTTCATCGACGGTGGATTGGCTATTTTTTCCTTAAATTCATCCAACCTATCATCAATTAATGACATTCTATTCCCCCTATCTGAGTTCTATGAAAAAGTATATTGCTGTAATTATACCATAACCATTATTCCTAACGCCAACCTAAAGTTTCTTTTCCAACCTGACCCTTAGTGACTGCTTTCTTGTCCGTTTCAGGGACTGCATTGGCATCGATTTCTTGCGTTTTGTCCTCCAAAGCCGCCATAGCCTTTTGTTCCAAAGTTATTATTTCGCAACATATGTTTTTCGCATGTTCGCTTATCCATAAAAAAGAGTTGATTAAATCTAAATGCAATGAACTAGTGGAAATAGACAGTGCCGTCCCTTCTTTTAGGCGGTTGAAATGTGTGGCACGCAGGTATCTCTCAAGGTGGGCAAGTTCAAGTTGCATTGAAATAGCTTTTTCGGCGATTTCCACATCATTTGACGCCAGCGCGGCATTCGAAACCTGAATTACGCTGCACAGCCTATTGTGCATGTCGATTATTTCTTTCCAACCATCATCGGAAAACTCACGCTGTTTGTTAATTTTACAATTCGCAATATAGGCAACGTCTTTTTCTATTATGTCCCCGATGTGTTCGAGATCATTAATGATATGCATATAGCACATACATCTGTTAAACTCCTCGGCGGAAAGCGATTGTCTCATTACTTTGGATATATAGTTGGTTATGGCCCTACAGATAAGATCAAGGTAATCTTCCCGTTTGTTGACTTTTTTTAGAAGGGCAACATCATTCCTTTTTAAAATATCAACTATAGAACAGGTCATTTCATAAACCTGATCCGAGGCATTATTTATTTCTTTTATGGCTAGGCCCAGAGCAACGAAGGGCGTACCTATTAATTTTTCGTCAAGATATTTTGCTTTTAATTCATCTTCCGTGACATCCGCTTTGTCCGGCAAAATCCTTTCCAAAACTTTAGCGAACTGCGACAGGAAGGGTAAAAATATAAAAGCAGTTCCTATATTGAAAATCGCGTGGGCATTGGCCACTTGAAAACCGTGCGCCGCCGTAATTTTTGTTAAAAACGC
>CAZKPV010000191.1:0-2880 GCA_964554735.1 uncultured Clostridia bacterium
GTTGAATACATTTTACCCTTGGTTGATCTAGTTTTACTGATGACTGTAAACCCGGGTTTTGGCGGTCAGAAATTCATACCGGAGGTCTTACCTAAAATTTCGGCCCTCAAATATATGCTTGGGGAAAAAAATCTAAAGCCGGAAATTCAGGTAGATGGCGGTGTAAACAAGGATACGGCCCGTGAGTTGGTTCGGTCTGGAGCAAGTGTCCTGGTGGCCGGTTCTGCAATATTTGGTGCCGACAATATTGGAAAGGCAGTAAAAGAGTTGCGTTTGGCAATTGACATGAATGGCGGATAAGCTTATAATTATAAAAAAATAGGCCTTCAGGGACAGGTGTAATTCCGTACCGGCGGTAATGTGCTAATGTAGGTTTTGTGCAGTAGCCCGCGAGCCCAATCAAGGGTTGATCCGGTTAAACTCCGGAGCCGACAGTTAAAGTCTGGATGGAAGAGGGTTGTCAAGATGTCATTTTTGTGACATGTTTGAGAAATATGTCTGCCCTGAAGATTATTCTTCGGGGCTTAATTGTTTTGGAAAGGGTGCTGTTACTATAAGCTCGAAAATTGATGAAAAATATATGGGGCGGGCGTTGGCCTTGGCCAAAAAGGCGGTTGGATTAACCAGCCCGAACCCCTTGGTGGGTGCCGTAATAGTAAGAGACGGACGGATTGTCGGTGAGGGTTTTCATGCCGAGGCGGGGGGGCCCCATGCGGAAGTATTGGCAATAAAAAAGGCGGGGAAAAAAGCCGGGGGCGCCACGATTTATGTTAACCTAGAACCTTGCAGTCATTATGGACGTACCGGGCCCTGCACTGAGGCCATTTTGCGCGCCGGCTTATCCAAAGCCGTTGTGGCCATGAAGGACCCTAATCCTTTGGTTGCTGGTCGGGGAATAAAAAGACTTCGGGAGGGCGGTATGGATGTGCGTATGGGAGTTTTGTCCCGTGAGGCCGCCCGATTAAATGAAGTGTTTATCAAATATATTACTACCGGGCTTCCCTTTGTCGTATTTAAAACCGCTATGAGTTTGGACGGGAAAATAGCAACAGCCACCGGGGAGTCGCAGTGGATAACGGGGCCGGAGGCAAGGGAAAGGGTGCATGAACTGCGCCATATGTATGACGGAATATTGGTTGGCATTGGCACGGTATTGTCCGACAACCCATCGCTAACCTGCCGACTTCCGGGTGGGGGCGGCAGGGATCCCATACGTGTGGTTTTGGATAGCAGATGCCGCATACCGCCGGATGCAACCCTACTTACCCAAAAATCTTCCGCACCGACAATAGTTGCCGTTGCCGTGGGTGCACCGGCCGAAAGGGTTGAAAAGATTAGGGACATGGGGGCGGAAATTATTTTTCTTGAATCCGGGAAAGAGGGCATAGATCTAAACAGTCTTATGCACGAATTGGGCTCAAGAGGGGTTACCGGTTTGCTAGTTGAAGGCGGCTCTAAAATCGCTTCATCTTTTTTCAAGGAAGGGCTGGTTGACAAGGTTTGTTGGTTTATTGCTCCCAAGGTCATAGGGGGCAAACTTGCTCCCGGGCCGGTCGGAGGGAAGGGAATAGCCAGCTTAAATGAGGCCGGCAAGATAAGCCTTCAAAAGGTGGAGAGGTTTGGAGATGATTTATATATAGAGGGCTATTTAAATGAAGGCGGGGCTGATGAGAATGTTTACGGGAATTGTCGAGGAGATAGGCAAGGTCAGATCAATAAAACACGGAAGTGATTCCGCGAAACTGACAATAGAGGCCCGAAAGGTTTTGGAAGGGGTGAAAATAGGCGATAGCATTGCCGTTAACGGGGTGTGCCTTACGGTTACCTCATGCGAAAGGCCTGTTTTTACGGCCGACGTTATGTTCGAAACCCTTCGTAGTACGGATTTGGGCCAACTGAAAAGGGGTGACCTTGTGAATTTAGAGCGCGCCCTGGGTGTAAACGGGCGGTTTGGCGGCCACATTGTAACCGGTCACATTGACGGAACCGGTGCAATCGTTGGGAAAAAAACATTGGATATTGCAACTGTGTTTACTGTACGGGCATCAGAGGAAATACTCAGATATATTGTCAAGAAGGGCTCCATTGCCATTGACGGTATCAGTCTAACGGTTGTTGATGTAACCAAAAACAGTTTTGAGGTTTCGATCATACCCCATACTGCCAAAGAAACCACCTTGAAGACGAAAAGTATCGGCGACATTGTTAATCTGGAAACGGATCTATTGGCAAAATATGTGGAGAAATTCTTCCAGCAAAAACTAGGGGAAAACGACAACAAACAGGAAATAACTGCCGATTTCCTTGCAGGCCACGGTTTTATCTAGGAAGCATGATAACCAATTTGCTTACAAACAGTTTGGAGGTCAGGTAGATGAGTACAGAATACAAATTCAATACCCCCGAGGAGGCTATTCGGGAAATTAGGGAAGGCAAGATAATAGTTGTAGTGGATGATCAGGATCGCGAAAATGAGGGCGATTTGATTATGGCGGCGGAAAAAGTTACCCCGGAAGCGATTAACTTCATGGCTATACACGGCCGTGGTTTAATTTGCCTCCCTATCGTGGGGAAAAGGTTGGAGGAGCTAGATATACAGGATATGGTAGCCCACAATACTGATCCCCATGCCACGGCCTTTACCGTCTCCGTTGACGCTGCCACGACCACAACCGGTATTTCCACCCATGAACGTTCTGAAACGGTCAAGGCCGTCATCGACCCCGAAACCAAGGCGGAAGATTTACGCAGGCCCGGGCACATTTTTCCTCTAAGGGCGAAAGAAGGCGGCGTCTTGCGTAGG
Source organism: uncultured Clostridia bacterium (assembly GCA_964554735.1). Lineage (GTDB taxonomy): Bacteria > Bacillota > Desulfotomaculia > Desulfotomaculales > CAZKPV01 > CAZKPV01. The sequence goes on from CAZKPV010000191.1 coordinate 2,804, forward strand.
GCGGGCCACACTGAGGCCACGGTGGATCTGGCCAGATTGGCGGGTCTGTACCCGGCAGGTATATGCTGCGAGATCAT
>CAZKPV010000192.1:0-1718 GCA_964554735.1 uncultured Clostridia bacterium
TTTGAGGATACCCCGGCGGCCAAGGCGGGCTTGGTCAGGGGTGACATCATCACTGCCATCGACGATAAAAATGTTGCGGAAATGGATTTGGAGACGGCCGTAAGTTTAATGAGGGGCCCGGTTGGGACCAGTGTAAAAATTTCTGTTTACCGTTCCGTTGAGGATAAGAATTACGAATACACCCTAATCAGGGAGGAAATAAATGTTCCTACCGTGGAAGGTGAGATGATAGAGGGTAGTGCGGCCGGCTATATTGCCATCAGCCAGTTTAACGAGAAAACAGTGTCCGAGTTGGACAATACCATTGCCAGGCTATCCCGGGAAGGGATGAAGGGTATCATTCTAGATGTACGTAACAATCCCGGGGGGGAACTGAATGCTGCGGTCAATGTGGCCAGCTACTTTGTTCCGCCCGGCCCGATTGTCTATATTGATTACCGAACGAGCAAGGATGAAGTACGGGAAACCAACGGCAATTATATCGGTTTGCCCCTGGTGGTTTTGGTCAATGAGAGAAGCGCCAGTGCGTCGGAGATTTTAGCCGGGGCCATTAAAGATGCGGAAACCGGTACATTGGTCGGTGCCAAAACTTTCGGCAAGGGGTTGGTTCAAACGGCATACCCGCTGGGTAACGGTGCCGGTTTAAAACTTACTGTTGCCAAGTACCTGACCAGGAACAAAAATGATATCCACGAAAAAGGTGTAATGCCGGATATTGAAGTGAAACAGCCCGATAACGCCCTCAAGGATTACCAGATGGAAAAGGCACTGGAAATTATGGCGGAAAGCCTAAGCCGATAGGCGGAGTGGGTTAATATGTTTCCTTTTTTTAAAATCATACCTTTAATGGTGGGCCAGCTCCTCTTGATGTTGTTCAACCCGATTTTTTGGCTGGTTGTTGTCATTGTTGCCATACAGTACCGAAGAATTGCCGCTATGAGAGGGGAAATGTTTGGTTTGCCCGGTCAAAGCCCGTACATGGACATGCTGTACGCTGTGGGGTTTGGCTTGGTCGGCGGGCTTGTGGGAAGTATTTTTATGGTCTTTGTCGGTGTGACTCTTTCCGGAAGCGGGTTGATTTATCTCTGGCCGATAGCTATATTTTTGATGTTGATAAACCCCCGATTTTTGTGTTTTGCCTACGCCGGGGGCATATTGTCCTTGTCAAAACTGCTCCTGGGATTTCCCGATGTAAAAGTGACGCAGATTTTGGCCTTGATTGCCATCCTCCACATGGTGGAAAGTATTCTGATATACTTTAGCGGCCATTTGGGTGCGGTACCTATCTACCTGAGATTAAAGGAAAACGGTAGTCGCATAGTCGGGGGGTTTACCCTCCAAAAGTTTTGGCCCATACCCATTATCGCCTTAATTGTAATGACCGGCGTTACGGGTGGTGGGGTTGAGATGCCGGATTGGTGGCCCCTCATCAGCCCGGGTGTCGATGATTTAAAGGATTCGACTCTTGGGCTCATACCCGTGGTGGCAGGTTTGGGATATGCCGACATAGTTACCGCCCGGACCCCAAAGGAGAAAAGCCGCCTTTCCGCCGGATACCTTGGGATATACAGCTTTGTGCTCCTGGCCCTGGCCGTTATGGCCGAACATTCCTTGCCGGTGGCGATAGTTGCTGCATTGTTCTCCCCCTTGGGTCACGAGTTGGTTATTCACATAGGAAGAAATATAGAGTTTAATGCGGAACCCATATATGTCCCCCC
>CAZKPV010000192.1:1728-2829 GCA_964554735.1 uncultured Clostridia bacterium
CAGAACATCTCGGCTGGCGGCCGCATATTCTCTATATGTCCCCCCGGGGCAGGGAGTTAAGGTGTTGGATATTTTGCCTGCCGGCCCCGCCTGGAATGCGGGCTTGCGTTCCGGCGATGTGATTCTTTCCGCCGGCGGATACGATGTGGAAACCATTGGCGATCTGGATGATAAACTGGCTGAAGGTTATGGCTTTGCCGAGATAGTGTTCCGAAGAAATGGCACGGGTGATTACGGTAGGGCGGTTGTTCCCCTTCCGGGTGCCGCCAAAAAACTGGGTATACTGTGCGTGCCGGAAGGGGATGTAAGCGGGGCTGTCGAACTGATGACCGGCGGGTTTTTAAGCCGGTGGTGGAACAGCATTATGGCAAAAATCAGAGGTTGATTTATTCGCTTAACAAGTTTATAATGTAGTCAAATAAGCCATGAAGGTTAAAAAACGGGGCCACGAAGGTCCAAGTCGCTGATGAACTTGGCTTGCGTGGTTTTACTATTATAAGGGAGGTATTGCCAAGTGTGTGAAGCTAATGCCTATCTAAGGGAAAACGAGAAAGACGAATTGTTTCTGGAGATGGTTGACAAGGTTACGCCGACAGATGAAGGGTTAGTCCTAGAGGATATCTTCGGAAGGCGTAAAATTATTAAGGCGAAAATCAAGGAACTCGCTTTGGTGGATCATAAAATTATTTTGGAAAAGGTGTAGCCGGCCTTGGGCCTCGATAAACTGCGGGAAGAAGTGGCCGGTTGCAGTAAATGCGCCCTGGCACAACACAGAAACAATATTGTCTTTGGTGAAGGAAATCCGGAAGCAAAAATTATGTTAATCGGTGAAGGACCCGGTGCGGAAGAGGATAGGCAGGGTCTACCTTTCGTTGGGGCTGCCGGGCTGTTGTTGGATAATATATTGAAGGCCATAGACCTGGGGCGCGAGGATGTCTTTATTGGAAACATCGTAAAGTGTCGGCCCCCCAAAAACAGGATACCCAGCAGGCAGGAAGCCACGGCTTGTATGCCCTGGCTTTATAGGCAGATTGAAATTATTACTCCCAAGATAATTGTTTTGTTGGGAAATACCGCCCTACAAAACATGATTGACCCAAA
>CAZKPV010000193.1:0-2801 GCA_964554735.1 uncultured Clostridia bacterium
TTCGACAATCTTTTGATCTGCTTCCTTCTGCCAGCGGAGCTGTTTTAGAGCAAACATATTTTCTTGCAACTCGGCCCTCAAATCTTTGCTTTTCTCGTAATGGGCCTTTTGCAAGTCCTGTATCTTCGCCGCTTGTTCGTCCGTCAATTTCAAGGTGTCCGCTATGCCAATCCACTTTTCGGCATCAATATTTTTTGGCGGATTATAATGATGCCATGTCGGATCGGCGGCAGCAACTTGCGCCAAGCCCAATATAAAAAAAACTAAAACGGCCAGAAACATGACCTTTTTTTTCAATGCTTCACCTCCTTTCCTTCTATTTTTATTATGTCCGTTAGCCTTTGCGACACACCTATAAAACAGTTACAATAGAGGTAACAATTCCGAACCAAAACCTATTATTTGCAAATGTTTGAAGGGTTTTTGAATTTTACAAAGAATTTTTGCTATCAACGGTATCTTTTTGTCCTGTAGGTCAATCTTACCGGTCAAACTTACCGGCCGATTTTACCGGTCAAAAAGCGAGGGAGGAAGAAGAAGTGCAAATCGATGATGACACCAGACGACTAGTTGATCAGATTAATGATTCTGTTGAAAAATGCTGGAACTGCAACTTTTGCTATTCAAAGTGTCCTTTGAATTTATCCACAGTTGGTTTTATGAAATATGGGCCGTCCGGCCTGACCCAGGGTGCCTACTACGCCCTAAAATGGGGGCTTGCGGACCAAGAGCAGGAGCGCGAGGAACTGCTGAATATGCTTTACGCCTGCACCACCTGCAATGATTGCGTTTTAACTTGTAAGCAGAACAGTGCGGGTATTCCGATTTTGGAGATTATAGAAAATGCGCGTGGGCTGCTGACAGAAAACAATATCGGCCCCCTTCCTTCACAGCGAACGGTCCTGAAAGCCATGAGTTTAAAGGGGAATCCCTACAACTATGCACCGGAAGACAGATTTAACTGGCTAACGGATACCCAAGTTAAATTTTTCCCCGAGAAGCAGGCGGAAGTATTGTACTACGCCGGCTGCACACCGTCCTATGACAATGATTTACACCAGATACTCCAAAATATAGTTAAAATTATGCAAGCCGCCGGAGTCGATTTCGCCCTACACCGGGATGAAAGCTGTTGCGGATGCTCGGCAAAGGTACTGGGCGATGAGTACCTTTTCCGGAATTTTGTTGATAAAAACAGCAAGAATTTTGCTGAAAGTGGCGTTAGGGCGGTGGTTACATCTTCGCCCCATTGTTACAACACCTACAAAAATGAATACGGGCTTGCCGGCGACATGGAGATAGTCCATTATACGCAACTGCTCGCCCGGGAGCTGAAAAATCTTAAACTCGAAAAGGAACTGGATTATGTGGTCACCTACCACGACCCTTGTTATTTAAGCAAACACAACGGTGTTTGTGCCGAGCCGAGGGAGCTGATTAAATCCGTCAAAGGGATAAAATTCGTTGAAATGGAGGACCACGGGGAGGACAGCCTCTGCTGCGGCGGTGGCGGCGGGCGTATGTGGGCTGAAGTCGAAGAAGAAAGCCCCATCGGCGAAACCCGTGTCCGACAGGCACTTGCAGTTGGCGCAAATATTTTGTTAACGGCTTGTCCCTGGTGTTACACCATGCTCAGAGACGCCACGAAAAATTTGGACTGTCAAGACAAAATAAAAGTTATGGATATTACGGAACTCTTATACGAAGCTTTAAACCGGGAGGGGAGGCAGTAAAATGTTATCAGATAAACAAATCAGCGATGTAGTTACCCATCTATCGGACGTAGTGGGCGAGAAATATGTAACAGTGAGCACCTTCGAGAAAATAAAGAATGCCCTGGACCCCTTTCCCTACACTATTAGCAAAGATAATTTGCCCTATGTTATAACCTTACCGGAAACGAAGGAACAGATAGCGCAAATTATGGAATACGCCAATGAAAATAAAATCCCCGTATTTGTCAGGGGTTCGGGTACACAGTTGGCCGGATCGTCACGGCCCCATGTCAGCGGAATCACCATAAACACCGGCAGAATGAACAATTTTACGGTAATGGAGGAAGACGGTTACTTTGAGGCGGAGCCCGGCGTACGTTGTGGCGATATTGCGGGTTACCTGCAGAAAATGGGATACTTTCTACCCATCCTGCCTGGCAGTAAAATTATTGCCAGCCTGGGCGGTTTGATTTCCAACAACACCAGCGGCCATGTTATTGACCCCTCTATAGGCAAGCTGGCCGATTATGTCCTTGGGTTGGAAGTTGTTCTTCCCAACGGCGATATTATTGAAACCGGGACCAAGGGCCTCAGAAAGCCGGCAGGGACGGATCTGACAAAATACTTTGTCGGCGGTGACGGCCTTTTGGGCGTGGTAACCAAGATACGGATGCGCCTCTTGCCCCTCTTACCCCAAGCCTACGGGATTGCAGTTTTCAAGGAATTGTCCTCTATCGCAAGAGGTGTGAGAAATATGTATTTAGAAAAATGCCCGCCGCCAATCTTTATGGAATTTATGGACGAAAATGTCACCTCCATTGCCTATAAGGCCAAGGAAATGACCCCCCCGCCGGGAGCGGTAATCCTCTTTGTGGGCACAGGGCAGGATCAAGCAGAAGCCCAGAGCAAAATGGGTTTGATCATGGATGTATTCCGCAAGGAAGATCCGATAGAAGCCTATCCGGTGACTGACCTCAATGAATGGAAAAATGTGTGGAGCGCCCGGGAGGTTATCGCCCCCTTCCTGATGAACAGCCTTGGGGGAAAATTGATTGCGGCAGAAGTGGTTTCGACTTTGAGCAGGCT
>CAZKPV010000194.1:0-2785 GCA_964554735.1 uncultured Clostridia bacterium
TGCCTGAAATCCTTGGCTTCAGCGGATAATGCCCTATTCAAGGAAAATATTAGGGGCATCGTTAGGGAGTTCGATGAGTTGGCCCTAACCAACGAGATAAAACCCAAGGTGGGTTTGGTGGGGGAAATTCTTGTGAAATTCCATCCCACGGCAAATAATAATGTAGTCGAGCTGATCGAGGCGGAGGGTGCGGAGGCCGTGATGCCCGGCCTGATAGACTTCCTGCTCTATTCCCTTTATGATAAGGACTACCACTACAAATATTTAGCGGGAAGTAAGTGGGGGCAATTAGTGTCACTGACTGTTATTAGGATTATTGAGCTCTACCGCACTACCTATCGTGAAGCTCTCAGCAACAGTAAAAGGTTTTACCCGCCAAAATATATTGAGGAAATTGCAGAGGCAGCGTCTTCCGTGGTCTCATTGGGCCACCATACCGGTGAAGGTTGGCTTTTAACGGGAGAGATGGTCGAACTCATCCAAAGCGGGGTGAAAAACATTGTTTGTATGCAACCCTTCGCCTGCCTGCCCAATCACGTAACCGGCAAGGGCATGATAAAAGAACTGAGGCGGGTGTACCCCGGCACCAACATTGCCGCCATTGACTATGACCCCGGTGCCAGTGAGGTAAACCAACTTAACCGGATCAAGCTAATGATTGCCACGGCCTTTGAAAATTTGGCGAAGGATGGTATCCAAAAGGATGTGGGGATCTGTAAAGAAAGTAGTAGGCGGCAAATGGTCGGGATTGCAACCGACACCCCCAAAAAACCATCAAGTACCGGTTATGCCACCTAAGCCTTCCGCCTACACGCTAAAAAAAGCCACGTGAACAATCACCGTGGCTTCTTTTTTTGAAAACCTTTGTCTAGTAATAGAACAGCACCAGATACCCCGTGGAAATAATAATCGAAAGTATCATTAGCGGAAAGGCCAGCTTCATATAACCGATAAAAGTAATCGGACAGTTCTGCTTGTCCGCCATACCGGCCACGATAACGTTAGCCGCCGCCCCTATTATGGTCCCATTACCGCCTAGGCATGCCCCGAGGGACAGTGACCACCAAAGTGGATCAAGATTGGTGATGCCGCCAAGGGTACCCATGTCTTTAATCAAAGGAATCATGGTTGCCGTGAAGGGTATGTTATCCACAAAAGCCGAGGCTATCGCGGACAACCAAAGAACCAGCAAGCCCGTCTGTAACATAGCCCCCCCCGTCAGTTCAAGAGCGGCCCTGGCAATGGTTTCAATTACACCAACATACTCAAGTGCACCGACTACAATAAACAGACCTGCGAAAAAGAAAATTGTAGGCCATTCAACGGCGTAAAACACCTGCTCCGGCTCCATCCTTGTGATTAGCAACAGCAAAGCCGCACCGGTAAGGGCAATCGTCGCAGTATGTAACTCCAGTGCCCCGTGGGCCGTAAATCCTAAAATTGTCAGTGCCAACACTGCCAAACATTTCTTGAGCAAGGGAACATCTTTTATCTGTTCCTTTTCATCAAATTTCATTATGTTTTCCTTGAGGCTATCGTCTATTTGTAACTGTTTCTTATAAATCCATTTTAAAATATAGATAGTCACGATGAAGATAACTATAATTACCGGGGTAAGGTTAAATAGGAAATCTAAAAATGTGAGATTAGTGGCGCTGCCAATCATAATGTTGGGGGGATCCCCAATCAGAGTCGCAGTACCGCCGATATTAGATGCAATGATTTCGGTTATCAAAAATGGTATGGGGCTCAACTTAAGCTCACGCACAATAGAAAATGTAACCGGAACAATAAGCAGGACTGTCGTCACATTATCCAGTAAGGCTGAGGCAATAGCTGTGATTATCGCCAGAAAAACCATAATCCTAACCGGTTCGCCTTTGGCCTTTTTTGCCGCCAAAATGGCCATATACTCAAATACACCGGTTTCTCTGGTTACGCCAACAATAATCATCATGCCTATCAGTAACCCTATTGTGTTAAAATCAATGAATCCAATGGCCACATCCTGTGTCAGCACCTTACTTAACAGGATAATTACCGCACCAGACATGGCAACCACAGCACGATGCCATTTTTCCGCAACTATGAACGCATAGGTAAGCAAGAAAACAAACGTAGCAAATAAGAAATGATACTCCTGCGGCAAGACTGATCCTCCCTTCTTCTTCCTAAAAAATTAAATCCTTGAATGTACCCCTTTTCTATACTTCCACCCATTATCCTTTTTATATATCCTTTTTTAACGATATGCTAATGTTTATAAAAAACAAGCAAGGCCGGAAGCACTGAAAATACTGCCGACCTCACAGAGTAGTTGATTTAATTCTTACCAAATACCTAGCACCTTCCACCAGACTCCTACGAATACAAACACTAGGAACACCAGTGAAATCAAGAACAGGACCGAACCGGCCTTGAGATAGTCGCCGGCCTTTAAAAACCCGCTTCCGTAAACAATTGCATTAGCGGGAGTCCCAATGATCAGTAAATATGCAAAGGCGGAACTCACGGATGTTGCAATCCCAACGGCGAAGGGTGAAGTTTCGGCTAATGTTGCAACTTTCAGGAAAATCGGCCCCAAAACCGCCACTGTAGGCCCATCCGCCATACAATTGGTTGTAAATGAGGTAATAGCACAAACAGCACCCACAAGGGGCAGGCCCTCGGTTATGCCAAAATTCGATACCACGGAAAGTAATTTTTCAGCCAACCACAATGCGGCACCGGTAGTTTCCAACATCTTCCCTAGAGAGATCGCACCGGCGTAGAGAATAACCACTCC
>CAZKPV010000195.1:0-2785 GCA_964554735.1 uncultured Clostridia bacterium
TTTATTTGTTGCATTCTTCAATAAAAAAATGTCGTCGATCCCCCGGGGTTTTTACGCTACCGGAGGTCGACGACAAAATTTACAGACAGAATATACTTCTAGACTGTGTTAAAATTGGTGCTGTCCGTGGTCAATAAGTTTCTTCCCGAAAGTCTTTTTCACAAATTCCTCTGCTTCTTCATGTGTAGCCACTATCCCCCACCCTTGAGCATCAATGAGAGCATCCTTTATTTCACCGACCAAGGGGGAAGGCTTGACATTTACCAATGCAATGATTTCATCACCGGTTAAGAGCGGGGCAGTATTTAAAGCCCTGTCCACATAGGCGTAATAGTGTTCCAACAGACCCTTGATATAATGGGTATATGCCGCTACCTCAGCCTTTTGCCCGATAGAAATCCTGCTACTGGACACATCGGCTAGGCTCAACAAAAGACAACCGGGGACATCTTCGCCAAGTGTGCGGAAAAAACGCACCAAGGCTTTCTCGGTTGGTGGGTTATCTTTATACAAAAACAGAGGTTGCATGTGCCATTCTACCAGTAAGCGAAGGAGTTGCCTTTCCCTCTTACTTAACCGCAACCGTGAGGCTATACCGTCCACCATAGGGCCGCCCTTTATGTGGTGCCCGTGAAAAGTAATGCGCCCATTTTTATTTACATCACGGGTTTTTGGTTTACCAAGATCATGAAAAAGACAGGCAAGCTTTACCACTGGAAGGCGTTTTCTTGTACCCTGTAATGGACCTTTGAGGTATTTTCGCAGACGCCCATTTAATTTGGTTGACCAATTATTATTCTCCATAAACCGTTCAAAATAGACCAGTGTATTTAAGCTATGCGCCCAAACATCCACCGAATGGTAATGGTTTTGCTCTGTATTACGCATCGCAAAGATTTCCGGAAATAATTGCCCTAATGCTTTCGTTTTTTTGTCCAGAAACACAAATACATTGGCGGCACCTGGCAGTGCCATAATGAAACGGAGTTCCCTCCATATACGTTCACCCGGGGCACTAGCCAACGATCTTTTTAAACTCCGCATGAGTCCGGTGGTGGCATCATTTATTGAAAACCCCAGTTCCGCTTGAAACCTCAGGGCACGTAAAATCCTTACAGGGTCATCTTCTATTGATCGGGGTGAGCAAGCCCGGATGATGCCGGAATGTAAATCAGCCAGCCCGTCTAACGGATCAATAACGCCGGTGGGAAAAACATTACCCCTTAGGTACTCCTTTACGGGTACAGCCATGGCATTTATTGTAAAGTCACGCCTTTTTAAGTCCATTTCAATAGGTTTCTCACCTAACCCAACAATATCTAAGCAACTATCGGCAATAATTATCCTCCAAATGTCATGCACTTCATCCAATTCAACCACTTTTACAGGATGTATTTTCGCAAGGTCCTTTGCAACTTTTCCCGAATTCCCGGCGACCGCTAGATCTAAATCATGGGGGGTCCGGCCCAAAAGAATATCCCTGACACAGCCACCAACCAGGTAAGCTTTTTCGGCACATATTATATTTACAGTTTCTAATATTGCTTTAATGGTCGCATTATTCTGCAATGAAATCACCCCACTGCACATTACCCCCATTTACAGACCCGACACATCCAAAACTCTCAACCCACGGGCTTAAAGGTGGACAGAATGAATCATTATGTACCTCCTGTTACCTTTAATGACAGCCTACCTTACTAGCCATCCATAGTCTTGCCTGCAATCAACGATGTGATCAACATATACCATCTGATCCCTGATCTGATACAGAATTAGATACCATTTCCTGACGAACATCTTATGATACTTATTCGGCGGTATAAATTCTACATTGAAAAATGGAAAACGCTCCGGCATAGTTGAAAGGGAGCGAATAGCATCCATCAATTCATTCTTTGTCCTGCGGGCGGCGGTAGGGCTTTTCTTTGCAAGAAACCGTACATGAACTACTAGCATCTGACGCGCACGGTCAGAAACAATCACCTTATATTGAGGCTTCACTTCCATATTCCACCTCGTCTATCGTGTTATCTAAATGATTGTCCAATTCATCCGGTGTTACCCCAGTGCGACCGGCTATTCGGTCCTCCTCAACGGCTAACAGTTCCTCGCGTAGTTTGAGCATTTTTTCCCGGCGGGTAAATGCATCTATATCCATGACCACAAGATCGCCTTTGCCATTTTTGGTCAGATACACAGGCTTCCCGGAGGATTTGCACAAAGCCGCAATTTTATTGTAGTTCTGCCTGATACTTGCTGAAGGTTTAATTTGCATGGCATCAGCCCCCTGTAGTAATATTCTAATCATATTGTACCTTTTCAATGCTATAAATTCAACGTTAATTTGTCTGCATTTGTCAGCCCAACTAAAAACGCAATTTCCGAAACCACCGGAACAACAGGCCTTACTACCTATCTTATCGTAGCACTGAATAATTCAATTGTTCGGGCCTGAACAACCCATTGGCCTACTTAATTCCTTATGGGTAGGCTACAAACTCTAAACGGTACCTACAATACGAAGAAGATTGCCTTGTTTCAATTCCTTATAGGTAGGCTACAAACTTAAAGAAAGACTGGGCGGAGTGTGGGGGTGCAGGGTTTCAATTCCTTATAGGTAGGCTACAAACCCTTTGTCGGTACGCCAATGGACATGCCCTGCCCGGTTTCAATTCCTTATAGGTAGGCTACAAACCGGCTACCTCGACCAACACCGCCTAGTTGTTCAATGGTTTCAATTCCTTATAGGTAGGCTACAAACTCAAAAGCCTGGCCTGGGCAG
>CAZKPV010000196.1:0-2095 GCA_964554735.1 uncultured Clostridia bacterium
GTACCGCGGAAGGCCACAGTTTTCGTCTCCAACGAGGACTGTGGCTTTTTATATCGGTAAGGACAGGCGTTGTAGCGGGGTCAAAATTAGGCAATACGGTTGGCCATGGGTAGATTTTTGTTGGCCGGCCCAAAATTACAAGGGGGAAGGGAAATGAAGAAGGTTGGTATTTTAGTTTCCGCGGTACTGGTATTGGCGTTGTTGTTGGGCGGTTGTGGAGGTGGCGGGGTGCAAAGTACAGATATTATTGATGTTGATGAAGTGCAACTTGGAATAATCCAGATTGCCGAACACCCGTCACTAGATGTGGCTAGGGAGGGTTTCCTGGAAGGTTTGGCGGAAGAGGGCTACCTTGAAGGGGAGAACCTGGTCGTAGATTACAAAAATGCCCAAGGGGATATGTCGACTCTACAGAATATAGCCCGAAGTTTAGCGGAGGGTAACAAAAACATCATTCTGGCGGTAGCCACTGATTCGGCAATGGCAATGGCCAGTGAAACCGATGAAATACCCATATTGGTTACGGCGGTTACGGATCTGGTGGCGGCAAAGCTAGTGGAAAGCAATGAAGTACCGGGTACAAATGTAACGGGGACTTCGGATATAAATCCGGTGCATGAACAATTATCTCTGATAAAAGAGATCATACCCGGCGTGGAAACCATAGGTATTCTTTACAACTCAAGTGAAATAAACTCACAGATCCAGGTAGATATTGCAGAGGAGACCGCTGCGGAACTAGGTCTGCGGCTTGAGTTGGCGGTGGCCACCAATACAAACGAAGTAATGCAAGCGACGCAGTCACTTGTGGGGAAGGTTGATGCATATTATTTGCCCACTGACAATACCGTTATATCGGCACTGGCAAGTGTCCTTACGGTAGCCGAGGAGAACGAGATTCCGGTATTTTCCGGTGAAACCGATTCGGTGGAAAAGGGTGCCCTGGCGACAATTGGGATAGATTATCATACCCTGGGTAAGGTTACCGGCTATATGGCCGCCCGTATCCTTGAAGGCGAAAATCCGCAGGAGATGGAAATCCAGACCCTACCTGGGACGGACATAGTTATTAACAAGGCTACGGCGGAAAGAATCGGCATCGAGATTCCGGGAGAGGCATTAAGCAAAGCCACCAAGGTAGTCGAGTAACCGGGTAACGGAATAGGCCGGTCCGGGATAGATCAGCCCGGATGGATTGGCAGCTAAAAGTTAAGGCGGTGTAATATTATGTCAATTGCAGTATGGTCTGGTGCATTGGAACAGGGTCTTTTGTGGGCCGCAATGGTGCTTGGTGTATATTTAACTTTTCGGGTGTTGGATTTCCCCGATTTGACCATTGACGGTTGTTTCACTTTAGGAGCGGCGGTTGTTACTAGATTCATACTTGAAGGATTTAACCCATTATTGGGTATGACAATGGCCATGATTTGCGGGGCGGCGGCCGGATTAGTCACTGGCTTTTTGCATACGCGTTTGAGGATAGCCCCGCTTTTGGCCGGCATTTTGACTATGATTGCCCTCTACTCTATAAATTTGCGGGTGATGGGTGCGGCCAATTTATCCTTGCTTCGTATGAACACCGCCATTACATGGATTATGGATTTGGGTTTCAGTAAAGCCAACAGTGCGATAATTTTGGGTACCGTTGCCACTGCTCTTGTGGTAACCCTGCTTTACCTATTTCTAAACACGGAGATGGGCATGGCGATAAGGGCTACCGGCGATAATGAACAGATGATCCGTTCCCTGGGGGTCAACACGGATTCCATGAAAATGATAGGCCTGTCCCTGGGCAATGCCATGGTTGCTCTTTCCGGCGGTATGGTAGCCCAATACCAAGGTTTCGCCGACATTGGGATGGGCATTGGTATGATCATTATGGGTCTAGCGGCGGTTATCATCGGTGAGGCTCTGGTTGGAACAAAGAATTTGCTGAGGGCCTTGGTTGCGGTTGTTGTGGGATCGTTTGTTTACCGGTTGGTTATCTCAGTAGTGCTGCAACTTGGTCTTCCAACCACGGATTTAAAGCTGTTTACAGCGGCAATTGTTGTGTTGGCAGTAGCTTTCCCAATTGTTAGGGAAAACTTGAAAATTA
>CAZKPV010000196.1:2105-2757 GCA_964554735.1 uncultured Clostridia bacterium
AAACAAATAGGCGGGGGGAAAAACGGTGTTAGAAATGCAACACGTTAACAAGACATTTAACCCGGGCGGCATAAACGAAAAGGTTGCTTTGCAGGATGTTTCCATACATTTTCAATCCGGTGATGTTGTAAATATAATCGGCAGCAACGGTGCGGGAAAAACCACATTGCTTAATGTAGTTGCCGGTGCTTATCCGGCCGATCGGGGAACTATCACGTTGGAAAACAGGGAAATACAATCATTTCCCGAGCACATCCGGGCGGCGGAAATGGGCAGGGTCTTTCAGGATCCCCTAATGGGAACGGCGGCCACCATGACAATCGAGGAAAACCTTGCATTGGCGATGCGCCGCGGCACACCCCGCCGGATCCGTATAGGGATCACAGCCTCTGATCGGAAACTGTTTCGTAAACGTTTGGGCCTGTTGGGTTTGGGTTTGGAGGACCGTTTGAAGGATAGGGTGGGGCTCTTGTCGGGGGGGCAGCGTCAGGCAGTAACTTTGTTGATGGCGACTATTGCCACACCAAAGCTACTTTTGCTGGACGAACACACCGCGGCACTGGACCCAAAAACCGGCCAAAAGGTATTGGGATTAACCGACAAGATAATAAAAGCATTTAGGCTGACCACCCTTATGGTAACCCACAATTTA
>CAZKPV010000197.1:0-2676 GCA_964554735.1 uncultured Clostridia bacterium
TGGGCGCGTTTTGGGCATAAAAGAGCCTTTTTTGCATTTGGTTTCTATACGAATAATTGAACAAATGCAGGATGTGTACCCGGAGCTCAGTAAAAACAAGGATCACGTTTTGAAGGTCATAAGGAATGAAGAGAAAAGATTCTTGGATACCCTCTCCCAGGGAACGGAGCTTTTGAACGGGCTTATAGACAAGGCCCGTGGGCGGGGGAGCACAATTATTGATGGAAACAATGTTTTTCAACTGTATGACACCTATGGCTTCCCCTTTGAATTGACGGCGGAGATCGTGGAGGAAGCGGGCCTGTCCATCGACAAGGATGGGTTTGATAAGGCCATGGAAGTGCAGCGCGACCGTGCCCGGAAGGCCCGCAAGGAAACGAAATACCTTTCCGAACAGGATGCACTTTTTAAGGTTTTGCGCGATGAAATTGGTGAAACAACCTTTGTCGGATATGATGTTTTGGAGGCCGAGGCCAAGGTTTTGGCCTTGCTCAGGGACAGTCAGCAGGAAATCTCCGCCCCGGCCGGTGAAGAGGTTGAATTTATATTGGACCGCACCCCCTGCTACGCTGAATCGGGCGGGCAGGTAGGCGATCATGCCCTTGTGGAAACAGATAGTGGTTGCAAGGTAGAGGTCAGTGAGGTTTTTAAACCCGTGGAAAACTTCCATGTGCACAGAGGCAAGGTTTTAGAGGGTGAGTTCAAGTTAAATGACCGGGTTTTGGTACGGGTAGACCGTTCACGTAGGGAAAATATAATGCGCAACCACTCCTGCACCCACCTCTTGCACAAGGCGCTCAAGGAGGTTTTAGGAGGCCACGTTAACCAGGCGGGTTCTCTTGTTGATGAAGACCGTCTGCGTTTTGATTTCACCCACTACCAGTTGGTCAATCCGGATGAAATAACCGAAATAGAAAAAAGGGTAAATGAAGCCATTTTAACAAATTTACCCGTGGAGGTCATACACACATCTCAGCAAGAGGCCAAGGCTATGGGGGCGGCGGCCTTGTTCGACGAAAAATACGGCAACAAGGTCCGTGTTGTGAGGATGGGGGATTACAGCCTTGAACTTTGCGGCGGCACCCATGTAGGCAGCACATCGGAGATAGGACTTTTTAAATTAACCAGTGAGGGCAGTATAGGTGCCGGGCTCAGGAGGATTGAGGGGGTTACGGCCCGGGGCGTGCTTAAATACATCGATGCCAACGAGAGAAGACTCGGGGCCATTGGCGACATGGTTAAGGCTTCCCCGCACGAATTGGTCAAAAGAGTGGAAGGCGTTTTGGAGACGGTTAAGGAACTGGAAAACGAAGTCAGTACCCTCAAGGGCAAACTGGCACGATACGAGGCGCAGGAATTAACGGACCAGGTTCGGGATATAAAAGGTGTCAAGGTTTTAGCCGCACATGTTCAGGTCCCCGATATGGACAGTCTACGGGCTATGACCGACCTACTCAGGGACAAGTTGGGGTCCGGCGTGGTTTTACTGGCCACTACCAATGGGAAAAAAGTTAGTCTGGTAGCCTCGATCACCCGTGATTTGGTCAAAAGGGGGGCCCATGCCGGCAAACTGGTGAAGGAAATAGCCCAGATTGTTGGCGGCGGGGGCGGGGGGCGTCCGGAGATGGCCCAGGCCGGGGGCAAGAAGCCCGAAAAGGTGCAGGAAGCACTGAATTCATCATATACGGTAATAGAAAGGCAGATTACAAATTAATTTTATGCCGGATGAAGGAAGAGCAGTATGGGTATAGAATTAAGTGTAATATGGGCAAATGTGGGTGGACACCGTGCCCTGAAGGAACAGGAGATGGTAAGATGGGTAAAAACAAAATTGATGAGACTACTATGTTTAATGTCCGGGGGCCGGAAGTTGATGAAGCAAGAAAGATACTGACGGAGGTATTCGGTGCGCTAGATAAAAAGGGATATAACCCTATCAACCAGATAGTAGGTTACCTCTTGTCCGGCGATCCTACCTACATAACAAGTTACGGCAACGCTCGTAACCTCATCCGGCGCGTGGAACGGGATGATTTGCTGGAAGAATTGGTAAAGTACTACCTAGAGGAAAAGTAAATTCATAATACTTCTAAACTAACCTACTCTTTAGAAGGGTAGGTTTTGTTTTGGCAAAGGTGATTAGTTAAAGATGGATTATCGTGTTCTAGGGGAAACGGGGATAAGGGTATCACGGATGTGTTTCGGCGGATTAACGGTCGGTCCTTTACAGGCAAATCTTCCCGTCAAGGAGGGGGCCCTTGTAATTCGGGAGGCATTTGAACGCGGGGTTAATTTTATTGACACCGCCGAGATCTACAATACCTATCCCTACATTAGAGAGGCGCTGAAAGGTTACCGGAAAGAAGTTGTCATCGCAACCAAAAGTTATGACTACACCTACGATGGTGCCAGGGACAACCTTGAAAAGGCCCTGAAAACCCTCAAGGTGGACAGACTAGGGATTTTTATGCTCCACGAGCAGGAATCCGAATTGACCATAAAGGGTCACTGGGATGCAATTCGCTATCTGCTAGACGCCAAAAAGGCCGGTTTAGTCCGGGCTATCGGTATCTCCACCCATCATGTTGCGGCGGTGCGGGGAGCACTTAAATTTCCGGAAATAGAGGTAATCCACCCTATAATTAACATGAAAGGGATTGGGATTTGCGATGGCGG
>CAZKPV010000198.1:0-2624 GCA_964554735.1 uncultured Clostridia bacterium
TAGCCCTTCCTGTCGGAATAATTTACGATAGTGTCTGATGGTTGCAGGCAACAGCACTATGTAAGACATCATTGTTGTTTTTGGGGAATAGACGTAATTGACCTATCTTTAACATAGTGTTGACATTTTAGTAAGTGGTAAATTACTTTCGCACCGGACTTTTACAAAATCATAATGGTGGGTATGGCTACCGAGACCCGGAGAAGCCCTTGTACAGGTTTGGCTTCTGTTTGTTTTGAACGGCTCTTTATTGCAGTTGGGGTGGGCTTGCCAAGGCTATTCCCGTTGGATTTAGCCAGCACCAACGGGGTTTAATTTTGGTGTATAGAAGGGAGGGGTGAAGCAATGGGATTTATAGTGCCCACGTAATATCGTATGCGTGTAAACGATGCCCTTTTTAGCTAAAGACGAGTACTATTTTTCAAAGGAGGAGTTGTAATGTCAAAATTCCGTGAGGTTCTGGATGCCTTTAATGGGCTTGACGATCAAGGAACTGTTGAGGCTATAAAAAAAGAATTAAATAATGGGGCGAGCCCTAAAGCAATCTTTGATGAGCTGACAGATGCAATGACGGAAATAGGTAATAAATTTGAGAAAATGGAGCTATTTATGCCTGATGTGATTCTTGCAACAGATGCACTCAAGGCCGCAATCGAAGTATTGGAACCGGCAATGAGCCAAAGCGGCGAAATAGTTGAAAAAGCCGGGACAGTTGTGATGGGTACGGTGAAAGGTGACATTCACTGTGTAGGGAAAGACATGGTTGTTGGAATGTTAACCACAGCAGGTTTTAATGTTGTGGACCTGGGTGTGGATGTTGCCCCTTCGGCTTTTGTTGAAGCTGCTGAAAGGGAAAAAGCAGTTATAATTGCTGCATCTGCGCTGATGACGGCTACAATGCCGATACAAAAGGATTTAGTGGACTTTTTGGAGGCAAAAGGTCTTAGAGATAAATACAAGGTCATGATAGGCGGAGGCGTGGTAACCCCGGACTGGGTGGAGGAGGTTGGTGCTGACGGTTACGGTAAGGATGCGGTTGATGCCGTGGCCGCTGCTAAAAGGTTAATTGGCAAATAGATAACACATTACAGAAATTGTACAAGGAGGTATTTACTTATGATAGGAAAACTCTTCACATACTGGAATCGCGCCGAATCTGGCCCAATGATGACCGAAAAGGACTTCGACATAAAGGTTTATTGGCCAAAACTAAAAGAGGTTTGCAAAAAATACAATATAGAGTATAATCCCGAGGAAATTGTTCCCCAATCCGTTGAATTAACGGACAACATCTGGAAAGCCGCAAAGGAATTGCTTTTGGATGTCGGAGTATTTTGCTCTAGTTCTGAAAGGGTAATAAAATTTGATGAATCGGAAATAGAGGAAACGATAGAAATGTTTCCCTCCGAAACCACCTTGGGTGAGGGTAAAGACTCAATTACTTTTAGGCACAGACCTATTAAACCAAAGGACAAACCACCGACATTGGCACGTGTTTTAGGGCCGCAAGACCCCAAGATCATTGACCAAATATTTTACTCTTTTGCTTGCGAACCCAAAATAAAACACTGCCAGTTTCAAGGTGTAATTCCCGAAATCCACGGGTTAAAAATGAAGGCAGGCACTCCCCATGAAATGGCCGCGGAGATAAAGAGGATTGCATGTGTGGACCAGGCAAGGAGACGGGCGGGGCGACCCGGTTTATCCGATGGTGCCAGTACACCGGTGACCTTACAGGCGGAAATCGTGGGTTATAATTCAGAATCGGGGATACGAAAAGGTGATGTCAGGCATGTATATATTATGCCGCATTTAAAAACAAGTTACGAGCAAATGTGCAGGGCCTATGCGGCCCACCAATTTGGGATTAACCTCTGGGGCCTTGGGCAAGCCTTCGTAGGTGGTTTGGCAGGCTCCCCTGCTATGTCGGCAGTGGTTTGCACTGCGGAGCTGATAGCTTATTGTATGATCTATTACCCCACATACCTTGGTATTTGGCCGGCCGATGCAATATATTTCGCTACAACTAGCAGGACAGCCTTGTTTGCGAGTTTCCACTGTGGCGCGGCATGGGCCAATAATACAAACACATTTTCCGTAACCGGTGCTCCGTGGGGAATTGTTGTTTCAGGGCCATGTACTGAAACATATTTTTGGGAGCACGCCGCTTCTGCAATAGGAGATACAGTTGTCGGTCTCCATCTTTCAGGCGGAACAGGTTGGCAAAGTGCGAAACTAAATGGTGCAACTCCCATTGGTGCGGTATTCGCCGATGAGGTGGGTCAAGCAGTATGTGAGGCCCAAATAGATTGGAAAGAGGCAAACAGGTTAGTCAACTATTGCCTGGGGAAATATGACAAGCGAATGGTTGCAAGAACACTTCATGAGGGCGGTAAGCAGTTCCAGGAATGCTATAACGTTGAGACCGGCCAGCCGACCGAGGAGTATCTGGACATATATAATAAGGTTAAACAGGAGCTAAGGGATCAAGGTTTAACAACCCTTAAATAGGCGGCTTCTGTATGTTCCTGTATTTTCAGCCCAAGTTTTACTTGGGATTATATGTGGCAAAAGGGGGGGGATATGTGAAAATAAATATGGTTGAATGGGTTGCGGAAATTTTA
>CAZKPV010000199.1:0-1963 GCA_964554735.1 uncultured Clostridia bacterium
GTTTTGTTTGATGCTTTCAGATTCCTTTTCAATATCGTAACCAAGCACACGGGCGGTACCGCCGGTAGGCATAAGGATACCGCATAGCATTCTTATGGTGGTTGATTTTCCGCAGCCGTTAGGGCCCAGTAAACCAAAAATTGAGCCGGTAGGGACGGTAATGGACAAGCCTTCTACCGCCCTGATGGGCCAAAATGTTTTGCTTAAGCCTTGGGCTACAATTGCAACTTCCATCCGATCACCCAATCATCTGACCAACTTTCCACTATTCATAGTAAACATCGGAAGGCATACCCGGCATCAGTTTATCCTGCCCGCCGGTGACTTCAACCTTAACCCGGAAAACAAGATGTACCCTATCTTCCTTGGTTTGCAGATTCCTGGGGGTGAACTCCGGTTTTGGGGCGATAAAGGTGACTATTCCGGGAAAAGTTTCACCCGGGTAGGAGTCCACTTCCAGTTTTACTTCCTGTCCGACTTTAACCTTGTCAAGTTTGTTTTCATGAACGTAGGTGTTAAGCCATAACTCCTGTGTATCCAGGATAGTCAGGACCTCCGAACCTGGTCGGATGATTTCCCCAATCTCAAAATTGCAAGAGACTACCATACCTTTATCCGGTGCCTCCAGCATAGTTTTGGAAAGGCTCAGTCGGGCCAACTCAAGGTTTTCGGATACCTGCTCGATTCCCGAGGACAGGCGGTTGAGATTTTCCTGCCGTGTACCTTCCCGCAAAAGGCCGAGTTTTGCACCGGCTGCTTTTTCTTGTTCCTTGATGGCCAGATACTGTTGCTCCGCCTGTTGGTGTTGCAGTTCCTGTGTGCTTAATTCCTGTTCATTTAAGGCGCCTGTCTTGTAGAGGTTTTCATATTTGTCCAGGAGTGATTTTTGGAAGGATAGATTTTTTTCGGCGGCTTTCACCTGTGCTTTTATCTGTTCAAGGTCATGTTGTGCGGCGTCAATTTCCTGGGTTCTGGCCCCCGATTTTGCTTCATCGAAGGAGGATTGTGCGCTTTTTAGCTGGGCTTCGGCAATCTGCACCTGGATTTGGTAGGGTTTGGCCTCTATTTGTGCCAGTAAATCACCGGGGGCAACCATGTCCCCTTCTTCGACAAACAGTTTCTCCAATTTACCTCCAACTTCAGCAATAACCTTTACTTCCTTCCCCTCAATTGTGCCGTTGCCGGACAGTGGGACATTGTGGCTTCGTATGTAATCAGCAAGGGTTACCCCCAGTAAAAATAGCAGTAGTATGGCCGGTATGAGCAACCTTTTTGCTTTGACCATTATCAATCACCCCTCGGTAAACTCAAATCAGTTCTTACAGTTTACCCATCTAAAATAGCACAGTTTTGGTAAAAAAACAATCGTTTGTTGAAGGTATATTTTTAACTGAAGCGAAACAATGTTAAAATTCCGTTTTTTTACGGGTGAGGTTATTGGATGAAATAAAAATCGTATTCCTGTTTATATCAGGCCTGTGTGTGGGTTCTTTTCTTAATGTGTGTATTTACCGAATACCCCTAGGCCAATCTATAGTGTACGAGCCGTCACATTGCCCTGAATGTGGACAAGGGCTAGGCGCCAGTGATTTAGTGCCAGTTTTGGGCTACCTGCTGTTAAGGGGGAAGTGTAGGCATTGCGGCGCAAGGATACCCCCACTTTATCCAGTAGTTGAATTGCTCGCCGGGCTAGTTTTTGTGCTAGTTTATTTAGTGTACAGGCCCGAGATCTTGTTCGTGGTAAAGTATGTATTTATCATAAGTGTGCTAATTGTTCTATCGTTTATTGACCTCGCCCATAAGATTATCCCCAATCGTTTGGTTATTATAATCCTGGTTTGGGGGCTTTTGTGGCAGGTATTTCGGCCGGAGATTACCTGGGCCGATGCCCTCAACGGGGCAATTTTTGGTGGGGGTCTATTGCTGTTAGGTGCGATTTTGAGTAAGGGCGGCATGGGGGGCG
>CAZKPV010000199.1:2063-2600 GCA_964554735.1 uncultured Clostridia bacterium
GGTTTGCCTTGGGGCTGCCATTGACCGTCCTCGCCATGTTTTTGAGTTTTTTGAGCGGTACGGTTGTGGGTTTAACCCTAATGGTATGGAAAAAGGTTGGCCGGAAGCACATGATTCCATTTGGACCCTTTCTTAGCCTGGGCATAACTTTAGCAGTACTGTGGGGGCAAGAGATTATAGGTTGGTACTTGGGATTTTTGTTTTAGGGGGGAGTTTTAAAAATGAGCGATTTTTTAGATATAGATGATGTATTAATACAAGCACTTGCCCAAAACGCGTCTGATTTACACATAACCGCCGGTAGCCCGCCGGTTTTTAGGATTGACGGCCAGCTAAAGCTATCGGATTACCCTGTGTTGCGTGCGGAAGATACGGAAAAAGTGGCCGGGAAGGTGTTAGACGAAAATGAAATGTATAAGTTGTCGAGCCGGGGGGAGGCGGACCTATCCTACGGGATACCCGGCGTTGGTTTTTTTCGTGTTAATGCCTACCGACAACGTGGTGCGACTAGCCTTGCCTTTAGAATTATTAACGGGG
>CAZKPV010000200.1:0-2570 GCA_964554735.1 uncultured Clostridia bacterium
GATGTCCTTGGGACCACAAAACGCCCCGGCTACATATATTCCGGGCCTGGAGGTCCCTACGCCGGTTAGTTCCCCTAACTGGCAAAAATTATACCGGTTTAAGTCTATTCCCATTTTCTCGCCGAAGACCTTAGCTTCCTGTGATTGGGAAATACCTATCGAAAGTACAACTAGATCAAAATCCTCAGTGACCGTTGTTCCATCCTCCCGTGCATATCTGATTTTGATATTTTTCAGCTCATCGTCAGTTTCTTCTAGCCTGAATACTCTTGACCTGATAAAACGTACCCCCAATTCGTTCTTGGCACGATTGTAGTACTCCTCGAACCCTTTGCCGTAGGTTCGCATATCAATATAGAACAAGGTAGTGTCCAATGAGGCACCGCTGTGCTCTTTGGCTATCACTGCTTCCTTAATAGCCTGCATGCAACATACGGAAGAACAATAGCCCTTATCTTGTTTTAAATTTCGTGAACCTACACATTGAATCCAGGCAATTTTTTTCGGCTCCCTATGGTCGTAGGGCCTGACTAATTGCCCCATATAGGGACCAGAGGCGCTTAACACACGCTCAAACTCCATACTTGTCAGAACATTTGGATATTTCCCGTAACCATAGTATTCAAGATTTGTGGGGTCATAGGCCTCGAAACCCTGTGATACAACTATGGACCCAACGTTGATTTCCCTCACATTGTCACGCATATCATGAAAAATCGCCACCGGCTCACAGGATTCAACGCATTGCATACATTCAGAACAAAAACCGCAATTCAAACATCTTTCCGCTTCACTTCTGGCTTGTTCTTCGGTTAATCCGAATGTAATTTCTTCAAATGATTTAATTCTTTCCTTCGGATCTATCTGATTTAGTCTTTCTGGAGATTGTTTGGCAACCTGATCGCTTTTGTATCTGGGCGGGGCTATATCCCCCTCCGCAAATTCAAATTCACGGTCTTCCAATAAATCTATTCCTTGTATGAACCTATCAATGGATTCGGCAGCATTTTTACCGGATGCGATGGCCTTAACCACTGTTGCAGGCCCGGAAACTGCATCTCCACCAGCAAAAACCCCTGGGATATCTGTCGCCAATGTTTGGTTATCGGCGGCCAATAAGCCAAGGTCTGTAAAAATATTATTCTCCTTGCCCAGGCTAGCGTGATCAACCCGCTGCCCAATAGCCAAAATCACATTGTCTGTGGAAATATGCTCTTCCGTGCCTTCTATATAT
This sequence comes from uncultured Clostridia bacterium, assembly GCA_964554735.1. GTDB lineage: Bacteria > Bacillota > Desulfotomaculia > Desulfotomaculales > CAZKPV01 > CAZKPV01. The sequence continues at coordinate 1,235 of CAZKPV010000200.1, forward strand.
GTCGGGTTAAATTTTCCGTCATCATCGAATACCGATGAGCATTTTATTGCCTTCAACCCGTTAGCTTTCCCGTTTTTCCCTATGATTTCTTTTACCCCATAGCCATTTTTAATTATGATACCTTCATCTAAAGCCTCTGCTATCTCCTCATCAAAAGCAGGCATTTCATTTTCTTTTTCAAGACAGATAACCTCTACATGGTCTGCACCTAACCTTAAGGCCGTACGGGCAACATCGATTGCAACATTACCGCCGCCCACAACCGTCACATTTTCGCCGAGCCTTATCTTATTTCCCAAGGCAACATCGCGGAGAAAGGCTACCCCGTTTATAACCCCTTCTAAATCTTCACCTTCAACACCCAGATTCGCACCTAGGTGGGCACCGATAGCCAGGAAAATTGATTTGTAGCCTTCTTTAAATAAACTGTCTATGGTTACTTTTTCACCTAAGGGCATATTGGTTTTTATCTTGACACCAAGTTTTTCGATCAAGCCCACTTCTAAATCAACCCATTCGGGCGGTAAACGATAGTCGGGTATACCTACACGCATCATTCCTCCGGTTACCGGTAGGGCTTCAAATACCGTGGCCTTGTAACCACGTTTTGCCAAATGATAGGCCGCCGACAAACCCGCCGGCCCTGAACCAATGATGGCAACTTTTTCATCGGCTTTTTCCCTTATCTCGGGAAGCCTGATCTGGTCTATATCCTTGTAGGCCATGTCAGCTGCGAAACGTTTCAAAGCCCTAATTCCTACAGGTTCATCAGTATCTTTGCGATAACACTTTGACTCACATGGGTGGTCGCAAACTCTACCGCAAACAGCCGGGAAGGGAAGGTCCTCATAAATCAGATCCCACGCTTCCTGGTACTTACCGATTTTAATCAACTGTACATACCCCTGTGCATTGACACCCGCCGGGCAGGCGGCACGGCAGGGGGATACCCCGCTTTTGGTTATGGAAAAAGCATCGGGAAAGGCCTGCGGGTATTTTTTAAAAATTGCCTTTCTATCGTTCAAATTTTGGTTGAAACCGTCCCCTATGTCAACCGGGCAGTTTTCCATACATTCCCCACAGCTTTTGCACTTATCCAAGTCCACATATCTTGCCTTCTGTTTAACCTTTACCTGAAAGTTACCCGATTCACCGGTTACCTTGTCTACTTCGGCATAGGTAATCGCCTCAATATTTAGATGACGTCCACATTCGACTAGCTTAGGCGAAAGAATACACATAGAGCAATCATTGGTTGGAAAAGTCTTGTCCAACATGGGCATTACCCCACCAATTGCGGATGATTTTTCCACCAGGTAAACATAATACCCGGATT
>CAZKPV010000201.1:0-2535 GCA_964554735.1 uncultured Clostridia bacterium
TTGGTAATATTAGGGCCAGTTGGGGAATGAAATACAGAATAATAATCATGGCAAAACAACATACAACAAATGGTAAACAACCTATAATTATTGTTTGCACGGGAACCTCTTGCACCACAGCCTTGACGGCATATATATTGAGACCTACGGGCGGGGTAATTGCCGCGACCTCCATCATTAATACCAACACAACCCCAAACCAGATAGGACTCCAACCCATGACACCGACTATGGGCATCATTAGCGGTACGGTTAGCGCCAATACACTGGTCGCTTCCAAAAACATTCCAAGGATTGTGTAAAATAATATTATTAATAAGAACAAAGAAAACGGTGGCAGACTCAACTCTACAATTGCACTCGTCAAGGCCTCACTGACACCGGTTATGGCCAGGAATGTGCCAAATATCATTGATCCAATTACCACCATCATTATTGCTGTTGATGTAACCACACTGCTGGTTACGGCGGCCAATAATTTTCTAAATGTAAAGACCCCTTTAATTAAGCCCATTACAAACACGGCAACTACTCCAACTGCCGCGGCTTCAACAGGTGACCATATCCCAAAAAGTATCCCCAGGATTATAACGGCAACTAGAATGACAAACGGAACAACATCTACTAAGGATGCTAATTTATCACGGAGACTGTACACAGGTGACTTAGGAGCCAGGTCGGGGTTTATGGTACACCTGATTGCCACCATGGTCGCGAATAACAGGGCTAGCCCTATACCGGGTAATATCCCGGCAATCAACAGTTTACCGATTGATTGTTCGGCAAATATAGAATACAAAACAAAAGTTATGCTTGGAGGTATCATGATGGCAAGGGTACCCCCAACGGTAACAACTCCCACTGATAATGCGTCATCATACTTGTATTTCTTTAGCTCCGGTAAAGCAATTCGTGCCATAGTTGCCGCCGTGGCCGCACTGGAACCTGTTAAGGTTGCCATTCCCGCACAGGTGACAACGGTTGCTATCGCCGTACCGCCCGGAAGCCTTCCCATCCATTTATAGGCGGCACTGAAAAGACCCGTAGTTATCTCCGACTCCGAGGCTAGGGCCGCCAACAAAACAAACAAGGGGATGACAATAAAACTGTAAGTCGTTGTAACGGACACCCCGAGTAACATTGGCAATCCAAGGCCACTTTCAATCTTGCCGGTAAATAATATAATGCCCGTCATGCCCGCCAAGGCAAGCGTTATACCTACATTGACACCCATGGCCATAAAAGCAATAATCATTACCGCAGGCACAACTATTGATAGCGTTGCAACATCCATAACATTAGCCCCCAATCATCTCTTCATTCTTTCCTACTTTGCGGTGGGCCCGGAAAATAAACCCTTAACATTACGTGCCATGATGACCAAAATACTAGTAAAAACAGCTATTGTTCCGAATACTAAAAAACTGAATGGTATTGAGAGTGGGATTTCCACGAGTCCCCGCCGTACATAACTTCCTTTTACGGCTGCAACCAGCTCCTGGCCGCCAGTGACCAGTAAAATCCCGAAGAAAAGTAAACATGCAAGACAGTTAACAATATCCAATACCCCTCGTGGTTTGGGGTTTAGCCTTGAATACAAAATATCAATTCTGATCTGTCTATTAGAATATTGTGTAAACGCAAGGCTAATAAAGATAACTACCAAAAGTGAAATCTCCGCCACCTCAAAGACTCCCCCTAAAGGCTTGCCAAGTATCCATCTGGCAAGGACATCAACGGTTATTAATAATGCAAGACCAAACAGTAACCAACCTCCAAAGGTTGCCAAACCTTTGTAAATCCTTTCCAAAAACCCTGTCATTCAATCCACCTCCTAGGTCGGTGCCACAATTTTGCCTATATTTAGAATCCTCTGCCATTTACCCTACTGGAACACGAAGTCAATCCTTCTCCTTGATAAACCCCCACATTTTCTCCACGGCTTCCCAGGGATTTAGCTCCGCCTTGGCAACCCTAAAACAAACTTGTTCCCATTCACTACTGCCCATTAGGGTTGAAAGGTATTTATCACGCCAAATTTTTACCAGGCCCTCCGCAAGCGTTTTTTCTACATTCCGTAGACGTCTGTCCAGCAAAAAACCGTGTTCTCTCATGTGGAAATAATGATTTCCTATAGCCTCCTTGAGATCGTTTATCCCAACGCCATCTTTGGCAATCGTTTTTACAACGGGGGGGATGTAACCCCCCTCTCCGGTGCCTTGCCGAAACCTGTTGGTCATCTCAACCAAGACTGCAATTGCCCTGTCGGAGTCCGCCAAATCTGCTTTATTGACCACAAAAATATCACCGATCTCCAATATTCCGGCCTTTAGGGCCTGGATGTCGTCCCCCTGATTTGGCGAGGTAACAACCACTGTTGTATGGGCATAGCCCCAGATATCTATTTCGGACTGTCCGGTACCAGCTGTTTCGACGATTATGACTTCATACCCCACAGCATCCAAAAGGTGGATTACATTTCCACAGGCGCGGTTTAACCCGCCCAAATGGCCTCTTGAACCAAAACTACGGATA
>CAZKPV010000202.1:0-2527 GCA_964554735.1 uncultured Clostridia bacterium
GTGGATTTAAAGAAAAAAATGGAAGCGGCGGATACGGACAAGTTAGATGTCATAGTGGAGGAATTACTGGATTACAAAGATATCGGTGAAGTCCAAACCACTCTTGGTTAGTTGGACGGTAAGAACCCCCCAAACCTTGACACCATGCGGGTTTGCGGGGGTTTTAAATATACAGCTTCCCCTACCTTTAGTGCCATTAACAAGACAGGCGTTGATGTAGCTATTGCCGAGCCTGCCGAGGACATTGAAGGCGAAACCACAGAAGTTATAGATAACAAAGGCAATGTGATCAATGAAGAAGAAGCATCCTTCGTATTCAAGACCGCATTGACTGCCGATCCAGTAGGCGTTTGGGCAGCTGCAGGTATTGAATATGATTGTGATGTAGCTACACTATTGGCGGATATCAATGATGCTGCATTTTCAACACCTAATGAGTTAAAGCTATATAATGCACTCATTGCTGTAGGTATAAAAAACTTAATGGTTGAAAACTCAACGTTGTATCCCTCGGAGGTTCCCGAATTGGCCGAACCTTTAAAACCGACAACGCCTAGCGAAGTACAGGTTTTAAATGCTTTAAATGCAACTTAGAAAAAGTAAATGCTGATTTTATCGTAAGACTGTCATCCACCACCCGTTGTAGCGTTCGGTTTTGCAGGTTGGGCCAGCTTTCGAGGCGGTGCCCGTGTCACACAGTAGATTGAATAGGCAATGAGGAAACGGTGGGGTTATCGGTTACGCCATTTTTTAACCGGAGGTGCTCATATGAATGTTGTTGGAATTGATGTGTCAAATTAAGGACCTTCCTGGTAAGACGAAGGTGGTTATGGAACATATCGAAAGGATGCTATTAAGCTAGCAAGATATGCCTTGGATCGCTGGTTTGAACTACCCATCTATAGTTCGGAGGACAAGAACCGTAGGATGCTGAAAATATACAGCCGGCAATACAACAAGTACATGAAAATTGAGGTAATACTGAAAAACAAACTCATTGCTATACTTGACCAAACCTTCCCGGGTGTAAACAGGCTGTTTACTAGCCCGGCCCGGGATGACGGGCATGAGAAATGGGTAGATTTTGTGTATAAGTTTTGGCATTGCAGGAAAATCCCACAAGAAAGAGAATGCTAAACATGGATAGACTAACAAAATGGGGGGTTAGTAATTAATGAAAAAAAACAAATTGTTGTGGGTTGGATTGGCTTTAACGATATTTTGCCTGGCCTTCGCATCCGCTTCATTTGCCGAAAATGGACAGGAGGCCGATCTTAATTTTCCCGATCTAGCCGGCCACTGGGCCGCGGATAACATAACCAAACTTGCCGGGGAGGGAGTTATAGAGGGGTATCCTGATGGCACATTTCAGCCTAATGCTACAATTACCCGTGCCGAATTTTGCACCATGTTGGCCCGAAGCCTTGACTCCTCGGACAGCGAACTTTTGAGCAAGGCGGTTAAAGCCTACACCGACTCGATAATTATTCAGCGTGCCATATACCATTTTAATGATGTATCATCCATTCCCGACTGGGCCAAGGATTCTGTCGGCAGCCTAGTTGAAAGCAAGGTAATTATCCCCGATGAGGATTATGTAGCCCAAAAGGATTACCCCGCAAGGTTGGAAGCGGAAAAACCTATTACTCGGATAGAGGTAGCCGGTATGGCCGGCAGGGCACTTTCCGATTTTGACGGTTTCAGGGAATTGGAAGAAGGTTTAAAATCCTATGAACTCCACACCAACTTTGAGGATGACGAAATTATAAGGGAATCCAGTTGGAGCATCGGCGTGGCCTGTGCCTTGGGCAAGGGTTTAATAGAAGGTTATCCGGAAGGCAACTTCCTACCGGGCAATGAAATAACCCGGGCCGAAGCCGCCACCGTACTTGCAAGATTGCTTGGATTTAGCGACCCCGTAGAAAAACAAAACCCCAAGGTTTGGTCGTGGAAAACCAGCTCCTATGATGATATGTCATGGGAAGCCTTCCTGGATATTTGGAATTAACTCAACATAGAGGGAACAGCGAACACGGAGGAACGAGCGAACACGGAGGGGCGTTCCTTTGTGCAGTTTGGCGACTGCTGTGTAGTTTAGCGACCGGTGTGCAGTTTGGCGCAGGCTCGTGCAGTTTCGCGACCGGTGTGCAGTTTGGCGCAGGCTCGTGCAGTTTCGCGTTCGATATGCTGTGAAGTTCAGCGGCTGCTGAGCAGAATTTCAACTAATGTGTAGCATAAACTGGATGCACTGCAATACAAAGGTAATTATTGTGCAAAAAGTTCATTAATGTGTGGATTTTGTGGATAAGGGTGGAAAACATTTTTCGCAATCCACACATTAGTTGATTTTTTGCACAGCGGCTCGCGCTTTTCGTTAAATTTGGGCAAGGGGGATGGCCGTTTGTGTCTAGGCGTACATAAAAAGTGTCAATGGTGCACAAACGGTGCACAAACAACGCTCAAAAATGACGTTGAGACCAAGGAAAAAGTGATAGACCTTTTCAGGCGGGCAGTAAGAATCTACTCC
>CAZKPV010000203.1:0-2523 GCA_964554735.1 uncultured Clostridia bacterium
TCTCGGCAAGTTCCTCTCCCCCAACCAGGTCCGTGACTATACCAATCAGTTCATCAACATCTCTTACGCCACTTTCAACCGCATCCTCCACGGCCTTCAGGCTACGGTAAATAACCGTTGCCGATTTTCTTTCCTCCGGGGACAGGTAGACATTACGTGAGCTCATGGCCAAACCGTCCTGCTCCCGCACTGTGGGAACACCTTTAACCACTGTATCCATATTTAGATCGCCTACCATTTGTTGAATAACCAGCAGCTGTTGGGCATCCTTCCAACCAAAAAAAGCCACGTCCGGTTGGACAATATTAAAAAGCTTGGCCACCACCGTGGCCACACCTGTAAAATGTCCGGGCCGGGAACCGCCACAAAGTCCAAGGCTAGTTCTTTCCACCTCAATGTGTGTCTGAAAACCCTCCGGATACATCTCTTTTGCGTCCGGGTTAAATATCATATCGACGCCAACCCCGGTTGCAAGTTCCACATCCCTGTCGAGGTCACGGGGGTAACGGGCATAGTCCTCCTCGGGACCGAACTGGGTAGGATTTACAAAAATACTGATAACGACAAGGTCACATTCCCTAGCCGCCGCCCTCATTAAAGACAAATGTCCTTCATGCAAGTAGCCCATTGTCGGCACAAGCCCCACCGTCTGCCCCGCCGCCTTGGCATCCTTGACATATCTCCTGATTTCGCTAATTGAATGACAGACCTGCAAATTTCATCTCTCCTAGCTGTCTTTACTTTCCAAACCAAAGCTGTGTTCGGATGCCGGGAAACGCCCTTCAATCACATCATTTATATATTCCTGTAAAGCCTTTGACATTTCCCCCCGCAAATCGGCATATTTTTTGACAAACTTAGGCACAAAGTCACTAAACAGACCTAGCATATCATGAGTAACCAAAATCTGTCCATCACAATCTGGCCCCGCCCCAATACCAATAGTGGGCACATCCAAATTATCTGTTACCACCTTGGCCAAAGGAGCCGGCACACATTCCAGTACTACAGCATATACTCCTGCATCCTGTATCGCCTTGGCATCAGCCATTAGTTTAGTTGCCGCCAGGTCATCCCTACCCTGCACTTGATAACCTCCCATCTGATGTACAGATTGAGGGGTTAGACCCAAATGACCCATGACAGGTATACCCGCATTGACAATCGCCTCAATAGATTCGGCAACTTCTTCCCCGCCTTCGAGCTTGACAGCGGTGGCCCCCGCTTCCTGCATCAGGCGGCCTGCATTACGTACACTTTCACCCACCGACACATGGTAGGATAGAAATGGCATGTCACCCACTAACATTGCCCGGGAAACTCCCCTGGCAACAGCCTTAATATGATGCACCATATCATCCATGGTAACCGGTAGGGTGGAACTATAACCCAAGACTACATTGCCCAGGGAATCTCCGACTAGAATCCCATCTATTCCGGCTTCATCAATGATCCTGCCGAGAGGGTAATCATAGGCAGTGAGCATAGTTATAGGGCGTCCTTCCGCTTTCATTTTTCTGAAATCCGCAGTCGTAACCCTTTTATTTTTAGACACAAACATCTACCTCCCAAACAATTTTAGCAAAGCCCCCTCGGCCTGAGGGTCTAGGTCACCTAATTCTTTGGCTATTTGCACCGTGTAAGCCCCTAAAACCCGGTAAATATCAGCTACTTCAGGATACCGAGCGTCAAGGGCGTCAAGGTGTCCCTCAATAGTCGGCACATCCCCCCTGGCAATAGGCCCGGTCAGTCCCCGGACCGGACCCACCTGAGAGATATTATTAATCGTCCCCTCAACAAGTGGTTTGAGGGCGGCAAAAGCATCTTTATCGGAAACACCAAACCGGGCAAAAAATCCAGTACTGAGGTGCATTAGGGCTACAAGGTAATTACAGGCTATGCAAGCCGCCGCATGGTAAAGGGGTTTGTCCGCGGGCCTTATTGCAAAGCTGATTCCACCCATATCGGTGACAAGCTGTTTGGCGACCCCGTGGGCCTTTTCGTCCCCTTCAACGGCAAAATATGAACCGGGAAGGTTTTCCAAAGCGGCATCAACATTAGCAAATGATTGGAGGGGATGCATTGATAAGGTATATGCACCCGCCGCCTTTACCACCGACATGATGCCCGAAGAAGCCGCCCCGCTAGTATGTATGTAAATCTGGCCGGCATGTACAAAACCCCTGTCAAATAAGGATGAAGCAACTCCTTCTATCTCCCTATCCGGTGTAGTGATAAATACCAACCTTGCATTTTCAACAATGCCTGAAGGTTCAGTACCCCCTTTCGCTGCCAGCGCACCCGCAAGTTTTCGTGCCGAAGCTAAGGACTTGCTTACAATGCCCGTCACCGGATAACCCGCTTGTTTCAGCAGTATGGCCAAAGCAGAGCCAACCCTTCCGGCTCCAATTATGGCAAAAGACGGCTTCATGATACACCTCCCTAGAAATAACCTTCGAAACAAAAAACCTCCGGACCCGCCGGAGGTAAGTTTACACCTAATTCCTTCACTCCCGTCTCGGT
>CAZKPV010000204.1:0-646 GCA_964554735.1 uncultured Clostridia bacterium
AATGACTACCTTTACGTCCTCACGGTTCCTGTAGTCCCGGGGTAGGGTTATCTGGTGGCCGATACTTTTGACCCTGTCTAAAGAATGTGGGTCCACGTGGCCGCAATCAATGCCGTTGGCACAGAGCCACAGGACCTGGCCGGTTATGCCAAACCGTTTTTTAAGTATGTCCGGGGGAAAAGAGGCGAGGTCACCGATGGTTTTGATCCCTAGCAGGCTCAGGTGATATTCATACCGCGGCCCCACCCCAAAAAGCTTCCTTACGGGAAGTGGCCACATTTTGTCTGAAACATCTCTCCGGTCAAGAACAGTAAGGCCGTCAGGTTTTTGCAGGTCGGCGGCCATTTTCGCCAACAATTTGTTGGGGCCGATACCCACACTGCATAATACCCCGATTTCATTTTTTATCCTTTCTTTTAACTTCCTCGCTATTTCCACGGGCGTGCCGAATATTTTTTGGCTACCCGTAATATCCATAAAGGCCTCGTCTACACTGAAGGGTTCCACAAGCGGTGTAAAATCACGCATGATATTGAGGATGCGAGTGGAAAAGTTTACGTAAAATGAATAAACAGGTTTTAAGAAGGTAGCGTGGGGGCAAAGGACGTTTGCCTCACCTACCGTTATACCTGCTTTTATACCATAA
>CAZKPV010000204.1:656-2510 GCA_964554735.1 uncultured Clostridia bacterium
CTTCATAGGATGCGGCCAGGACTACTCCATGTCTAGTGGACGGATTCCCACCCACCACTACCGGCTTATTGCACAAACTTGGGTTTAAGGCCTGGTGAACACTGGCAAAAAAGGAATTCATATCAGCTAACAAAATTACTTTTTCCATCCTGCTCCCCCCAATCATATGTTCCTGCACCTCATTATACAGAACACCTGTTTCGAATTCAAGGGTAAATAGTGGAAATCATACATGTATACAGTTTGAAATAATTGGTTAAATTATAGACAAGATTCCGGTAGGAACCGGAAAAGGAGGTGGGGAAATGACTACTTTCCATATAATTCATGTTGTTGTGGGTATTTGGCTGGCAGTAGCAAATTTTTTCGGCATAATGGGTCCCGGAGCACTAATGACAAATAATATTATTTTGGGCCTGCTAGTTGCACTGTATAATTTATATTTCCTATATGCCAGGAACAGCGTGGATATGAAAAGCCCTACTTCTTAAGGGGGAAAAAACCCGCGGTATTTGAATGCCGTGGGTTTTTTAGTGTGAAAATGTGCACTTTATTTAAAATATCCTTTTCTAGTCGAACTTGTTTATGTTATACTACTTATGTGACAAATCATATGACAAATAAAATAATGAAAATTTAACAATATTAACGGTTCTGCTAGCGGAAAGGGGTGATAAAAGACGATATAAAATTTTTTTATATATATACGTTCTTTAATTCACATTCGCAATCGGAGGTGGTCGTTTAGACAACTGGACATACATTAACTATTTAGCCGACAAGACTAAATTAATTTAAACATATAACAATCGTAATTTACTTAACATTGTATGCAGAGCAATAGAAAAAACACCTCACAGGAGGCAGAAAGTATATGAAAACTAATGTGCAGGTGCAGTCAAACGAAGCTAAAGGCTTGGCCGAAGTATGCAAGGATGTATTGATTGAACGCAAGTGGTTTTTTATAGGGGCTCTTGCAGCCGCTTTGTTATGTCTTGCCCCTACTCCGGAAGGACTGTCGGTTCAGGGCCAATATGCTCTTGCCCTTCTAGTGCTGGTAGTAACTTGTTTTTTTACGGAGGCTATTCCGTTACCGGCCGTTGCCCTGATAATTGGATCTTACCAGGTTATAATGGGTATAAACAGGTATACGGATGTGCCGGCGACCTTTATGAACGATGCGGTTGGTTTTATCATGGGTGCCCTGATGATCGGCTCCATTTTGGTGAAGTATAAAATTCACAATAAAATCGCCTTGTTTATTCTCAGGTTGTCGGGCACCAATGTCTACCGTGTAACCTTGGGGGTAATCACTTTTTGTGCGTTTAGTGCGGGTTTCATTTCCGAGCACGCAACGGCAACTATAATGTTGCCGATAGGTATAGGTATTGTGTCACTCAGTGGCGGAATTGACAAGGCCCCCAAAATGGGGAAGTTGCTTATGTTATCCATTGCCTATGGCTGTGTTATTGGAGGGGTGGCGTCACCATCGGGTGGGGCCCGTAATGCCCTGATGATAGGATTTTTAAATGACCTAGGCATAACGGTCAGCTACGGCCAATGGATACTGATGTGTATTCCATTCACTATACTGATGATTCCCATTGTAACCTTTTGGCTTACAAGGGTTTTTAAACCTGAAGTTAAGGATTTAAAGGAAGCAGTAGACACAATTAAGCGGGAGATGGCGGAGGACGGTCCGATGACCACCAAGGGCAAGATGGCCCTGGCTATTTTTATCCTGGTGCTTGCCGCCTGGATAACCATGAGTGAACATATTGGCCTCGGCAACATTGCCATTATGGGTGCCATTGTAGCCATGATCCTCGGTTTAGTTGACTGGGATTATCTCCA
>CAZKPV010000205.1:0-997 GCA_964554735.1 uncultured Clostridia bacterium
GCAAAAGTTGAAATTTTGCTCTTTTTTGGGCACATAAAAGTGTTTGGAGGTAAAAATCTCACCAAAAGTTGAAATTTTGCTCATCCCGGTGGCCTGAAAATGCGTTCGGTAAGTTACACCCACACCACTGTGGTTTAAATTGGAAAGACACGATTGTATAAGATGTAAATACCTTAAAACAAAAAATAACCGGGAAAGCCCCTGCTAATCCTGGCTAATCCTTGCGAATCCCGGACCAACCCCCACCGATCCTTTTAAATCCTGATCCGGAAGGAAAATCCCGGCCCGGCCAAATCTTGCCATTCCCGGCTACAAATCCGTGCCACTCCCGGCCAATCCAGGCCCACCCCTGGCTACCACCGGCTAATCCTGGCTAATCCTTGCGAATCCCAGACCAACCCAAACCTATCCTGGGAAATCCCGGTTTGCCCGGTTAGGCCCCAAGCCAGTCCCCGGCTATTCTTTGCTAAAACAGACCCGTTATTTCCTCGAAATAAAATAACAGTAAGGCTTGCAGAAGAACAAGTAAGGGCACACCCGCCGAAAAAATGGTTTTTCTGGTCTTGTGCCTAAACTTCCTCATCCCCGTATATATACCAAGGGCTCCTCCTACAAGAGCCAGGGTGAGCAACGTTCGCTCGGGAATCCTTCCCCCACCAACCGATGCGATTTTCTTGTCGTAGCCCATCATTATGAAAGAAATAATGTTTACCGCCACCAGGTAAGTTGCCATCCCATACCTTTCATCTTAGTTATCCATCTTAGCTGTTCATCTAAGCCGCTTATCCCGGCCACCTGACCCTAGCCATAATTATGTGTGCCCTTGACCACGGGGACACCAAACTTGTCTTCAATCTTTTTGGCTAGCTCGTCTATATCCATATAGGGGCAGCCCGGCCAAGGGTTCACCATACAACTCGAAAGGTGGATGGCATCGAAATCAACGTTCGCCTTCACACAACCTATGTTTGCAATTAACGGACGGCCAACGCATTCA
>CAZKPV010000205.1:1007-2454 GCA_964554735.1 uncultured Clostridia bacterium
TTGTAAATACCCTACTACCTTCACCGGCTCCTTGTATTCACTAAACTTCCCCTCATTAAAGGCGGCGGCCTTCATGCATTTCCAGGTTCCCGGGCAGCCGTAACCTCCGGTTGCGTATGACCCACAGCTAACAATCAGAACGTTCATCAAAAAAAAACCCCTTCCTTGAATATATAAATTATCCATAATAACTTCTTTAAGAATTCAACAAAAAACCCTATTTACCTGCACAAAAAATCGGCGGGCGTGAATTCACGCTCGCCGGTTATGATATACTTCGCCCGTATAAAAGTACCCAGAACCACGTTCAGAGTAGGGCCCGCATGAGTAGCGAACCACATGGCCCTGCACTATACTATACGGGCGGAATATCCCTTTTCTTGTACAGACATACCCTTTCCCATTCCGCCACAACTACATCATCTTGATTTTTAACCCTATCGACAAAGGTCGCAATTCCCCTTTGGGGGTTGCTTGTTTCCCGCTTGCTGGCTATCTCTACTTCGCATCTGATCGTGTCTCCAATTTTAACGGGGTTTAGGTATCTTAAATTGTTAAGCCCAAGGAATGCAATAAGTGTTTCGTTTCTAAGATTATCATTATTGTACCAGACAATCCTTGCCTTCAGCCCCTCCGCAACCGCCAAAATGAGCAATCCGTGTGCTATTCTTTCCCCGAAAGGTGAGTCCTTGGCGAACTGGGCATCTGTATGCTCGGGATCCCAACTCCCCGACAGTGAGGCAAAGTTTACTATATCCGCCTCGGTAACTGTTCTTGCCGGTGAAACGCGGCTATCTCCTACAATAATATCCTCCCAATATGCGCGGTTGTTTTTTACCATCGTATTCCAACCACCTTTTCCAAAGTGACTTACCATATAGGGTGTCATTAGTGTAATTATACCATAGCCGTCGTTGTTGGGGCATAATACCAACTTTGTAGCCGGAAAAAGTTAATTACAGTTCCAATGTGCCATTGATGTACTCGTTTGCCAACTCCTGATATCTATTCGCTATTTCGGCGCCCGGCATTCCTTCCTTATCTAGTGCTTCAGCCAAATTGCCGTACCAGTCAGGACAATTTGCTGCCCAGGTATCAGTATCTTTTTGGGAAAGATGTCTGATCGTAACGCCTCTGCTTTCCATTTCGGCTATGGCCTTGCCAATATCTTCCGCCATTGCCTCGGCACCGCGGATTATCATTTCCTGGCTTACCCTTCTAACAGCTTCCTTATCTTCATCGGATAGCTTATCAAAACTGTTGTTGTTGATCACATACACAACCGGTGCGGTGGCAGTTAATGCACCGATTTCGGGTCCTGTTGTAACAATATTTTTTGCAACTTCATCAAATTTGCCGGAAAGCATTGCCGGTAGATCCGTCATTGCGCCATTGATAACCCCGGTCTGCAAGTTGGTGTAGATTTCGCTGTACTCCACGGAAAGGG
>CAZKPV010000206.1:0-2449 GCA_964554735.1 uncultured Clostridia bacterium
TAAGGGTGGTTATGCCCAGATATAGCTCTCTCCCTTACAAATTTGCCAAAAACATAAAACCGGTAACCGACTTCAAAATCAATCTCGGATGGCGCTGGAAATATTGTGGTCTCCAAAGACTTGATTACCGGGGTGTATGCTATTATTTTATAGATAATGAGTATTATTTTAAAAGGGATAAATTATATGGCTATGAAGACGATGGAGAACGTTACGCCTTTTTTTGTCGGGCCGTATTAGAAACCCTTATATATTTAAAGGATTTTCGACCGGATATACTGCACTGTAATGATTGGCATACGGCCTTGATTCCGCTGATGTTAAGGGAATTTTATGGTAGTGATCCTTTTTACTTCGGCATGAAAACCTTGCTTACGATTCATAATCTTAAGCATCAGGGGATTTATCCCCGGAAGGCACTGTGGGATTTGCTATCAATAGATGCTGGCTCCCAGGCCAGACGGGATTTAGACTTTCGTGGCGATATTAACTATTTAAAGGGTGGCCTGCTCAGTGCCGATGGCATTACCACTGTAAGCCCCACCTATGCGTGGGAAATTCAGGACCCCTTTTACGGGGAGGGTCTGGACAAGTTTTTGAGGGAAAAGAAAAGGAAGCTCATCGGAATTTTGAATGGAATAGATTATGAGAGCTATAATACCGAGACAGACCCCGATATTTTTGTGAATTACGGCGATTCCCTAGACGGAAAAGAGGAAAACAAGGAGAGATTGCAATCCCTCTTACGTTTGCCGGTAACAAAGGGGGTTCCCATGCTGGCCCTAATCTCCCGCCTAACTGATCAGAAGGGTTTGGACCTACTTGCCCACATCCTGGAGGAGTTGTTGCAGGATGATTTGCAACTTGTGGTTTTGGGAGTGGGGGAGAGGAAATATGAAAGGATGTTCTCATATTTTGCATCCCGTTATCCCCACAAAGTTGCCGTCAGGCTGGTTTTTGATGATGCCATGGCCCGGCAAATTTACGCCGGTGCTGATTTGCTATTAATGCCTTCCCTTTTTGAGCCGTGTGGCTTGGCCCAGATGATCGCCATGCGTTATGGTACAGTTCCCCTTGTCAGGGAGACGGGGGGGTTAAAGGACAGCGTCCGTCCCTACAACAAATACACTGGTGAGGGTGATGGTTTTAGTTTCTCCAACTACAATGCTCATGAACTCCTGTTTACAATCCGCCGGGCCTTGTCGGTTTTTAGGGAAGATAGATCAAGCTGGAAGAACCTACAGGCCAATGCCCGCCGGAGGGATTTTAGCTGGGGCAGGTCCGCTCAAAAGTACCTCAAACTATATGAAAGTATTATAACTGATTCCTTTTAGGCTAAGGGTGGGGGTGGCAAGGGATTAAATGGGAAATATCGAAGCATACCACAACACTCATGATTCCTATTGCAGGAATCCCTTTGGTGCGGTTGTTTGCCGTGAGCCAATTACTTTGAGGATTGTTTTTACCGGTTCGACTCCGGTTAGTAGCTGCGAGCTAAGGGTTTGGGAGAAAAATAGGGCTGAGCGGTTTTTACCCATGAAACTTGAAAAAGTAGAAGGCGAAAGGGGTGACGGTCGGCAGGTATTTACCGTCAATTACAGGGTGCCCGAGAACCCCTGCCCCGTCTGGTACTATTTTCGTTTTACAAGGGATGGCCGCTTCTTTTATTATGGCAACAACACGGAAAGTCTTGGCGGCGAGGGTCGCTTGGAAATCCATGAACCTTCGGGTTTCCAAATTACAGTTTATCGGCCAAGCAAGGTACCCGCCTGGTACAAAAACGGTGTAATGTACCAGATATTTGTAGACCGTTTTTACCCCCATCCCGGGCTTTGCACCGGGCCGGAGTCCTTGTCCCCCACCTCCTTTACGGGCAAGAAAAAAGGGTTACTGCACCTTAATTGGTACGATGCCCCTTTCTATATTAGGGATAAAGAAGGGAAAATTGATCGCTGGACTTTTTTTGGGGGTAATCTGGCGGGTATTATCGCCAAGTTAGACTATCTCCGGGAACTGGGTGTCAGTGTTCTTTATCTTAATCCGATTTTCGAGTCACCGAGCAATCATAAGTACGACACCGGCGACTATCTTACCATTGACCCCATGTTTGGGGACGAGGAGGTCTTTCGCCGATTGGTTCAGGAGGCAGACAGGAGAGGAATCAAGATTATCCTTGACGGGGTTTTTAGCCATACCGGCGCAGACAGTATTTATTTCAACAAAAAGGGGACCTACTCAAATTTGGGGGCCTTTCAATCGCCGGAATCACCCTACTATGATTGGTACAGATTTGAGGAGTACCCCGACAAATATGACTCCTGGTGGGGTGTTGAGGATTTGCCCAACGTTAATGAAATGGTGCCCTCTTACCGGGAATTTATATTCGGCGGGGACGGGAGTGTTGTCAAACATTGGCTAAAGGCGGGGGTTAAGGGTTGGCGGCTAGATG
>CAZKPV010000207.1:0-2441 GCA_964554735.1 uncultured Clostridia bacterium
CATTGCCGAATATTTCCGCGATCAGGGGAAAAATGTGCTGTTGATGATGGATTCTTTGTCCCGTTTTGCCAATTCTTTGCGGGAAGTGGGGCTGGCCATCGGTGAACCGCCTACTACCAGGGGTTATACACCTTCAGTTTTTGCTTCCCTGCCCAAACTGGTGGAAAGGGCTGGCAATGCCGCCAGCGGATCTATTACCGGTCTTTATACGGTGTTGGTGGAAGGGGATGACATGAATGAACCGGTAGCCGATGCTGTCCGTGGACTTCTGGATGGGCATATTGTACTTTCGCGGCAGCTTGCTGCCGGCAATCATTTTCCGGCTATCGATATTTTAGGAAGTATCAGCCGTTTGATGCCCCATATCACTTCTCCGGAACAACAGCAGTTGGTCGGCCGTTTGCGGGAGCTGTTGGCCGCCTATCAGGAAGCCGCCGATCTAATTGAAATTGGCGCTTATCAATCCGGTTCAAACTCGCGGGTGGATGAAGCCTTGAAATATTATGAAGCGATGAAGGCTTTTTTGCGCCAAGAGCAGGATGAGCATCATAGTTTTGCCGATACCTTGGTTCAACTGAGTGGAATATTTGACGGTAGGGGAAATGAAAAATAAAAAGTGAAAGGTGAAAGGGGGGAGGGGACTGGGTTTTCATTTTAAACTGGAAAAAGTAAGGTCCTATAAAAAGTTTGTGGAAAAAAAGTTCAAGCTACAGTTGGGGGAGGCTTACGATCGTCAGCGGAAAGTTGAAAAAAGCCTTCAGGCTTACCGCAGTGCCCGCGATAATAGTCCGGCGGTGGAAGGGGCGGTAAAAGTAAATGAATTACTGCAGGAGGCGGCCTATACGGAGGCTTTGGACAAGCAAATTGCCCATCAACAGGAACAATTGCAGCAAGTTGCGCAGGAGGTAGACAAAAAAAAGGATCGGGTGCAAGCAGCTATGAAGGAAAGGAAGGTATTCGATCGCCTGCGGGAACACCGTTTATCTGCTTACAGGTACAAAAGAGCTATCCAAGAACAAAATCAGCTAGATGAAGTAGCCGGGAATAGTTTTCACCGCAATCGTATCCAGATGTGAGATCAAGACCTACAATTATATTTTATAAGGAGGTGAAAGGATGACGGTAGGATCAGTGGCCAATTTCCTGTCTTTAAAGCCGCCCGGCAGTTTGGAAAAAAGAACCCGGACGGCGGCCGATGCCTTTAACACTTTTTTTGCTCCCATGTTGCAGCAGCAGCCATTTCAGGCCCAAATGGCAAATACTTCGACTAGAAGCGATGATAAGGTTGCAATCGATGCCGACCGGAGGCGGGCGAAGGCGGCTATAAACGATGAACGCAAAACCTATGGTGAAACTGCAGCCCGTCAGGGAGGGGTTGAAGAAAGCCAATCTGTAAAGTCTAAACAATCGTTTCCCGGGGAGGCCGGGGAAAAAACAAAAGGCGAATCCAATGGGGACCGGAAGGAATTTCAAAATGCCGACAGTTTCCGAACGGGGGCAGTAAGCAGGGCCGGCAGGGAGAAAGGTGTTCCCCAACAAGCAGGGGGCAATATCCCAAGCAATGGCCGGGCTTTAATTGCTGCCTGGCGGCAGTTGGGGTTGGCGGCGGAAATATCGGCAGATGAGGCTCTTATGTTTTCAGAGTTGTTGCCGGCATTCCCCAAGGGCGGTAAAACCGGCGATGAAAGGATTTTTCCGCACCTATTTTCGGGGAAGATAGGGGACGAGCCGGGAAACCTTAACCCGGAAATGGAATTTCTATTGGAAACAACTAAAGATGGAGCAAATCCGGAGCTAAAATCAAAAACAGAAACTATTGGGGTTGCCTTGAAAAATACTGGCGACGGTGGGCAATCAGCCAAAATTGTCATGGGGATCGAAGGAACGGAGATGCCGGAGGTAGAGGCCCAGGGGATTTCTGTTCCCTTCAGGGAGGAATCAGGAAATCTTGCCGGCCGGCTGGCGGAGGCTGCCCCGGAGGGTAAACAGGCTACCTTGGAGGGCAAACCAAGTGGCATGGAGTCTAAAACGGCAGTTGGGACGGCTGTAGGCGAAGGCTTAGGGCAAAAAGGGATGGGTGCCGATGCCGGTAATGGCAGTTCTGTCGGCAGCCAGGTTCATTTCAATAATGTATTTAACGGAATTGAACGCCCGACCGGCGGCCCCTTTATAAGTAATTTGCCGACGGTGGTAAACAGTGTTTTAGAGTCAGCCCGTTTGGCCAGATTAGGAAACCAGCAGGAGTTGCAGTTGCAACTGCGTCCCGAAAGCTTAGGAAATCTAAAAATAAAAGCCCTGATGACGGGTAACGATTTATCCTTACATTTGTTGGTGGAAAACAATGCTGCGGCCCGGGTGCTGCAGTCAATGGTTGCGGAATTGCGTCAGACGGCTTTTCAACAAGGATTACGCCTGGACCAAGTGCAGGTGGAAGTGCAGAC
>CAZKPV010000208.1:0-2284 GCA_964554735.1 uncultured Clostridia bacterium
GTTCCTTGTAATATTCCTTGGCCACCCAAGGACCCCTAACCAAAAGCTCGCCCATCTCTTTGCCATCCCAGGCAACATCCCCACCATCTTCCTTCACAACCTTCATTTCCAGCCCCGGAACAATCATTCCCTGCTTGCCTGCCAGTTCAAATTTCTCACTATCTGATAGGTAATCCAAGTTGCTTTTTAGCACATTAGCTAAGGCCAGGGGTGTTGTTTCGGTCATTCCGTAGGCATGCAATACGGGAATACCATGCTTGTCTAAATTCTCAATTAAGGCAGGTGAAATTGGAGATCCCCCACTGATCATCGCCCTCAGGCTCTTTAAGTTATACTTGGCTCCACCTTCTAAAAGTAGGTTTACCCCGGCCCAAATGGTCGGAACACCGGCTGTAGCAGTTACCTGCTCCTGCTCCACCAACTCACACAGGCTCGCTGGATCAAGCCTTCTTCCCGGCAAGACCAGCTTGGATCCCATCCAAACCGCCGCATAGGGTATACTCCAGGCATTGGCATGAAACATCGGCACCACCGGCATGATTACATCCCGCTCGGTAAAGGCAAGGGTATCAACCAAACAGGCCGCCATACTATGTAAAAACAAACCCCGATGACTGTACTCAACACCCTTAGGGTTACCTGTGGTCGCCGTGGTATAACACATGGCGGCGGTTGTCCATTCGTCCAGATCGGGGAAATCGTATTTAGGGGGATATTTAGCCAATAACTCCTCGTAGGAAATGGCCGGGGACAACTTTGTCGCCGGTAGCGAATCTTCATCTGTCATAATCACATATTGCTCGACTGTAGTCAGATCATCTCTGATGTTTTCAATTAAAGGAACCAAATCCTCATCTATAAAAATTACTTTGTCCTCCGCGTGGTTAATGACATAAGTTAGGTGTTCACGGGGCAACCTCAGATTTATGGTATGCATAATTATACCCGCACAAGGAACTGCAAAATAAATCTCCAAATGCCGGTGATTATTCCAGGCAAAGGTTCCAATCTTATCACCTTTTGCCAACCCTAGCCCCTCGAGAGCATTAGCCAATTGGTTTATGCGCCCGTGATAGTCCTTGTAAGTGTAGCGATGATCCTTCGATAAAGTCCTTGAAAAAACTTCTTTGTTGGGAAAGAGAATTTTATTCCTCTCCAAAACTGATTTTAATGTTAGGGGATACTCCATCATAACAAACAACACCACCCTTTTTTATAATGTTATGATCACTTATCATTGCAATTATCATTCCACTCTTTTAAATCTTCACTAATTTCTGAAAATTATTATTGTATCGCGGTATGCTCACCCGCACGGGCATGATCCCCAGTAGCTTTTGCTCCCGACAATCCGTGACTGTCCTTTTTACCTTACAGCATGTCTTTTATAGTTTACACTTGGGCCTGTAAAAGGACCCTAAGAGATACCCAATCTTGTCATTTTCTCATATAGCCAGGAGCGACTCAGGCCAAGTATCTCGGCAGCCTTTGTCTTGTTACCACCGGCCGCCTGTAGGGCTGTTATGATAACCCTCCTTTCCGCATCCTGGATGTAATTCCGGTAGGGCTTATCCTGGTTATCCTGTTGATACATAAGGTCTTCCTGGCCGCCGTTTACAGGGAGATGGACCCGGTCCCGTCCGTTTTGCAAAAGATACTGGGGTAAGTGGGTTTTATCGATCAGCCCCCGGGAGGTAAAATTCATTGCCCTTTCAATAACATTTTCCAATTCACGGGCATTGCCCGGCCAGTCGTATTTTAACAGGCAACCTAGGGCCTCACCGTCTATTTTCTCTACATTTATTCCCATAATCCGGTTGTATTTTCTAATAAAGGCATTGGCGAGGGGCAAGATATCCTCCGGCCTGTCCCTTAGGGGGGGAATATTTAATTGTATAACATTTAAGCGATAGTACAGGTCCGCCCTAAAGGAACCTTCACGAACCTTTTCTTCTAGGTTTTGATTGGTTGCGGCTATTATCCTGACGTCCACATGAATGGTTGAGGTACCACCTATCCTCTCAAAGGAACGATCCTGGAGCACCCGCAGTAGCTTTACCTGTAAAGAAAGGGGCATATCACCTATTTCATCCAAGAACAAGGTCCCCCCGTTGGCCAATTGAAAACGTCCGGCCTTACCGCTTCTTTTTGCTCCCGTAAACGCACCCGGGGAATACCCAAAAAATTCGCTTTCCAGTAGATTTTCCGGTATAGCGGAACAATTTACCTTTATAAATGGCTTTGCCCGCCTTGTGCTTGAACGATGAACGGCGTGGGCAAACAG
>CAZKPV010000209.1:0-2260 GCA_964554735.1 uncultured Clostridia bacterium
CGTCCTACTTCCTTTTGTGGCGGGGCTTAAAACCTCTCTTGCCGCGATCCCCGTCTTCTCTGGGTTGCTTGTCACGGGGCATGGCTTCCTTCTTGGAAAGTTTAAGCCTTCCCTGACTGTCGTAGCCAACAGCCTTAACCATAACCTGATCCCCTTCTTTTACGACATCTTCCACCTTGTTTACCCGGTAGTGGGCGAGCTGTGAAATATGGACCAAACCTTCCTTGCCGGGCAAACCAAGAACCCCCGGGATGACCTCTACAAAGGCGCCAAAATCCATTACCTTGGTTACCCGGCCCATATATATCTTGCCTACCTCAACGTCCTTTGTCAGACTTTCTATAAAGTCAAATGCCTTGCGACCGGCATCCTGGTCAACCGCCGCAATAAATACCCTTCCGTCATCCTCGATATCTATTTCCGCACCGGTTTCTTCAATGATTTTTCGAATGACCTTCCCACCGGGCCCAATTACATCCCTGATCTTATCAGGATCAATAACTGTGTGTATGATCCGCGGTGCATATTTTGATAAATCTTTACGTGGTTCACTGATTACATTTAGCATCTTCTCAAGAATGAACATCCGGCCGGTATAGGCCTTGTCTAGTGCCTCTTTTAATACTTCCGATGTTACACCCTTTATTTTAATGTCCATCTGCAATGAGGTGATACCGTCCTTGGTGCCCGCCACCTTGAAATCCATGTCGCCGTTAAAGTCCTCTATCCCCTGTATGTCGGTCAAAATTGCTATATTGTCGTCTTCCTTGATTAGCCCCATTGCAACACCGGCAATTGGTTTTTCTATGGGGACCCCGGCATCCATCAGCGCAAGTGTACTGCCACAAACGCTAGCCATGGAGCTCGAACCGTTGGATTCCAAAACCTCCGAAACTATCCTGATCGTATACGGAAAGTCCGCTTCCTCCGGTAAAACAGACTCCAGTGCCCTTTCGGCCAGTGCCCCGTGCCCGATCTCCCGCCTACCCGGCCCGCGCATTGGGCGTGTTTCCCCTACACTGAAGGGGGGGAAATTGTAATGGTGCATAAATCTTTTGGAATCCTCCAGGCCAAGGCCGTCCAAAATTTGCTCATCACTGACCGCACCTAGGGTAACAACGGACAATACCTGGGTCTGGCCTCGGGTAAATAATCCGGATCCATGTGAACGCGGTAAAACCCCGACATCAACGCCGATTTGCCTGACTTCATCCGGTGCCCGGCCATCTATTCTTAGGGATTCCTCGACTACCATTTTCCGTAATATTTCTTTTTCTATCTCATCAAAGGCCTTGGCAATACTTCTTTCCTGCTCGGGATAGGCCTCCAAAAATTCCCGCGCTAAATCTTTTTCTATCTCTTCCAGATATTCTTCCCTTTCTTTTTTGTTTAGCCCCTTCCTGGCGCAATGGTGCATTGCTTCACTGATAGGGTCAAATCCCTTGGCCTTTACTTTCTCAATTAAATCCAGGTCATCCTCCACCGGAAATTGTATTTTGGGTTTGGCCAAACCACGCCCCTCGGCTTCTTTACGAAAGCGGTTGATAAATTCTACAATCTCACAAACAACTTTATGGCCGAAATTTATAGCCTCGATAACATCGTCTTCCTTGATCTCGCTGGCATTGGCCTCGACCATCATTACGGCATCCCCGGTCCCCGCAACAACCAGTCTTAGATCGCTGTTTTCCGAACCCTCAACAGTCGGGTTTATAATAAATTTACCGTTGGTGCGGCCAACTATTACACCACCAATAGGACCTTCAAAGGGTATATCGGAAATGGTCAGTGCCGCGGAGGCGCCTATCATGGCTACAATCTCGGGAACGTTGTCTTGGTCCACGGACATAACGGTTGCCACAATCTGCACGTCATTACGCATTTGATCGGGGAATAGAGGCCTGATCGGCCTATCCAACAAACGGGCGGACAGGATTGCCTTCTCGCTAGGCCTGCCCTCCCTCTTTATAAATCCTCCGGGTATTTTACCTGCGGCATACAGCTTTTCCTCATAGTCCACAGTTAAAGGGAAAAAATCTATGCCTTCTCTAGGTTCCTTGGAACAAGTGGCGGTAACCAGCACAACAGTTTCCCCGTAACGGACAAAAACAGCGCCATTGGCCTGTTTTGCAATCCTACCGGTTTCCAGGGAAAGGGTGCGGCCACCTAAATCCATTTCAAGCACTAAAGCCTTATTAGTTGCCATTTATTAAATACAACCCCCATTTACTTGATCTTATAGTTTGTTTTTGACATATAT
>CAZKPV010000210.1:0-245 GCA_964554735.1 uncultured Clostridia bacterium
ACATCGATAGGGATTCCCATCTATATCACAACCTCTCTATAAATTTGCAAAATAAAAACTCCCCTAAAAACTACGCCCTGGGGAGAATTAATAAACCATACTATAGGCTATTCCATGTATACCAATATTCCTCCCTTTCAACGCTTGCGAAGTTAGCTGACGGGTTCGGATTGAAAGGTAACCCTACCACACCGATGCTGCCCGTGTGGATTCACCCCAAAATAATGGTTCCCCCGCTTCTCCTA
>CAZKPV010000210.1:255-2222 GCA_964554735.1 uncultured Clostridia bacterium
GTAATATTATACATTAAAATCAATAATTTTACTAGAGTATATCAGTATAAAGTTATGAAGTGGGCCATTTGCAATCTAAATGAGAGCAATTATTTAGCTGGGTAACGATTTCACGCCCTCCATCCAAAAAATCTAGAACGCTAACCGAAGTATTATCTAGGCGCAACCGCCAAAAATGGTTCAAATCCATACGCAATACGCTTGAAACTATACAGCGAATGACACCGCCATGGGTCACCACCACTATACTTTCATCCTTATGTTGATCAACTAGTTGGTGGATGGCTCTCACACTGCGTTCGGCTACCTCGGATAGGGATTCCCCTTTTGGTATCTTTACGTCCGTGGTGTTTTCACGCCATTCTTTGTATAAATCACTGTAACTTTTGTTTATCTCGTCATAGGTTAGACCTTCCCATATACCAAAGTTTATTTCGCGAAGTTCCGGTATTTTTTTTATGTTTAACTCGTGGTGGACAGCTATAATCTTTGCCGTTTTGACAGCCCTGGAAAGGTCGCTGCTGTATATCGCCGATATTTTTTCATCGGCAAGGCTCAAGCCCAGTTTTCTTGCCTGAGTCTTACCCACATCTGTCAGTTCAATATCACTTTGCCCTTGAAATCTAAAGTCAACATTCCAATCCGTTTCACCATGTCGTACAAGGAACAAGCGGCAGCTCATTTTTTAGATCCCATCCTTTTTTTGATGGCGTCCGTAGCCAGTTTATCACACCTATTGTTGTATTCATTGTCACTGTGCCCGCGTACCCACACCCATTTTATCCGGTGCCGGTCGGCGGCATGAAGCAAACGTTTCCAAAGATCTATATTTTTAGCTTCCTTGTTTTTTGCCCGCATCCAGTTGTTACTCCGCCATTTATCAACCCAACCCTTGTTGATGGCATCCACTAAATAGCGACTGTCACTGTAAAGGACAACTTCGCAAGGCTTTTTCAGGGCCTCCAGGCCCTTTATGGCCGCAAGCATTTCCATGCGATTGTTGGTAGTATCCAAACGCGTCCCTGATAGCTCCTTTTCTATACCATCATATAGCAAGACCACCCCGTAGCCACCTGGCCCCGGGTTCCCGCTACAGGCACCGTCGGTATATATATCCACCCTGGGTAAATTACCGTAACTCAACTTATCTGCCCCCATTTCACCCTCCTTCCCATGCCCCTTCCATAATACACCAGTAGGACAAATCCCAATTTAATCGAATTTCATAATAGATTATACCAAAAGAAATAAAATTCTCAAATTAAAGGCAGACAGGCATGCTTAATAAACTTCCCCCAATCAAAAGAATATCCATAATCACACTGGCCGCCTTGGCGGGTGCAATCATGTTTATCAACATATTTTGCAGTATAGACACCCAGTTTAAAGGTTTTCAGTTCAATGTCCGCGCAAAGGCCATGAAATCAGGTTGCACACGTATCGTAATACCCCCAATGGGTTTTATCAAGGCTGACACCCACCCATTGCCATTGGAAATCACCGTTACCTTAAACAATATTGATTTAAAAACAGTCAAAAAACTGCTGGATAGCCCCCCTGACAAAAAACAACTTGAATCGGAAATACTGCCAAATATTCACGGGGCCGCAAAACACATTGCCACAAAGATGATTATTTTAGCCGCAACTGGTGGCTTGTTCGGTGTATTTCTGGTTAATAAGAAGCTATCCAGGGAGCTCTTGTGTGGTGCGGTGGGAACAGCCCTTTTGTTTACGATCTTAACCCTGACGGTATTTCAGACCTACAATGTCCAAAAATTCTATGCCCCCCAATTCAAGGGGATTTTGGAGTCCGCACCTTGGATGGTCAGCAGTGCGGAAAAAAGGATTGCCGATTTGCAAGCCTTTAGGAAGCAGATAACGACCATTTCAAACAATGTAAATGAACTCTCCAAAAAACTGGACAATATTCAACCAATCACCCAAGCACCGGAGGGGTTGAGGATT
>CAZKPV010000211.1:0-2098 GCA_964554735.1 uncultured Clostridia bacterium
TACCAGGCCTATTTTTCGCATTTGTTCCAGGGCATCTACAATTTGCGGGGCGGCCCGGGTTCCAATCCTATCGGCACCGGCCAGAAGAAAAGCATAGGCGTTTTGGGGTCGCGGGAATTTGACCCCGGCTACCTTTAGTTTTACATCGCTACCGGTTAGGGTTTCCTTCATGAGCAAAAATTGTTCCATGCTGGGGCCATCAAATTGGCCGGAGGATGTTTTGGCATAGTCGCCATAAGTCAAATTTGGAAAAAATTCAGCTATAAACTTTTCCGGGGGTTTGGAGAATCCGGTGAAAGCTAATGGTTATTAAAAAGGTCTGCAAAACAAAGGATGGCCTATGTTATAGAAGATTACCAATAGTATATTTTCTGTATACTTTGCTATTGGATGAAGAGAAGGATAAAATTACCGGGTGCTGCCACGGGGTCATTAAAAATATAACATAGTCATTTGTAGACATATACTATACTACTGGATTTCCCGAACGTTCCATCCAAGGTATTTTCTCCCCGAATTTTGGATATCGAGGACGGGGCCTTATCTTATTGAAAGCATAGACTTAAACCTCCGAAGTAACAGATTTGAAGACACTCTTGTAACACCGGAAATTGTGTAAACATGCTTATGCAAAAATAAAGATAGATCTTCAGTATCTCTTAGGAATGCGTGCACGTGCAATGTTGTAGAGCCTGTCATTTGGTATACAACTGTTACATTGCTATTTTTTGAAAGTTCCTCAGCCACGTTTTCCAGTTGTTTTGGTTCCACCTCCACTTCAAAAAAAGCGTGTATGCTATAACCCAGGGCATTGCTATCAACAATAGCGGTAAAATCCTGTATAATATTTTCCTTAACAAGGCGATTAACCCTTGAACGAATTGCAACCCTGGATAGATGAACTCTCCTGCCTATTTCAGCCATCGATAGGCGGGAATTGTTTATTAGTAAATTAATAATTTCCCGGTCCGTAGCATCTAACTCTTTCATGCAATTCCCCTTTCCTATATAATAGATTCCACAATTAGACCAAGAGTAGACCAAGAGCCATTTTGTGTTTGGCAATGGGAAAGTACATGGTGTGGCAGTGATAAAATACATAGGTTGGCAGTCATTACACTCCGAATGTTGGGTGCGGGACTTAACCAATGGTGTGTCCCTCCTGGGTTCCTACCCCACTAAGGGGAGGCGAACATTTGTTTCCTCTACGTTCCCTTTCTCCTGCTTTTACATCAGGTGAATTAGAACAATTAGGGATTGTTGATAATGCTTGCTGTAGCTGATAACTCGGTCCATCAAAGGCCGAAATATGAGCATGGTGAACCAGTCGGTCAACAAGAGTAGTGGTTAGGCGATCATCTCCCAGGACACTGTTCTACTGGCCAAACTGGAGGTTGGAGGTAACAATCAGGTTTTGGTGTTCATATACCTGGACAAAGATATTAAACAACAATTCCGCGCCGTTTAAGTGGAGGGGGACAAAACCTAGTTCGTCAATAATTATGAGATGGCCTTCTTTAGGCGTTCCAAAGGCTTGGCCAAACTCCCTTATCGATGGTTTTCCAGTAGCGCATTGACAAAAGTTAGGCACTGACAGCACTCAAGTATAATACATTCTCTTATCCTTTTAAAAAGGATAAATCCGACAGATCAGTAATAGTAGTTGATTCGGGATGGGTAACCGGCTCCCAATCAAAATCCTCTAGCACCTTCTGCACCGGAAAGCCCGCCCTTTTAATCAGGTTCTTTGTCCTGTTTGTTTGCCGGCTTCAATCTCCGCTTGTAGGGGATCTGTTAAATATTGCTCCTTGTTTTTGTAGGGTATCTTCTGGTAAGGGTGGGGGATACGCCTTAATTTCAAAAGTTTGCGCTGTTTCTTAATAGACCGTCTGGTCATCTGTTTCACCCCCCCTTCCAAGTGGAGGTGGGCATAGTACGATAGTATACGGATATTTGCGGCTTGTAGTCTTTCGCACTGTTAGGGGTATAATCTTCGTTTGGGGTGTTTTTTGCAAACACTCCTTTCCTGTTTTTGCATAGAACCTTTTCAGCAGGCTCCAAAGGAATTTAGGAGTAATTTTCCCTTAATGAGTTTTTG
>CAZKPV010000212.1:0-2088 GCA_964554735.1 uncultured Clostridia bacterium
CTAACCCCCAAAATTACCTCTTGATGCACGCCATGGGGCCTAATGTTGCCGGTGTTATCGGCACGGCGGTAGCCGCGGGGGCGTTTATTGCTGCAATTATGTGATTATCACACCTGAAAATATGATATTGATTAAGTTTTGGAGGGCTAAAATTGAGTGATCTACTTATGTCCTGTAAAGAGGCCGTTAAAAGATTTGTTAAAGATGGTTGCACTGTCGCAATAGGAGGATTCGTTTTAAACAGAAAGCCCTACGCATTGGTGCATGAAATAATCCGCCAAAAAAAGGCTGATCTTTACATTGAAGCAAGCGGGGCGGGTGGGGAAACAGATCTATTAATTGGTGCAGGTTGTGTAAAAACCATTGTAAACGCGTATACCGCAAATGCCGCATTCGGCAAAATTAGCCGGAAATTTAGAGAATCTATAGAGAAATCAAAGATAAGATTTGAAGATTACAGCCTTGATGTGCAGCCCCTAAGATTTCATGCGGCGGCATTGGGTTTGCCGTTTGTCCCCATTCGCCATTTATTACGAGGATCGGATTTAGAAAATAAATGGGGCATCAAACCAGAGGAGTATCTTAGCGACCCCAAATTACCGGATGCAAAAATGATAATTGGTGAGAACCCATTTGATAGGAAGGAACAGATAGTTTATTATCCGGTTCCCAAGGTCGATGTAGCGCTAATACACGCCCAGAAGGCCGCCATTGACGGTACTGTAAGGCTTGAGGGCCCACTGTTTATTGATTATGATATCGCGCTGGCGGCAAAGCACGTAATAATCAGTTTTGAGGAGTTGGTCGAACAGGATGAACTGAGAAAGGATCCCTGGTGTAACCAAATCCCTAATTTGATCCCTGATGCCCTAGTAAATCTACCATATGGTGCACATCCCTCACAGTGTGCTTATTATTACGATTACGACCCGAAATATATGTATTTGTATGATAAATGTTGTTTGAATGACGGGTTATATAAGGATTTCCTTAATGAATATATCCTTACGGTGGATGACCATAGGGAATATATTGACAAGATTGGACTGCAACGACTTGACGGGCTTAAGGTAGGCAGGAAAAATTATGTAGAAAACTTATCAAGGAGAGATAGCTAACTATGCCTAGTGACAAAGGTAACCTAGCCTGGTCGAAAAGAGAAATGATGGCCATTGCTTTTAGCAGGCAAATTGCGGACGGAATGGTTTGTGTTGTTGGTACCGGTCTTCCACTGGCTGCCGCAACCTTGGCTAAATTGACCACTGCGCCTAATTCCGTGATTATTTCGGAAACAGGCATCATTGACAGTAGATTGGAGGAGGTGCCCGCCGGTGTATCAGATATGCGTTTTGGTTACAATGCCTCCTCTTGGATACCACGTTACCAATATTGCGGTTTTTTGATGCGTATGGCCGAAAAGATAGACCTAGGTTTTCTGGGCGGGGCACAAATAGATGCATATGGTAACCTAAACTCTACTTGTATAGGGGATTACCATTCTCCAAAAACAAGGTTTACGGGAAGCGGCGGGGCAAATGGTATTGCTTCATATTTAAATACGATAATAATCATGGCCCATGAAAAAAGAAGGTTTGTTGAAAAAGTCGACTATGTAACGAGCCCGGGTTGGCTAGGAGGCCCAAAAGGGCGCCAAAGGCACGGTTTACCTTCGGATAAAGGCCCAGTTGCGGTGGTAAGCACCCTGGGTATTATGAAGTTTGGCGATGACAAACGTATGTATCTAAGCGAATATTACCCGGGAGTCACTGTTGAGGATGTTATAGGGCAAACCGGTTTCGAAATTGATGTGACCAGGGCGGTTGAATCCCAACCACCGGATAAAGACATGCTTGAAATACTACGAAGCAAAGTTGATCCGGACAGGATATATATTTGAAAATCAGTTTGTCAGGAAGGTAAGTAAAGCAATTGTGATGCTAACAGGTTTTTATCACATTTTGGAGGATTTTGTCGAATAGAGGAGTACTAAGGTAAGATAAGTAATCGTGAAATCCATCTTGCACACCATAAAACAATATTTCAGATCAGGAGGTCAGAGAAATGTCCAAGCCTTTGGAAGGAATACGT
>CAZKPV010000213.1:0-2085 GCA_964554735.1 uncultured Clostridia bacterium
GCCCAGGGGTGGTGATCGTAAATATGTATTTCAACTCCCGGATTTTTCAATATGGTTCTCATGTTGGCGTTGCGTCCCGGGTTTTTAAAATCAACTAAAATCAGACGCTTGACATTGGCCAAATCGACTTCCTTGGCTTTTTTCACCCGGAATGTATCCTTATATAAGGCCATGAATTCCGCCACGGCCCTAGAAATCTTCCCGGGAAAGACCATTTGGGCACCCGGATATATTTTCTGGGCGGCAACCATAGCGGCCAGCCCATCCAAATCCGTATTAACGTGGGTTGTAATTAAATCCAACGATTGCACCTCCAACTTGGCATGCTACATTATACCATATATTTTTAAATTCCGTGCACCCGTCTGATTTTGCCGCGCCTCGGCAGGTGATCTAAATTAACCGAAGAATAAAGATACAAAGATCTGCAAAAAGATGCAAAGAAATGTGAAGAGGTGAAGGAAAATATGTCTTTGAAATTGAGTGATATGATTTCTGTGATCAATTCCTGTGAAAAATGTGAAGCCTGCCTGGATGTATGCCCCACCTACATCGCAACAGAAAACATAAATTTTTCCCCTATGATGCGTTTGGAGGCGGCCTTAAACATTCACAACCAGAAAAACATTGAGGATATCCACATCGAAAGCATGTATAACTGCCCGGAATGTGCCCGCTGTAAAGTTGTATGCCCGCAAGATATAGACAGCTCAATGGTTGTGGCCGCTTGCCGGGTCGAACTGGTCGAAATCGGGGCCGCACCTTTGGATGCCCATAAACCGATACTGAAATCAATACGGGAAAAAGGAAACTCCGTCAATGGGGATCCGGCGGATCGACTTGGCTGGCTACCGGAGGAATGTACGGAAAACCTAGATGTGCAATCGGAAACTTTGCTTTATGCCGGCTGCCTACCCTCGTATATTGTCAAGGAGGCAGCAAGGTGTTCCGTTTTACTGTTAAAAAGAGCCGGCGTGGATTTTACCATTTTAAGCAGCGAAGGCTGTTGCGGGGTTTACCTTTATGATGCCGGCTTACATGATCAGGCCAAGGATGCCTTTTCGGCCAAGGTAAATGACTTCCGGAAGCTCGGCATTAAACGTATAGTGACACCCTGCGCCGGTTGTTACCGCTGCTTTAAAAGATATTATCCCGATCTTCTCGGAGTTTCAGATTTTGAAGTTTTGCACATTACGGAATACCTGGCCGGTTTGATCGCCCAGGGAAAACTGGATATAAATAAGGAAAACAAGGATTCTTTGATTTACCACGATCCTTGCCGCCTAGGAAGAAAAGAGGGGCTGTTTGATATACCAAGGGAGATACTCAGAAACAGCGGAACAGATCTGCAGGAAATGCCGGAAAACAAGGAGGACAGCCTGTGCTGCGGTGCCGGTGCAGGAATAAGATCACTTTACCGGGGGCTTTCCCTTGACATCGGAAAAACTGTCTTGGATTCCGCCCCCATGGAGGAACTGGTAACGTCATGCCCATTTTGCGCCTTTAATTTGAGTTACACGGCCAAAAAAACAGGCTCATCGGTAAAGGTAAAACACATCTCTGAGGTTATCTTCGGCCGACTCCGTTAGAAAAATGGAAAGCTAGCGGGGTCAGCAAAAAAGTTATTCACTTATTCAAGCCTGACCCCGGCTTTGACCCAACCGGAGTGGGACGGGGGAACCGTCCCTGTGGGCCAGCCTTTTGGGAATACGGTCGTTTTTGATCAGGTCGCTGTATGTTTCCCTTTCCACGATAATGTCCCCGCTTCCGTCCGCCACAAGCACCATTGCCGGCCGTGGCAGGCGGTTGTAGTTGCTAGACATGGAATAATTGTAGGCCCCTGTGCACGATACGGCCAGTATGTCCCCGCTTTCCACCTCGGGGAGCCCTATATCCCAGATTAGCATATCCCCCGACTCACAGCATTTCCCGGCGATCGAAACAATCTCAACTTGTTCCTCCCCTGCCTTATTGGCCAGGCAGGCCTCATATCTGGATTGGTACAAGGCCGGTCTCGGATTGTCACCCATGCCGCCATCCACGGAAACATATTTACGCACCCCGGGTATTTCCTTAATCGACCCA
>CAZKPV010000214.1:0-1003 GCA_964554735.1 uncultured Clostridia bacterium
GCGGAAGTACTGTACAACTTTGCTCTGGATTTTGCCGGCCTGACGGGAACAGAAACGGTCCTGGATCTCTACTGCGGCACAGGCACCATCAGTCTGGTAATGGCCAAACAGGCAAAGCAGGTATTCGGAGCGGAAATCGTCCCGCCCGCCGTTGCAGACGCCCGGGAAAACGCCCGGCGCAACGGTTGTTCCAACGCTGAATTCCTTTGCGCCGATGCAGGAGCTGCTGCTGCTGAATTGGTACGCCGCGGAATCCATCCAGATGTCGTCTCCGTTGACCCGCCCCGCAAAGGCCTTTCTCAAACTGTCATTGATACCATCTGCACAATGGCCCCTAAGCGGGTGGTATATGTATCCTGTGACCCCGCTACTCTGGCGCGCGATCTGAAACGCTTTTCCCTTCAAGGATACCACGCCGAAAAAGTAGTTGCTGTCGATCTTTTCTGCCGCACCGCTCATGTGGAGACTGTCTGCTTGCTGACACAAAATGTTGTATGAAAAGTATAAAAATTAACATAAAAACTACTATATATTGTAAAATGAAAATGAAAAATTTGGCGAAATAAAGTGCCTTAAATGCCCGAAAAAAAGGGAGAAAACAGTGGGATGGGGTTTCGATAAATAGTTGAAATATGCCCTGCTATAACCATTTCCAGCAAGTTAAATAAAGGTGGTTCTTCAGTTCTTTTTGACACTTTTGATTGAATATGATGGTGTGTTTTTATAAGATTTGAAATGTAAATCCTTCCTGGTATGGGGATGGGGTTATGCTGTAAGGTTGTAAAATCGAGTTATGCGAAAATGTATGCTTTTGCCAAATGGTACAATACTTTTTGGCAAAAGCATTTTTATATGAAAATAAGATAACCCTCTATTCGTAAATAATTCAAAGAAAGCAATATTACATCTATAAGCCGCACAGGCAGCTATTAATAATAAATAACTTTTTAAGTTGGATATTATTAGGCAAAACAATTAAAAAATGGCTTAAAATCAAAAGGTT
>CAZKPV010000214.1:1013-1975 GCA_964554735.1 uncultured Clostridia bacterium
GTAGAGGGGTTCATCAGGCTGACTGGTGAGCCTCTTTTTTTGTGCGAATTTGAGATAGCTATGAGAGGGGCGATAACGATTTTAAACACACAATTTAACGAAAGTAGGCGTTTTGCGAAATCGTAAAATATCTTTTGGCAAAAGTATTTTTTTGCTGTTTAAGGAAAACAGGATTTGAAATAAAGGATTTGTAGAGTTAACATAGAAAAAGAAAATAAAAATGTTCCGCTGTAACATTTCGCGGACATTTGCCTGTTATACTATCTGCAAAAGCAAAGGAAGTGATTACATGAAGCAGATTTTAATTGTCGAGGACGACAGTTTTTTGAATAAGATGTTAGCCTATAACCTGACCGCGGACGGTTACGAAGTAACCTCCGCCCTGAACGCCAGAACAGCGGCGGTGGCTTTGCAAACGCGGGAATTTCATTTAGTCCTCTTGGACATCAACCTTCCGGACGGCAACGGTTACGACCTGTGCCGGTTGATTAAACCGGAACACCCGGACACCATTGTGATTTTCCTGACTGCCAATGATCAGGAGAGCGACCAGATACGGGGTTATGAGGTAGGTGCGGTGGACTATATCACAAAGCCCTTTGTGATTGGGGCCTTGCAGCGGAAAATCAAGGCCATGTTCGCCATGCTGGAACACCATAAGCCCGCAAAGGATATTTATGATGACGGGCGGTTGTTTCTGGACTTCTCCGAGCAGACCGCAGCCCTGGACGGAAAGGTCCTGACCTTATCCCCAATGGAATATAAAATGCTGAATCTGTTCCGCAAAAATCCGAAGCAGGTGTTGACCCGTCAGCAGCTTTTGGAAAAGCTGTGGGATGTAGACGAGCGCTTTGTAGACGAACACACCCTGACAACTTTAATCAGCCGGATTCGCAGCAAGATTGAAGCGGACGGCGGAACGCCCTATATCAAGACGATTTACGGCATGGGTTATCAATGGA
>CAZKPV010000215.1:0-1941 GCA_964554735.1 uncultured Clostridia bacterium
TGCAAAAGTTTCCAACGGAGGGGGTAACAGTCACGGTTAAAAAGCTCCATCCCCCCATACCGGGCATTCTGGATTGTGTGGCAGTGCGGGTGGTAAGGGGAAAGGATTAGGTTTGGGGATGGGGGGGATTTTGTTGCCGGGGATCACGGCCTATATAGGGTTGGGAAGCAATCTGGGAGATAAGAAAAGATACATGGAACAGGCACTTAAATTACTGGCTGAAACTCCGGGAATAGAATTGCGGCAGCTGGCCGGCTATTATCGTACGGAACCCATCGGCTATACGGAGCAGGATTGGTTTTTAAATACCGTTGCTGAGATCAAAACTACCTTGGCACCCCATGCACTTTTGGCGGCACTTCAGATTATTGAAAATGAGTTGGGCCGGGTGCGGAAGATACATTGGGGGCCAAGGGTTATAGACCTGGATCTTCTGTTATATGGTGATGAAAAAATTGATGATGACATCCTAACAGTTCCCCATCCTAGGATTTGTGAGAGGGCTTTTGTTGTTGCCCCCCTCGCTGACATAAACCCCGATTTGATTCTTCCCAACGGAAACAAGGCCAAGGAGCTGGCGCTATCTTTGGCGGAAAAGCAAAAGATAAACAAAGTGGATGATTAATCGTGAACCGCATCAGGCTGGATCGTAAAAGGAAGTATATTCTAACTGCCGGCAAGTTTTTTGACGCGGGTAGTGGGTTCGTCAAAGATACCACAATCTTTATAAACGGGAACAGGACACATAAACTATTTGTTGGGGGAAAATACTCCCGGCATCTTTTCGATTTGTATGATTGGGAAGACGCGGAAATTATTGATTTGAAGGATCATTATGTTTTGCCCGGGTTAGTGGATTGTCATGTGCATTTGGCATTGTCCGGCGGCAGGGGCAAAGACTCCCCGGAAAATCAGGGGAATCATCTGCACCAACTGCTTAAAGGGGGTGTCCTGGCGGTACGCGATGGCGGTGACAGGGATTGCCTCACCCTGGGCATGGTTAATAATGGTGGGTGCTCCGAGGGGCCCGTAGGACCGTACATTGTGGCAACAGGCTGTGCCCTTCGGCGCAAAGGAATGTACGGATCGTTTTTGGGGCCGGGTTTAAAAAGCAAAGATGATTTGGCAAAGATGGTGGCCCAAATGGCTGCCCACGCTGCAAGTCAGATAAAAATACTAGCCTCCGGGCTAGTGAGTTTTTGCCAATATGGCGCTGTTGGGCCTATGCAGTTTTCCCCAGAGGATTTGTCTTTTATTGTCCGGGAGGCTCGCGGTTACGGGCTTCATGTCATGGCCCATGTAAATTCCGCCCAAGGGGTCAAGGCGGCGGTTTTAGCGGGTGTCCGTTCCGTTGAGCACGGCTATTTTTTGGATGGGGACTGTCTAGATCTGATGGCCGAGAGGGGTAGCTATTGGGTGCCTACAATTGTGCCGGTGGCCAATACGGCCGTGAAAATGAAAGGATACTTTACGGATAGGGAGCTAACCGTCATAGAAAACACATACAGGCGGCAGCAAGAGATGGTTTGCCGGGCGGTGGAAAAAGGGGTTAAGGTGGCCATTGGCACTGATTCCGGTGCTCCCGGTACGGAATTCGGGAGGTCATACATAGAGGAGTTACTGCTATTTCAGGAGGCCGGGGTGGAGGTCGCCGACATCATCTGTGCGGCGACTGTGACAGGTGCCAAAGTGTTAGGCCTCAATGGTAATGAAAACGGATTTTTGGCCTACAAGAAAGACCCCCTTTTAGATCTTGCCAATCTGGACAAGCCGGATTTTATAATCCGTTAACAGTTTGTAAAATCTGCCGATATCCGTTGTTTTAGGCAGTTATCATGTGGTAAAATACTTGCGCAGGCGGTATCTTTTGAGAACCGTACTGCTATCAGACCGTAAAACCGAAAAGCTTTTGTAGTCCGCTTGGAGCCAATTGGACCGAGA
>CAZKPV010000216.1:0-1932 GCA_964554735.1 uncultured Clostridia bacterium
AAACAATAGAAATTGACGAAAAAGTAAACGAAAGCATTGTCTGGGGAAGCTGTAGTTCTAGAAATTTGTTCGGCCCAGAGGGCATCACGGGGACGGCCAATGTGGAGCTGACACCTGAATTCGTGGCAAAAGTCGGTGCGGTTTACGGCAGCTTGGCAGGACGGGGGAGTAAAATAGCCTTGAGTTGTGACAGCTACCCTGTTTCAGTTATGTTAAAAGACGCCGCATTGTCCGGATTGCAGTCCGTGGGTTGCCAAGTAATGGATCTGGGGAGGGGTGTAACCTCCATGAACAGGTTTGGTGTCAAAAAATTGGCTTGCATGGGTGGGGTACATGTTAAGGTATCATCGGACGATATTGAAAAATTAACTGTAGTATTTACGGACAAGCTTGGGGGAAATATATCTAAGGCCACCGAAAGAAAAATGGAAAATCTTCTTTCGAGGGAGGATTTTCAACGTGTAAACGGCAAGCAAGTTATTAATGGGGAATTTGTGCCGGGGCTAGCGGAAGGTTATATAAGAGCTGTAACCGACGGCCTGGACCTTGAACTAATCGCGGATTCACGCTTTAAGGTACTCATGGTTTACGACCAACTCAATCTGGGGCGCTTTATTCCCCTATTGGTGGAAAAGTTGGGTCTGGAGGTAAGCGTGGTCAATTATGATGCCGTTAGATTGCCGGAATCAATACTGGAGGAAAAGGCCTCACTAGGGGCGGTTATTGATAGCGGTGGGGAAGGCCTAATGCTATTTGACGACAAGGGCCGGGTGGTGGACGAGGAGGTCTTGTGCGTTTTAATTTCGCTTATCACCTTGAAAACCAAAAAAAGGCCGGTGGTCGTGCCGGTGACCGCCTCGGGGGCCATTGAAAAAATGGCCGAACGGTACAGCGGTAGTGTCATTCGTGTTAAAACCGGTGTCCATGATTTGTTTAGCAAGCTATCGGCGGTAACGAAGGGTGAACAAAGTCTTTATATGCAGTTTGATGCCTTGTCGGCTTTGGCGCGGATAATTGAATTCATGGCGGTTGAGAAATTATCCCTATCCCGGATAATAGATGAAACACCGAAGCTGTTTATGAAAAAGGAGGAAATAAAAGTCCCTTGGGAGGACAAAGGTCGGGTTATACGCAAATTGATCGAAAACCCCTTGTCCGAAAATCTTGAACTGATAGACGGGGTCAAATCCTATCACCCTACGGGCTGGTCCCTTGTTTTGCCTGACCCGGAAAAACCGCTTTGTCGCGTCTTTAGCGAGGGAGCCGACATGGAGGCGGCCGAGTCCTTGACGGAAATGTATGTAGAAAAAATTAATGATATTTTAGGCAGTGAAAAAGGATATAATTAACCCAGGTGCTTTTCTCGGGTTCTTTCGTATTTAGCTAGCGACGGTGTACTGCATATTATTTGGGTGACTACAGCCCCGAGTAGGTTTATACTGATTGTATGTGTTTGCTCGTTGATGGGGCAATATGCCCTTAAATTTTCATCACCCATTTTTTTTATGTAAGCCAGATTAAGACCCCCGGAAGGGTGTTCCGTGGGAAGAATGACCGGGGATTTTGTTACGACCAGGGCACCAGTGAAGGCGTGGGACACGGGTTTGCAAACCAGGACATCACCCTTAAACAAACCTAGGCGTGAATAGCGGTCGTTCTCAACAATTATGGTTTTGGTTTTGCCCCCGGGGATGGGTAGATTAAAAGTTGCACGGCACTCCCTAATGGTATCATTAGATTCGGGCGTACCATTTACATCCCGACATAAAAGGTAATCAATGGATACATTGAAAAGATTGGCCATCATGTTCAATCTGTCCGCATTCGGCATTCTACGTTTACTTGAGGACTCGTAACCGGCAATAGTGGAGCGGGTTGTCTGTAAAATCTCAGCCAGTTCCTTCTGTGTTAAATTCATACCGAGTCGTAATT
>CAZKPV010000217.1:0-1894 GCA_964554735.1 uncultured Clostridia bacterium
CGGAGCGTAATATGCAACATTTTCTTCAGGGAGGTTATCACTGAATCCGCTTTCAATCTTTACCCGCAGCTCCGCACTTTTGGTACCCGTGTTTTCGATGTCCCAGCATACTGTTGCGCAATCACCGGGGTTTACGTTGTCAACGGATCTGCCTTCCATTGGTGTATAATTAGGGCCACTGCTTACATCTATTTCAACCGTCCCCGCTGTAAATGTAGCTACATCCAAATCCGCTTCACCTGTAAACCATGCCCCCGTTGCGCCGGCAAGTAATGCCGCGGCTAGAGCTATTACCAATATACTCAGTAAAATTTTTGATCTCATTATTATTCCTCCCGATTTTTTAATATTTACTTCCTGACAATCGGCGGCCAGGCTGCCACTCTATATTAGAAAGGCCCTGTAGCTTTGCGTCCCTACCTTTCGGCAGGTTTGCCTTTTTCTATTCACTTGCAACTGTTTTTGGCGATCACAACCTTTCCCCAATCATTTTTCCATTTAATCAGTAATGTTTAATTTAGCAGTATCGGGTTATCAGGCCATGTTTCTTCCATTGCATTATTTGATGCCTGTATGGCCTCGACCTCAAGATCATCCGGGAAGATTACTTCCTCCCATGTGTCAAAATCTACCTTCATGGCGAATTCCACGACTTCACCCGGTTCCAAAATCCTGGTATGGTAGTAGTAGTCATCTTCGCCCTTTACCCAGCTCTTGTCCGCGGGCCTGTGGAGTATTCTTCCATCATCCAAGCGTGTTTCCCCTTTGGGCTTTACCCTCAGGTAAATATCATTGCTCCCGCTGTTTTCTATAAAACAGTTAACTTCATGATTGTCAACGTGTACCCGCATGGGGCTTTTGGCCGGATTACCAACGAAACTCACACCTACTTCAACCATTGAGAACTTGGCTTCGGAAGCATCGTCGGCATCTGTAAAGTAAGCCGTGGTATTACCTGCCGTTAGCAGACCGATAAGAACAACCAGAAATATACCTAGTTTTATGTTACGTCCCAATTCCTCCACCCTCTTCCCTTTGGGATTCGCATTGAACTGCCTTTTCCTTGCCCTTTGCCCTCATCTGTCTCAGGAGGCTAACCGATTCATATAGCAAGAGTATTGACGCCGGGATAATGACCAAGAGGAAAATGCCCTGTTTTGTTTTGGAGTATTCCATAAAGTATCCGAGATATGGAATCGCCAGTGATACTCTCCCCACCAGGTTTTCACCGGCAACCGGATTCGGATCTACGGCCTCATTGGCATCCCCCTTGGTGGTAAAGGATATCTGTCCCCCGTCCTTATTTACCTCCAATACCCGGTGGCTTACAAACTGCTCCTGATCACCCAGCCCCCGGTATGTAATGATGTCGCCGCTTTTTATATCCGCGGGTGCCGTTGGCTTTACAAAGGCCAGGCTGCCGGTTTCAAAGGCCGGGCTCATACTGCCGCTGAGAACTATATACATTCGGTGGCCAACAACCGTTGGTGGGCCCCCGGACATTTTTACATATACCAGGGAAAAAACGAGAACTGCCACTATGGCCACCATGAGGCCGAAAACTATGTTGCCCAGTATTTTTGCAATGCTCTTGGCCGTTGTTCCCGAGCCGGCTTTGTTCTCTTTTTCCTTTCTAATAACTTCCTCTCTGTCAATCCACCTCATCATAAGTTGTCTCCTTCATTGTCGCCCGTGTCGCCCATTTCTTCCTTCTCTTCGTTGTTGGTGATGACACCCTCGGTGTTACCTACCCCGGAAGCAGTACCGCCCTCCTCGCCGGTAGTTTCGCCGCTACCAGTGCCACTATTATCGCCGCCGGTGTTACTGCCGGCATCGCTACTACTAGCATCGCCGGAGTTGGCACCTTCATCAGTGCCGCCGGTATCATCGCCAC
>CAZKPV010000218.1:0-1886 GCA_964554735.1 uncultured Clostridia bacterium
GAATAATTGCGGAAATAAATGATGATGAAGTTAAGATATTAATAATCGAAGTAGGCCATAGGAAAGATATCTATAAAAATATATAATATGACTGTGTAAACGTATTTTTAGGCCAACGGAAATGATGGCCAATATTAAAGGCTATTTTAAGAAAAATGGGCTTTTTTACGGTTACACCGGCACACCCTTATTTGATGAAAACAAGGTCACCGGCATGGTAAATGAAAAATCTGAAGTCATAGACACCACTGAAAAACTTTTCGGGCCGGAACTTCACAAGTACACCATAGACCAAGCTATAGCTGACGGCAATGTCCTGGGATTTAATGTTGACTACATTAATACGGGGGAATTTACGAATTATGATGATCTCAGGGAACAGATAAAGGCAAGATGGAAAACGAAAAGCACGGTGTATACATTACATAGTTGGGGTAGATGGAGTTTTGTGGATTGTATAGGAGGCGTGTTTGCTTGATAAGAAAACATGTTTATGTTTCAGGAAAGGTACAGGGGGTATATTTTAGGGTTTTTACGGAAAAGGCCGCCCGCAAATACGGTGTCAAAGGTTGGGTTCGCAATATGAGCGATGGGCGGGTGGAGGCCGTGGTGGAGGGTGAGAAGGATTCCGTGGGAAAGATGCTTCAATGGTTTTGGACAGGCTCGCCCTACTCAAAGGTTGGTGGTGTGGAAGAGCAAGATGAAGAACATACCGGGGAGTTCAAGACTTTTTCCATCAGATACTAGTTGCTTATCGACAAATACAGGGATTGGGGTATTCTAAAAGGGTTAGGGGTTAAAATATAACTATCGTTGCAAATAAATAAGCAGTTAGCGGAAAGGTGAAAAACATGATTTTTGGCGGGACCACTCCGGTTAAGGGTGAGGTAGTTGATATTGAGATTGATAATCTAGCCTTTGGCGGTGAAGGGGTTGGTAGATGTAGGGGTATGGCTGTTTTTGTGCCCGAAACCGTTCCGGGCGAGAGGGTACGGGTGAAATTAACGGGGGTGAAGAAAACCTTTGCCCGGGGGGAACTGGTAAGAGTGCTTACGCCCGCCGAGGGTAGGGTGGATTACCGGTGTGATTTTGCCGCAAGATGTGGCGGGTGCGCACTACAGCATATTGATTACCCTAGACAACTGGTTGAAAAGGCTAATATAGTGAGGGACAATTTAGAGAGAACCGGCAGGCTCAAGGGTATAGATGTTTTAACAACTGTTGGTATGGAAACCCCCTGGAACTACAGGAATAAGGTCCACTTTCAAGTGAAAGAAAAGGATGGTGGGACCATTCTCGGTTTATTCGAGGAGGGTACCCACGATCTTGTTGAGTTGTTCATGTCTGATAACGGGGATCCCGGCTGTTTCCTGGTTGAAAAGAAACTGAATGCGATTGCCCCTATCATACAAGAAATGCTCAATGAGTATAAGGTGTCGGTATATGATTGGCATGGCGGAAAGGGCCTCCTGCGCAATGTAATGCTCCGTCGGGCAACGACAACCGGCGAAATCATGGCAGTATTAGTTGCCAATTCACCTGACTGGAAATCCGGGGAAGGCTTTGCGAGGGATTTAGTGAAACGTTGTCCGGATGTTAAAAGCGTAATACTAAATATCAATAAACAACGTTCAAGAGTTATACTCGGGAATTCAAACATTGTGCTTCATGGGCAGGATTATATAACGGACAGACTGTTGGGGCTTGAATTACGGATATCGCCGTCATCCTTTTTTCAGGTAAACCATCTTCAAACAGAAGTCTTGTACAAAAAGACGGGGGAATTTGCCGGTTTAACAGGGAAGGAAAGGGTGTTGGATCTCTATTGCGGCATAGGTGGGATAGCCCTTCACTTGGCTTCAACGGCAAGGAGTGTTGTTGGGGTG
>CAZKPV010000219.1:0-1446 GCA_964554735.1 uncultured Clostridia bacterium
ATCTTTCCTCAGGATAAAGGGGGGTCAAGGAATCAAAATGAATCCTCTCCACCGCCACCTCCGGCTCCACCCCATTGATTTGTTCGACCCGAAGCAGGGCATAGTATTTCTCATTGTCCTTTGGCGGTCTCACCTGTCCTGCCACCAAATCCCCGGTCCGCAAATCAAATCTTCTAATCTGTGACATGG
The DNA here is from genome assembly GCA_964554735.1 of uncultured Clostridia bacterium. Taxonomy (GTDB): domain Bacteria; phylum Bacillota; class Desulfotomaculia; order Desulfotomaculales; family CAZKPV01; genus CAZKPV01. The sequence continues at coordinate 190 of CAZKPV010000219.1, forward strand.
ATACATAGATGTCGTCATTGCTGGGAGTGTATTTGAAGGGCCTCAAAAACCCGAAACCGTCGGGTAGGGTTTCCAACACCCCCTTGGCGTAAATCAATCCGTTTTTCTTTGTCTGTGCCTTTATAATCTCAAAAATTAATTCTTTTTTGCGGTATTTACTATAAGAAGGAACTTCTAAGGTGCGAGCTATTTTATATAGATCCACCATATTTTTACCTTCTAGTACGTTGTAATTCAAAAATTATTCTCTCCTTTCACGCCCGTCCAATTGACGTTGGCGAAGCGACAATACATGGCGAAAAACGCAGTACATTAATGCACTCGACACAATAAAGTTTATGGCACTTCCGATGAAAAACGGGCAACTCCATTCCTTCAACATCATCATCACTGTATAATAGGAAACCTGCGGTAGGATTAACTGTGTCATGTCACCCCGAAGAATTAAACTGCCAACCAACAAGTTGAAAGCATAGAAGAAGGGAACCGCCCACTTGAAAAATATCGTTGCCAAAACCGAAGCCACGGCGTTTATTCTAAAAATTCGCGCTAGTAGGTACGAAATGGGTATGCTCACAATGGGAATCGGCAAAAAATTGAGGGCAGTGCCCAGAGCAATACCCTGGGCAATCTTGGTGGGTGAATCGGGAATCGACATTACTTTAATGTAATAGTCCACTATGTATTTTTTTATTTTTGTCCACACCGGCTCACACATTTCCTTTCAAGAAAGCATTTAAGATAAACTATTTATCTTTAACAGTTTCCCAATCTTTTAAGAACTGTTCAATACCTTTATCTGTAAGGGGGTGGGTGAGCATCTGGCGCAACACTTTGTAGGGAATGGTTGCAATATGTGCTCCTGCCTTGGCAGCCTCCAAGACATGTAGGGGGTGCCGTATGCTGGCAGCGATTACCTCCGTGTCCATGTCATAGCTGTATAGGATTTCAGTTATATCATACACCAAATCCATGCCGTCATGCCCGATATCATCCAGCCGGCCTATAAAGGGGCTGACGTAGGATGCACCGGCCAGGGCCGCAAGCAAAGCCTGGTTGGCGGAAAAAACCAGTGTTACGTTAGTTTTGATTCCTTTCTCCGATAATATTTTTACTGCCTTCAAACCTTCATCCATCATGGGAATTTTAATCACAACATTTGGGTCTATGCCGGCGAGTTGTTCGGCCTCTTTTACCATGCCATCCGCCTCTAGGCTAACAACTTCCGCACTGATGGGTCCGTCAACGATGGATACT
>CAZKPV010000219.1:1456-1874 GCA_964554735.1 uncultured Clostridia bacterium
CTTCCTCGAAATTACGCCCCTCTTTTGCAATAAGGGATGGGTTGGTGGTAACTCCTGAGATTACCCCCAGGTCATACGCCGACCTTATTTCCTCAATGTTTGCAGTATCTAGGAATAATTTAATTCCAAACACCCCCGGTAAAATAGTTATATAGCCTTGCCTGAACTGCCAAAAACATTTATTTTTTCTCTTATGACGGAGATTGCCGCTTCTCTTGCTGGGCCTAGGATCTTGCGCGGGTCTATTTGGTCAGGGTCAGCATCCAATATCCGACGCGCGGAATTGACAAAAGCCTCCCTTATATTTGTGTCAATATTTTCTGCTATATATTCTAAAATTGCCCATGCAATACTAAGACCGTCATAGGTAGAAGTTCCCCGTCCTACCTCATCTAAAATTATTAAACTATTTCCACTT
>CAZKPV010000220.1:0-1833 GCA_964554735.1 uncultured Clostridia bacterium
TTCGCCGGTTCATCTAAACTACTGGATCCCGCAAATATAGATAAACATTTGGAAATTATAGACTGGTATGTAAGGCACAATTATGTCCCACAGGCCTTGTCCATGATGCGCGAATTAATGGTATCAAAGAAAATGATTGAGGATGGTCAGTATGAAAGGGCTTTAAACCGTAAATCTAGGGTTGACGCGGAAAATAGACTTCGAAGCGAAAAATCGGCGGCTAGCGAACTGTGGAAAAACCTTGTAAATCTGCGAAATGATGTTGTTCATTGTGGTTGGAGAGAAGGGGGTATCAGGACGGCTAGCAAAGCCATAAACGAAACAAAAGGGTATTTGGAATCTTTAAATAGGTTGTTTGAAAATAATTAGGAGCGTTAACTAGGAACAGTACTGGAAATTCTGTCGTCGACCACGGTAGCGTAAAAACCCCTGGAGATCGACGACATTTTTTATTTTAGGAATGGCGTAAATAAAGGGTTTTGGAATTTCGCGAAGAATAAAAACATATAACCTGAAATTGCCAAAGCCTGATTCTATTGGATCGTAACGGTTTGTAGCCTACCCGCAAGAAATTGAAACCGATGAAGCAAAGGACATCATAAGTGACGATCAGATGCTTGCAATTTTCACATGGGCAACGAAGGATGTGACCGATATGGGCAATTTTCGTGAGCAAAAGAAAGTTTCTACAAGCGATAATGATGGCGGAGAGGTACCAGAAAAGACCAAGTGAGATAATGGACATTGAGGATAGCTATCTAGCCTTCAGCATTGATGAAGTTGGCCTGTTTTTGGAAACAGAGGTCACGGGCAAAGACGGAAGGCGTAATTGGAGTAAAGTCAAATGGCAGGATAACCCAGTCGGCAATAACCAAGATTTTTTTGAATTTGTCAAAAAGCATGAGGGTTAGCATAATATCCCAAGGAAGGGGAGGGATATTATATGAAACACAAAATGGCGGGGATTCTATCGGTTTTGTTATTCACCCTATTTCTTGCAGGTTGTGGCGGTAGCACGGAAAATGATGTGTCATTTACCATGGATGCGGAGATACAGGGACAGGAGCTAACCATTTCAGGGGCGGCAACCGTGCCCGACGGGGCAATTATTTGTTATGAGGTGACGGCTAGTGATAGAGTGGTGCTAGGCAACTTTGCAAGGGGAGGCATAAAAGTTGATGACGGCTCCTACTTGGCAGCAATCGACATTTCCGAGTTTGAACCGTCGGAGTTGCAGGTATGGGCGGCCTTTCAGACTGTGATGGCGTCAAGTAGCGGAAAGCAACCACCGGAAATAATTGAGCAGTATGGCGAGGCCGGGGAGAAAATGACAGGGGAGCAGGTTGTAAAATCGGGGGCACTCTATAGGGTGGAGAAAACTAAATATTTGAAGTATAACCCATAAAAGAATAATAATAAGGGAACGCCTACCAGTTTCGGTGGCGTTCTTTTTTGTGCAAATACAAGGGCAGGTGAAAAGAATGGCCATCCCAAGTTTGTAGCCTACCTATAAGGAATTGAAATGTGTAATGCTATCCCTAAAAACCGTTACCGGGCATTAGTAAGGATACATAATAATTGCCGTGGTCAATCCTGCACCCTATAGGCCAACGCCTAGGTGGAAAGTATTGGCACCCCCATAACGCATGTGGCTTTACTGTAGCTCACACGGACATAGGACAAAAAACTAGTATAGCCTGTAAAATGATGTTGCCTGGAAGAAGGGCAATCGCCAACACTTTGCAAAGGAAGATAACATCGGGGGAAAGGATGGGGAATCGGGAAGGGATTTGAAAGTAATAAAGTTAACGCTATTCTTGTTCCTGGATAGGT
>CAZKPV010000221.1:0-1825 GCA_964554735.1 uncultured Clostridia bacterium
ATCTAGGTTTTCAGAATTGTATTAAAGACGGTAAGAACATAGACCCCTGTTGTGGGGCCGGCGGTATGTTTGTTCAGTCGGCCGAGTTTGTGGAAAACCATCAAGGCAATATTAGGGATTTATCCGTATTTGGGCAAGAGGCCAACCCTACGACCTGGAAACTAGCTCATATGAATTTGGCCATTAGGGGTATTGAAGCAGATTTGGGTGAAACCTATGCCGATACCTTTTTCAATAACCAGCACCCAACCTTGCGGGCAGACTTCATCCTGGCCAATCCGCCCTTTAATATGTCTGGCTGGGGAGGGGATAGGTTGGCGGAGGACAAGCGTTGGGTATACGGAACACCTCCCCAGGGAAATGCCAACTTTGCCTGGCTGCAACATATGATTTACCACTTATCCCCAAAAGGCAAAATAGGGATGGTCCTAGCCAACGGTTCCCTATCCAGTCAAACTGGGAACGAAGGTGAAATAAGAAAAAACATTATAGTTAAAGATGATTTGGTAGAGTGTATAGTGGCTATGCCTACCCAGCTATTTTACTCCACCGGGATTCCCGTTTCCCTCTGGATCCTGAACAGATCAAAAAAGCAAAAGGAAAAAACTTTGTTCATAGATGCCCGGAATATGGGGGAAATGGTGACCAGGGCTCACAGGCAGTTAAAAGAAGAAGAAATCATGAAAATTGCGGAGACCTACAAGGCATTTGTTAATGGTGAACCGGAAGAAGTACAGGGATACTGTGCCATAGCAACAACAGAGGAAATTGCCAAACATGACTATATCCTCACCCCGGGCAGATATGTAGGAATAGAGGAAAAAGATGACGACAGCGAACCTTTTGAGGAAAAGATGGAAAGACTGACCGCTGAACTATCAGATTTATTTGCGGAAAGCCACAAGCTGGAAGATAGAATACGAGAAAGACTACAGGTGATCGGGTATGAGGTGTAAATTGCCGGAGGGGTGGAAGAAGGTAAGGTTGGGGGAAATATCCACCTTAAATACCAGTAATTATAGAAAAGAAGATAACTGGAGATTTGTTAACTATCTGGATACTGGAAGCATTACTGAAAATATCATTGATAATATAAATTTTATTAGTCTGGACAAGGATAAGTTGCCAAGCCGTGCAAAAAGAAAGGTATTTAAAGACGACATAATATTTTCCACTGTTAGACCCATACAAAAACATATAGGTATTATTAAAGAACCCCTAAAAAATATGCTTGTATCGACTGGATTTGTTGTAATAACATTAGATAAAACGGAGGTTATTCCATATTATGTATATTTATACCTGGCGCAAGAACCAGTGACTAATTATTTACAATCTATAGCTGAGCAAAGGGTTTCAACATATCCAGCCCTGAATATATCGGACCTAAAGTCATTAAAAATTAACCTTCCACCTTTAAAAGAACAAAAAGCTATTGCCGATACCCTTTCTGTCTTAGACGATAAAATTGAACTAAATAACAAAATAAACAAAAACCTAGAACAACAAGCCCAAGCCATATTCAAGCATTGGTTTATAGACTTTGAATTTCCCAATGAGCAAGGAAATCCCTATAAATCCAGCGGCGGAAAAATGGTAGAATCAGAATTGGGGCCGATCCCCAAAGGGTGGCAGGTAGTGAAATTAGGAAAGGAATTTAGCTTTGTAAAAGGGAGGGTCCCGGAATATACCAATAAAACTTGTCAAGATGCTTTACATGGTGTACGTGAGTGGCCTTTGTATACTTACCCCTGCTCTTGCATTCCTGACATTCATTCTTGTCGGCTTTCAAAACTTTGAGTCTTAGCCTTTGCCAGTCTCCTGA
>CAZKPV010000222.1:0-1755 GCA_964554735.1 uncultured Clostridia bacterium
TGGAAAAAGGACCACAGATGGACGTCTGGCCAAATGTCTGGTCAGACCCACTCTAAAAGAAGCAACCCCGGGAGATTTAAGTTTAGTGTTCCCCTACCGCCATCTGATGACCATAGTTGAAATGCTCAAGGCCTTGGATAAGGTGGCGCCGGGAGTTTACTCACGATATACTTTGCTATACGGGGTTGAGGTTAAGTTTTACTCGGTAAGACTTGATTTAACCAACAGCTTAGAAACCAAGATTCAAAACTTGTTTGCCGCCGGAGATGGGGCTGGGGTGACGAGAGGGCTTGCCCAGGCCTCAGTTGCCGGCATTGTAACTGCAAAAGAAATTTTGAGCAGAATATAAAGGGGGGCTTAGTAGTGTCTGTTGTGGTATTGATCGGTACACAATGGGGAGACGAGGGAAAGGGAAAGGTTACTGATTTTTTAGCAAAAAAATCTGATTTAGTTGTACGTTATCAGGGGGGTAACAACGCCGGCCACACTGTCGTAGTCGGTGATGAGGAGTTTAAACTCCATCTGATCCCTTCGGGAATTCTGTACCCCGAAAAAACCTGTATTATAGGGAACGGTGTGGTGGTTGATCCCTCTGTGCTTATTCAGGAACTGGATTCCTTGGCCGACAGAGGTGTGGACACCGGCACCCTTTATATAAGCGACAGGGCCCATCTTGTCATGCCCTACCACCGCCGCCTAGACAGGCTTGAGGAAGAGCACAGGGGGGACAACAAAATCGGCACTACGCATCGGGGCATCGGCCCCGCTTACAAGGATAAGACGGCAAGAACCGGTATAAGGATGGGGGACCTGGTTGACCCGGAAAGGTTTACCTCCCTTTTGAAGCAAAACTTAGAAGAAAAAAATGAAATATTTGATCGAATTTACGGCGCTGAAGGCTTCAAATTTGAGGAAGTATTTGACGAACACAGGAATTATGCAAAACGCTTGGAGGGCCTGGTCAGGGACACCTCTGTTTTATTAAACAGGGCAATTGCCGGCAGGAAAAATATCCTGTTCGAAGGCGCACAGGGTACACTTTTGGACATTGATTACGGAACATATCCCTATGTTACGTCCTCACATCCCGTGGCCGGTGGTGCCTGTTTGGGTGCGGGGGTTGGCCCGACAAAAATCGACAAGGTAATCGGTGTTTGCAAGGCCTACACTACCCGTGTGGGTGAGGGACCCTTCCCAACGGAGGACCTGGGTGAGCTTGGTGGCCGGCTCAGGGAAAAAGGCAGGGAGTTTGGAACAACTACCGGCCGACCTAGGCGCTGTGGTTGGTTGGATGCCGTTGCCCTGGAACATGCCGTGCGCATTAACGGCTTGGATTATCTTGCCATAACCAAGCTTGACGTAATGAGCGGTTTGGACACAATCAAGGTGTGCACCGCATATCTGAACAGGGGGGAGACGATCAGGCACCTGCCCGCCAACCTGGGGGTGTTGGGGGAATGCGAGGCTGTTTACGAAGAATTGCCCGGATGGCAGGAAGACATAACGGCGGCAAAGGAATTAAAGGACCTCCCCGAAGCGGCACGAAATTATCTCAACCGTATCAGCGAATTGTCGGGGGTGCCCGTGGCCTTGGTGGGTGTGGGAACAAAACGCGACCAAATAATTGTTTGCGAGGAGATCTATTGACATTGTAATAAATATTTGCTAAGATAATTCTTGCGCAATTAAGCCGGCGTAGCTCAATTGGCAGAGCAGCTGACTTGTAATCAGCAGGTTGCGGGTTCGAGTCCCATC
>CAZKPV010000223.1:0-1731 GCA_964554735.1 uncultured Clostridia bacterium
GGAGTTGCCGCTTTGACACGGCGGCTAGTCCTGAAAATGTGGATGACCGCCTTATATAGGCGGTCGATTATTTTTTCTGTCTATTGAATGTATTTTTTAACCTCATCTAGATTTTTATATTCAAAAACACCGTCAATAATTGCGTCCAATGTTGGTGCGTCTAGGCCCGATATGCGTTTTTTCATCTCCTCCGGCACAAAGTTGAATTTTTTCACCAAAAGATTAACGGCAGTCCTTGCGAGTGCCCTTGTTTCGCCTTCCCCTCTGCCTTCCTGTCTGCCTTTTTCCATTAATCTTTCCGCAAGGGTCATAACCAACTCACCGCCTTCCTTTGAAATCTGATTGGCTATTCTCTCAAGCTCGCTTTTTTCAAAATCATTTCTTGAGCTGATAATATAAACAATCGTGGATATTATATAGTGTCCCACCATATCCATATCTTTTGTACTTGTGTAGATTTCTACTACCCGCTTAAACAGATCAATTATATTTTCCTTGCTCTCATATCTTGCTTTGTTCAAGGTTTCAATTACTATAGCGTGTTCTTCTTGTAGTTTAATTTTCCCCTCCGCCTCTAATCTGGGTAGGTCTGCCAGTAGATACTCAAAATTTGGTATGTATTCTTTTACAGCTACAGGAAGGCTTGCAAAGTGGGGCATCATCTCCCCCAGACTTCGTTTAATATTCCACTTGTATTTGTCATGATATACCACTATGGGCAAGATTATCGGTATTTCTATGTCTTCTGTAGCTAGCTCATTCCCGGTTTTCTTTTTGGTTTCCAAGGCTTCTTTTATTTTTGACTCCCAAATTGATATCATGTATTTTAAAATCTGAAAGATGACCATTCTATCCCTGGTGGATTTGTGCTCAAACAAGAAGGTTATATATGCCTGATGCCCTTTGATATCAACTCGATAGACTAAATCGGCAAACTGTTCCTTTAATTTCTCGTCTAAATAGGAGCCGGACTCATGTTCCAATGTGTCGATATCCACTATTTCCCTTAACTCCTGGGGTAGGTAGTTGCCTAGAAAGTCTTTGGCGAATTCAACCTCCCAAAGGTAGAGCTAAAGTATGCGTCGTGGGGGTTATTTACTATGTCCTTTTCATGCACTTAATCACCCGCTTTGATTACATTATACCTTATTTTGGGGGCTCAATAAAGAAGAAATGCGAGGCTGTTTGGCGATTGAGGAGTTGCCGCTTTGACACGGCGGCTAGTCCTGAATAAGAACGTGACCGCCTTATATAGGCGGTCTAGTTATTTCTTCTACAATATAAACAGGGGAATAACCCCCAAGATTACAATGCGGAAACTAAAAAGCCCTGGTCATGTAAACACAGGCATCACTCCCCCTTTTTTCGGGAAGTGACTAGCCGCCAAACGGCAACTCATGTTCCATTGTGGCATGATTAAGCCATTAGGGAAAAGAGCTAAAACCTTAAATTGACAAGTTGATGACAGGCACCGTTAAAAACCGTTAAAAATTACAAAGTTGAATAAGAAAGTGGAATAATGTGGGGTAAAAAGGCCCACTAGCAACCTGTAGCCTCGGAGCAACATCTATATTTGTGCAAAATTTCAACCTGTGCTCAACTCGTATGGTATAATTATCAAATATATGGAATATTCTATGTTAAATACGGCGAAATATGGGGTTATTAGGATTAAAATTACAATAGTTCCCTTTAAATCTGAGCACAGGTTGAAATTTTGCACATTTGCCG
>CAZKPV010000224.1:0-1448 GCA_964554735.1 uncultured Clostridia bacterium
ATCCCAAGGATTGCGTCCGACATAGAGGGATTTTTAAACATAGAAGCCCTAAACTGGGATGACTTGGGTGAAAATCTTGAGGATCATAAAATAAACAAGTTTACCAGGATTGCCGCCAGAGTCGAGGACAAGCAGATTGTGGCCTTGGTTGAGGAAAGCAAGGAGTCCATGCAGGAAAAGGATGTTGCCGCCGCGGGGGGCGAGGGGGACAGGGCTGACAAGGACGGCAAGGGCAGGACACCGGTCAGGGAAAAAATAGAAGACCTTGAGCCGGAAATAACCATCGGCGATTTTTCCAAGATAGATGTGAGGGTCGGGGAAGTGGTCTCCGCCGAGGAGGTAAAGGGTTCGGATAAACTGCTGAAACTGGTGGTTGATGTGGGTAAATTAGGCACGAAACAGGTATTTGCCGGTATCAGGAAAACCTATGAACCAAGCGAACTTACCGGACGCAAGGTACTGATTGTTGTTAACCTAAAGCCCAGGAAGATGGTCTTTGGTGTCTCCGAAGGGATGATCCTAGCCGCCGGTCCCGGGGGGAAGGAAGTCTTTATGCTTTCCGTTGACGATGGGGCACAGCTTGGAGATAGGGTACATTAAAGAGGATACATTAAACAGGGCACATTAATCTGTCGCAATTAGCCGCGTTTTTGTAAAAGCACACCGACCATGATCAGCGCACCGCCCAGGGCCTGCGTGCCCGTTAAAGTTTCCTTTAGTATCCAAAAGGCAAGGACGGCCGTTGCCGCCGGTTCCAGGGTGCTGATTATTGCGGCGCGGGAGGCACCGATATAGCTGACGCCCTTAAACAAGGTTGCCAGTGAGAGGGTTGTGCAAACTACCCCCAGAACCAGTATGGCCGCCCACCCTTCAAGAGTATGGTTGAGCTGCATTTCACCACCGGCCAAGGCCGCGATGGTAAACAGTACGGCCACAGTTAAAGTCATATAGGCATTGTAGACAGGGACCTTTACAACCCTTAAAAGCCTAGCCGTGCCGACCAGCATGAAGGAGTTAAACACTGCCGCACCTACAGAAAACCACACTCCACGCATGTCGAGCCCGTGAAGGGGCTGGCCGAGTATAACGGCGCATCCGCCCAATGACAGGACGAGGGCGGCAAGTTTCTGCCATGTAATGGCCTCCTTTAACAGGAAGTAGGCCAGAAAGGTGACAAATGTGGGGTAGAGGTATAAAAACAATATGGCCATGGCCGACGGAATATATTGAAAAGCCAAGAAAAGAAACAATACGGTAACTGATTGGCCGCCGATTGCCAGGGCTATAATTTGCAAAAGGTGCTTGCGGGGGAGTTTGAAGGAGTACTTAAATACAATTACCCCTATCCAGAAAAGCAGCGCCGCGATCATGTAACGGAGGGACAGGGCGGTTAAAACACCTACCCCATTGGCATAGGCTATTTTTGCGGCGATAGCTTCCGCACTCAG
>CAZKPV010000224.1:1458-1717 GCA_964554735.1 uncultured Clostridia bacterium
AGCAAGTATATCATAAAAAAAAGGTATTTCCCCGAATAAACAGAATTAAGGTAAAATTGAAAGACTCAAGCATGAAAGGGGTTAGTAAGATGTTCAGATCATCAAAATTACTAAAGGGAAAGTTTTTTTTGTTTATGGCAACCCTGTTTTCCGTTGTGCTGTTGGCGGGTTGCCTGAGCGGATGTGGTAATGACACGGACGCCATCGTTATGAAGGCGGGTCACGCCGTTGCGGAATCCCACCCTTACCACCTGGGGTT
>CAZKPV010000225.1:0-1695 GCA_964554735.1 uncultured Clostridia bacterium
GAATTTGAGACAGTTGCATTCGATATGGGCATAGGGGAAACCAGTGATCCTGTTAAAACCCAATTTGGTTACCATATTATTAAACTGGTAGACAAAAAGGAAGGGACCGTAAAAAGTTTCGATGAAGTTAAAGGTCAATTAAAACAACAATTAACCCTTGCAAAACAACAAAGAGCGTACATTGATAGAGCTAATGAATTGAAGAAAGAATATCAGGTTATAATTAATGAGTAAATATTAATAATATTAGGTGCATCAGGGGTAATGGTCCCCGGTGCACCTGTCTTTTTTCCTTGTTCAGATTTATTCACCTAACGCCTTCTTAAAATCCTCTATTATATCCCCTATATCTTCTATACCCACCGAAACCCTTATCATTTCCGGACCTATACCTGCGGCTCTGAGTTCTTCATCTGTCAACTGTCTATGGGTCGTTGTAGCGGGATGAAGCACTGAAGTCCTTACATCGCCTAGGTGCACCACCAAACTTACCAAATCGATATTTTTTATAAATCTACTTGCCCCCTCCCTTCCTCCTTTAGGGCCAAATGTCAGCAATCCGCTTGCACCTAGGGGTAAGTATTGCTTTGCCAACTCATGGTCCCTATGGCTTTCCAATCCCGGATATGATACCCAATCCACCTTAGGATGTGATTCCAGGAATTGTGCAAGGGCCAGTGCGTTTTCACTATGTCTTTCCATCCTAAGAGCAAGGGTTTCCATGCCTAAATTCGTTAGAAAAGCATTGAAAGGACTCAAATTATTTCCCATGTCCCTCAGGAGTTGCATCCTGGCTTTAACAATATAAGCCTGTTCTTTAAATGTTTCCACGTATTTTATGCCATGATAACTGGGGTCAGGTTCCGTTAATTCCGGAAATTTTCCATTATTCCAGTTAAAATTACCGCCATCGACTATTATTCCGCCTAAACTGATAGCATGTCCATCCAAATATTTACTTGCAGAATGCACTACTATGTTTGCTCCATGTTCAAGCGGACTGCATAAATAAGGTGTAGAAATAGTGTTATCTATAATCAGTGGGACATCTATTTGTTTTGCCAATTTGGACATTTTTTTGATATCCACTACTTCTGTTCCCGGGTTACTTATTGTCTCCGCAAAAACAGCCCTGGTGTTCGGTCTGGCATATTTCAGAAGTTCTTCTATTTCTAGGGTTTGATCGACAAAACTTACTTCAATCCCTAACTTTTTAAATGTTGTCGATAATAAGGTCACAGTCCCGCCATATAAACTTGATGCCGTTATTACATGTTGACCGTTGGAGCATATATTTAACAAAGAAATCAAGGTAGCCGATTGTCCTGAAGATACAGCCAGGGCCCCAACCCCTCCCTCCAACAAGCTAACCTTTTCTTCGAAGGCTTCTACCGTAGGGTTACTAATTCTGGTATACATATGGCCTGTTGCCTTTAAATCAAATATATCAGCCAAGTAATCAGGATCCCTATATTGATAGGTTGTGCTCTGAACTATGGGCAAAACCCTGGGTTCTCCGGATTCCGGGCTATAGCCTCCGTGAATACAGATCGTTTCCTTTTTCATATTATGTCCCTTCCTTCCTCATATATTTCTTTCCAAATTGTCTACTTTATCCCTTAAATCTCTCAACTCCCTCGCAAACACGGGGACCGCAAACACGGGGACGGTTCTCCTGTTTGAGTTCTTTTCTAA
>CAZKPV010000226.1:0-1678 GCA_964554735.1 uncultured Clostridia bacterium
ATATACTATAAATATAGTATCGTTTGTCACATATTTTTGTGGGTGTGGTTGCTGTTTATGGTTAAATGTTTAACTGGATTTATATATAACAGGGGTATGTTGTTCCGCTTCCTGGCAATAAATATTATTATAGCGGCCGTCTTGGTGGCCTATGATCCGGGGCTGTGGAAACTGGCCCTTGGATTTGTCATGCTTAATTCCCTCTCTTTGTTCTTTATTATGGGTACCTTTTGGTTGAAAAGTAATTTCCTAAATAAAGATCGCAGTTCCCCCGTTGACTCGACAATTAAGATCGCCCATGAAACTTTGCCATACCTGCGGCGGGGTCTTAATGAAGAAACAGCTTGCAAAAGTGCGGAGATAATTAAAAAAATAAGCGATGTTGCAGCGGTGGCAATCACGGATATGGAGAGGGTTCTGGCTTATATAGGTGCCGGTTCCGACCACCATAAGGCCGGGGGGCCTATCATGACTCAGGCCACCCGGGAGTCAATTGAAAAGGGAAAGGTGATCGTAACCGACAGGAAGGGGTTAAACTGCCCTGTTGAAAGTTGCCCCTTGGAAACGGCGGTAGTTGCTCCCCTGAGCTGCAAGGAAAAGGTTGTGGGCACCGTCAAACTCTACCAGGTGAAGGAACAAGGCCAGATGTCACCTGAGATTGTCAAGCTTGCCTCGGGTATGGCCCAGCTCCTGAGTATGCAAATGGAGTTGGCCGAATTGGACCGGCAGGCTCAGTTGGTAACCTGTGCAGAACTGGATGCCCTACACGCCCAAATTAACCCGCATTTCCTGTTTAACACCTTAAACACCATCATAATGTTCAGCCGTACCAATCCGGAAACTGCGCGCAGACTTTTGATCAAGTTAGCTTCGTTTTTTAGGCAAAGCCTAAAACGTTACGGACATTTCAAAACCGTAAAAGAAGAATTGGAATACGTGCATACCTATATGTTTTTGGTCAAGGCACGCTTTAGCGATAAGGTGAGGATAAAAAGGGATATTGATAAGGAAGTCCTAAGTTACATTATTCCCGTTCTTTCCATCCAACCGCTTGTTGAAAATGCTGTAAAACACGGAGTTTTACCTAAAACAGATAAAGGAAGGGTATACATCTCCGTCAAAATGGTCAAGGACGAGATTTTCGTGGTTGTCAAGGACGACGGGGTGGGGATTCCCGAAGATAAATTAACAAAAGTGTTGGTGCCGGGTTATGGCTCCGGAAGTGGGGTGGGTATGAGTAATGTCAATGAACGATTAAAAGGTCTGTTTGGCGAAAAATACGGCCTTCAGGTAATAAGCAGACCAGGAAAGGGAACAACGGTGTATTTTCGCATTCCTGCCATGCTTGTAGAGAGTGACAAATATTTAAACAGGGGAGGATTGGCCAATGAAGCTTAAAGCCTTAATTGTTGACGACGAATATCCTGCCCGCCAGGAGCTTCGTTATATGCTTGGCAATTTTGACAATGTAGAGGTTGTCGGCGAGGCCGCCAACGGGCAGGAAGCACTCGAATTAATAAAAACATTAGAATATTCAGTATTGTTTTTGGACATCGAAATGCCCGGGATGAATGGTCTCGAATTGGGTGCGGCAATTCAGGAGTTGCCAAAACAACCTTATGTGATTTTTGTGACTGCCTATGATGAATATGCACTAAAGGCGTTTGATGTCAATGCC
>CAZKPV010000227.1:0-1663 GCA_964554735.1 uncultured Clostridia bacterium
TGAACGGTTTTATGTCCAAGCTCCTGTTGGCGGCAGGAGGGGTCTCCCTGCTGGTGGGGGAAAGGATCGATGCGGCGGTTATTACGGCCATTGTTCTAATTCAGGCCGCAGTGGAGGCCGGACAAAGCTGTCGGGCGGAAAAATCTTTGGATAATTTAAAGGAGCTTGTGGCTCCTTTTACCACTGTGTTAAGGGAGGGGAAAATTTTAAAGATTGCCACCAGGGAATTGGTACCCGGGGATGTTCTTCATTTGCAGGCCGGTGATGTAGTGCCCGCAGATGCTGTAATTATCGAGGCGGTGAATTTAAAAACTAACGAAGCTTGCTTGACCGGAGAGTCAATTCCGGTGGTGAAAGACGGCCGGGAAAAAAGTGATCCTCACATTTCCATCGCTGACCAAGTTAATATGCTTTTTTCCGGGACCAGTATTATGGAGGGCCGGGCGGTGGCAGTGGTGGTGGCTACGGGGATGCAGACGGAACTGGGCAGGATTGCCAGGCTCTTGGGGGATGTTCCCGGGGAACAAACAAATCTCCAAAAACAATTGGAACTTGTGGGCAAGAAAATTACCCATTTGGTGATCGGCTCGGTAGGGGCTATTGCCGCCGTTAATTTGCTGCGAGGCCGTCCCGGAAGTGAAATTTTCAGAAATGGTATCAGTCTTGCCGTTGGTGCCGTGCCGGAAGGATTGCCGGCCATATTGACGGCGGCTTTGTCTGCCAGTGTACAAAGGATGGCCCAAAAAAATGCGGTAGTAAGAAATATGTCGGCAGTGGAAACCTTGGGTTCGGCTACGGTAATCTGTACCGATAAAACAGGAACCTTGACAAAAAATGAGATGACGGTGAAGGAGCTATATATTGATCATTGTTTTTATGAGGTTACCGGGGATGGTTATCAGCCGGAAGGGGAAATATTATGCTCCGAAAACAGGAACAGGGCAGGTATATCACCCTTTGTAGCTGAAACTTTAAAGGCCGCATCTTTATGCACCAATGCCGAACTTAGGCCCGATCCCAAGAAAAAATGGATAGTAATAGGGGATCCGACAGAAGGGGCCCTGCTTACGGCGGCGGCAAAGGCCGGCTTGCAGGGGTGTGAACTTAAGAATAAATATTGCCGTCAACGGGAGATTGCCTTCGATGCCCGCCGCCGTTTAATGACTGTGGTTTGTCAAAAAGAGAACGGGGAATATGCCGTTTATGTTAAGGGTGCTCCTTATGCAGTTATAGATCGGTGTTCGGCTATGATTGGAAAATCGCCTAAGGTTTTGGACCTGAAGAGCCGCCGGAAGATTTTGGCTGCCAATGAAACTATGGCCTGCAAAGCCTTGAGGGTTTTAGGGGTTGCTTATAAGTTGCTGCCTCCCGAAAGCGATCTAAATGAAATAGATCTGGAAACAGATCTTATTTTTTGCGGCCTGATTGGTATGAATGATACTCCGCGAAAGGGTATGCAAGAGGCAATCCAACAATGCCATACCGCCGGTGTTAAGGTGGTGATGATAACCGGTGATCATCAAAAAACAGCGGAAGCGATTGCAGCCAAACTGGGCGTTTTGGAACGGGGGGAAAGTATTACCGGTAAAGAATTGGAACGGATATCCGATGAGGAATTTGCCGAGCGGGTGGAAAATATTGTGGTTTATTCCCGAACCACCCC
>CAZKPV010000228.1:0-1653 GCA_964554735.1 uncultured Clostridia bacterium
CGGTAATAAGAATCGTGGATGCCCCCCTTGCAGCAAGGGCCGCCTCTTCCTTGAGTAAACACATTGACCGGCTTGTAGCTATGATATCATCAAAGTCGTATATGCTTTGCCGCTCGCGAACCCGCTTAAGTTCCTCGCGGTAATAATTCACCTGACTATGAAGGGCTTTTAAACGTGTTGCTAGGTCAGTTAATTGGTGCACATTTTGAAAAACAATTTTTTCTATTGCCCCGACATTTTTACCTTCCTGTACTATGGGAAGACGGGAAACAACATAGGGGGTATTGTTATAGGTTTCCAGTACATTTAACTGGGGAACCCCGGTCTTTACAACAACTGGGAGCATTGCCCTCTCCTTTAGATCAGCAATGCTTTTCCCGATGATTCCATGAACTGTGACCCCAAAAAAATCCGTGTATGCCTTATTGACAAAAAGGATCTTGCCATTTTCGTCAATTACCACGATGCCTTCGTAGGCAGTATCCAAAATAATTTCCATTGTCCGGTACATGCGCTTTATACTTTCCAATTCCAAGGCGATTGTCTCGACCTCGGTTATATCCTGGAAGATAATGGTCATGCCCTCGGCGCCAAATTCGCCTTTTATCGGCGAACAGCTAACCAGCGCAACCGTTTCGCCGAAAGAGCATTTAAAATTTGTAACCGCCTGGCCGGATTTCAGAATTTTAAGGAGCTGCTTATTTTTAATTACGCTGTTAAAGGGACGACGAAGCACATCTTTGGCTTCCACATTTAAAATCCTTTCCGCTGCCGGGTTGAATATTCTAATCCCCAAATTTTTGTCCAAAGAAATAAGGCCGTAACCGATGGCACCGTAAATGGCCTTCAGTGCCGAATTGGCCTTTTCTTCTTGCTTTAATAATGCTTCAATCAAATTTACCTTTGTAAAAAGTCCTTGGACGCGTTCACTATCGTTCACTACAACCCCAACCCCGGCCGTAGTGGACATAGCAATGCTTACAACCTCTTCATAGGGCAGGTCGGTGGAAGCCACGTTTAACACATCACCGATATACAGCCCTTCCAATGATTCGTCAAGGGAATGCCCGTCTAGCAAAGCATCCAGGAACTTGGATCTGGTAAGCAAGCCTACTAGTTTGTCATCCCGGTTAACTACCGGAAGCGCCGGTAACCTTGAGGTGCGGAAAACCCTCGCGGCTTCCCGGATGGAATCATCCGGGCGTACAACTTCAATATTTCGTGTCATCATATCTTCCATGCGCATATAAAATCAACTCCCATGAGTCAATTTTATCACACCTTTGTGTAAATTTGAAAGAGTTACAGAATTGTAACTCTTTCGGGTAGACTACCTATCAAAAAAATCATTAAATTCCTCGCGTAAATTCCGTTTTAGAATTTTTCCACTGGGGGATTTAGGTATTTCTTCAACGAATATAACCCCCTTGGGAACCTTAAATCTTGCAAGGTGCTCACTACACAGCTCCACTATTTCTTCTTCCTTAATCTCTTCACCCGGCTTAATAACAACAAAAGCTGTTACCCCCTCCACCCACCTCTTGTGGGGCAATCCTACCACGGCAACCTCCGATACCCGTGGGTCGAGGTAAATTACCTCCTCCACTTCCCTGCTGGGGACGTTTTCTCCTCCGGTTAACACCATGTCCTTTT
>CAZKPV010000229.1:0-1612 GCA_964554735.1 uncultured Clostridia bacterium
GACCCTGAGAGGAGGCTATTTTTCATGCATTAACAGTATGGTTGATTGCATCAAGAAGGAAAACGTACCGGCATTTTTTCACTCAGACGGCAATCTAAATGAAGTGATAGGTGATTTGATCAAGGCCGGATTTGATGGTTTGCAGTGTATAGAGGAAAATGCGGGAATGGATATACGGGAAATCAAATGCAGATACGGCGAACAGCTTTGTTTATGGGGAAACCTTGATATCGGGGAGCTAATACCCCCCCGGTCGGAGGAGGAAGTGTTGGCCAAGGTAAGGGGGCTAGTTTCGTCTGTTTCCCCGGGTGGGGGATACATTTTTGGGACAAGTTCGGGTTTGGCCCCCGGTATAGACCACGAGTTGCTGCTTGGTGTTTATTCCCAGGACTTTTAACGTAATTATCTGCCTCAATTGAAAAATTAAGAAATATTATGATCCGATAATATAGTGTTTACGTCGGATTTTTTTATTGTAATTATACGGGTAATGTTTTTTGTAATCCTTTTAAAAAAAATAGTAGTCTGGGCTACAAAATATCCTTTAGGGACAACTGCATCAATATTAACTAGATGCTAATCTTTCATTAAGGAATTGTTATATTGATGTTATAAAAACCTTATGAAAGAGGTGATTTTTGCAGTTTTTCCCTTTAGCACAGTAGGTCCTAATATTAAACACAACAGGGGAGGTTTTATTTTTGCAGCCCAGTTCAAAGGTAAGAGAAATATGTTACACATTTTGTCCGGTAGTTGTTACGTCCCATATTGCCATGGCTAAGGGATGGTTTCAGGAAGAATTTGATAGGGATGGTATTAAACTTTCACATATTAGTACACTTCCCTTAGAACACTGGCAATCCCATTTTTCCCATAAATATCAACCTTTATTTAGGGATGGTGGCAACATTCCACCAATATGGACAAATGCGGAGGGCGTAAAGACTAAAGTTGTTGGCATGAATTTTGTAGATCACAGCCGGTCCATTTTAGTGGCAAAAGATTCACCAATTACCTCAGTTAAAGACCTAAAAGGTAAAAAGATTGCCTTAAAAAGAAGGTTGAGAAACCTAATTGATTTTCCGCGGGTAATGGAAAAAAGGGATATTATCCTTGCACTTGAGGCCCATGGTTTAAGTGAGGATGACATTCAGTTTATAGATATACCCATCGACATCGGCAGTATTGCAACCGATCTAAAGAAAAATGCAGAGGATCAGCAAATATCGGAAACAGCCGGATGGGCGATCGCGCCCCAGGCAGATTGGAAGCTCCCCCATCAACCTGAAATTGAGGCCCTCGGTAGGGGTGAGGTTGATGCGCTTACGGCTAACTCCGGACGCGATCTGATCCTGGAGCGGGCCGGCGCCGCCAAGATAATCTATGACCTGAAAAGCTACCCGGATTGGAGGTATCTTGTCAACATAAATTATCCGTATGTTGTTACCGTGAATGCCGACTTTGCGGACAAGTATCCGGAGTTGGTTGTGAAATGGATGAGGGCCATGGTTAAGGCGGGCACGTGGGCCAAGGAGAATCGTGATGAAGTTCTAACCATAATGGCCGATGCAATAGGCCGTTCGGAAGAAGTGCTTAACGAGACCTTATCCGA
>CAZKPV010000230.1:0-1582 GCA_964554735.1 uncultured Clostridia bacterium
AATTATTCAGCCCGCCGAAATCTGGAAGGAATCGGGGAGATGGGACATTTACGGGCCGGAGCTATTTCGCCTAAAAGACCGACACGGCCGGGATTTTTGTTTGGGGCCGACCCATGAGGAAATAATAACCGACCTGGTAAGGGAAATACGTTCCTACAAAAAACTACCCTTGCTCCTTTATCAAATACAGAACAAATACCGAGATGAACGCCGCCCGCGCTTTGGCCTCATGAGGGGGCGCGAGTTCATTATGAAGGATTTATATTCATTCGATCTTGACGAGGAGGGCCTGGACCAAAGTTATAAAAAGATGTATGATGCCTACCACAAAATATTTACACGGTGCGGTTTGGAGTTCCGCCCAGTTGAAGCGGACTCCGGGGCCATAGGGGGAAGTGACACTCATGAATTTATGGTTCTGGCCGAATCCGGAGAGGATTTGGTCCTGTATTGCAGTGATTCCGAATGCGATTATGCGGCTAATGTAGAAAAGGCGGTGGCCCTACCGCCTAAACAAGAATTGGAAAAAGGCACATTACTGGCTATGGCGGAAAAGAAAACGCCGGAAATGAGAACCGTTGAGGAAGTATGTGGCTATCTAAATGTTTCCCCCAAAAGGCTTGTGAAAACCATACTTTATGTTACCGACCGGGGTGAGAGGGTAGCGGCTTTGGTCCGCGGGGACCATGAGGTTAACGAGGTCAAGCTCAAGAATGTTCTCGGATGTGCCCGGGTTGAAATGGCCGATTCCGACACGGTGAAACAAATCACCGGGGCCCCCGTCGGTTTTACCGGACCTGTAGGTCTAAAAGAAGTAAAAATTGTGGCCGATCAGGAGGTAGCAGTGATTATTAATGCTGTTACGGGTGCGAATAAAGATGACACACACTGTGTAAATGTTAACCCTATACGTGACTTTAATATTGATGTCGCGGCCGATATCAGAACAACTGTTGCCGGGGAACCCTGTCCGGTCTGCGGTGCCCCCCTGAAAGAGGCCCGCGGTATTGAAGTGGGTCAGGTTTTTAAACTGGGTACCAAATACAGCAAGGCTTTAGGGGTAAATTTTGTTGATAAAGATGGCAACGAAAAACCCATGGTTATGGGTTGCTACGGCATAGGCGTCAGTCGGGTTATGGCCGCCACCGTGGAACAAAACCATGATGAAAACGGTATTGTTTGGCCGGTCTCGATTGCGCCCTATGAAGTAATAGTAATTCCGGTTAGCTGCAAGGATGAAAAACAGATGAAAGTGGCAAAGAAGATATACCAAGGCCTAATCGATGAAGGGGTAGAGGCCGTGTTGGATGACCGCCCGGACAGGGCGGGTGTTAAGTTTAAGGACGCAGATTTGATTGGTTACCCGATTAGGATAGTAATTGGGGGTAAATCAATCAAAAACGGAGTGGTGGAGATTAAACAACGACACGAGGATAAGCATATCCTTATACCAGTTGCCGAAGTTAATATAACCGTGCAAAAAATGTTATCTCGGTAGCTTGCCATGGTTTTTCCAGTGTGATATACTCCCGTATTTGACACTTACAAAGGAGAAAAAGCTTGGGTATCCTTGGTAATAGGG
>CAZKPV010000231.1:0-1574 GCA_964554735.1 uncultured Clostridia bacterium
TACACGCGGCGGCCAGAGGAGAGAATATTACGGTTATTTTTGTAAATAATGCAATTTATGGTATGACCAGTGGGCAAATGGCCCCAACTACCCTCCTGGGCCAAAAAACGACCACGAGCCCAAGAGGCCGCCAGGCCGGCGAAGCAGGCTATCCTATTCGAGTCTGCGAATTACTGGCAACATTAGAAGGGCCTTCTTATTTGGCCCGGGTTTCCACCCACGATCCCCGCCACATTCTGCAGGCAGGGCGGGCCATAAAAAAGGCCTTCCAGATGCAAAAAGAGAATAAGGGGTTCGCCTTGGTCGAAGCCTTATCCACTTGTTCTGTGAATTGGGGCTTTACACCGGTGCAGGCAATGGACTGGCTGCGGGATAACATGATCCCCTACTACCCTTTAGGAGTTTATAAAGATATAACAGCGAGGGAGGGTGACTAAGTTGGCTGAAATTATTATTGCCGGTTTTGGAGGCCAAGGAGTTTTAGTTCTAGGCCAGCTGATCGCATATGCGGGAATGCTGGAAGACCAGGCAGTATCGTGGTTTCCATCCTACGGACCTGAACAAAGGGGGGGAACGTGTAATTGTTCCGTAGTTGTAAGTGACACTGAGGTTGGTTCGCCTATAGTTAGCCAGCCCGACACGGCTATTGTCATGAACTTGCCCTCTTTTAGCCGGTTTGAACCAACAGTAACCGCCAACGGCCTTTTGCTTTACAATTCTACTTTAATTACCAAAAAGCCTGAGCGGACCGATATTCGGATTATTGCTGTCCCTGCCAACGAAATTGCGGATGAACTAGGTAACCCGCGGGTTGCTAATATGGTGGTATTGGGTTCCTTTATTGAAGCAACAAATATAGTAAAAATTGAAACAATCCACCAATCGTTGGAAAAGGTACTCTCAAAAAGGCACCATCATCTTATTCCCTTGAATATGCAAGCTTTAGAACGAGGACGGGCATACCAATAGTAACTAAAATCCAAGGAGGCGCAGACTATTGGAATGCTCGTTACAATGGGGTACCGTCCTATGGGTCCGAGATGGTTACAACCGGCAGGAACTAACGGTTTTAAAAGAGTTGCAAGAGATTCCGGCCATTAATTATCCGAAATTAACAGGGCAGTGCCGCCGAAAGGATCTAGTCCTTTTGAATACTACCGCCCAAGAACTTAACTTAGGCACGGGGGGATGGCATTATGTTCTAGCCATTCAAGGGCAGGAACGAAACCTATTGGATACAGGCCATATTATGAAACTCCGTTATACCCCCCTCCAAGGACGCGTGCTTAGTGTGGAAGAAGAGGAAAGCCCCTATCATGAAATTCTCAGCACAGCCCGTAGCTTGCGGGGTTTGCCCATCGCGGTAGGAAGCCTTCACAGCATGCTGGCCCCTTTTGCATTTACTTTTAAATCCTTTATTCCCAACGGCCGTTTAGTCTATGTGATGAGTGACGGCGGTGCTTTACCCCTAGCCTTTAGTGATACTGTCAGCTTTTTATTGGAGCGGGGTTTGATTGAAAACACCATCACTTTTGGGCATGCTTTCGGCGGGGATTTGGAGGCGGTTAATATTT
>CAZKPV010000232.1:0-1548 GCA_964554735.1 uncultured Clostridia bacterium
ACCTTTATTCCACCCCCCCTTCCTTATCAAAGGCAAAATAATCGACAATTCCTGCATAAATGGGCCAAGCCATCGACTCTTGATACTGGGGATCGGCCAGCAACCTTTCCTCTTGGGTATTAGACAAAAAGCCCACTTCCACAATTACTGCCGGTATTTCTAAATTCCGAAGCACAAAAGCATCGATACTTAAAGGCACCCGCTCTGTATTAGCCAGCAGATCCCTGATTTTTTTCTGGATCGTCTCCGCCAAACGTTTGCCTTCCATTGAGTCGGCATCATAAAAGGTTTGTGCACCCCGTTCATAACTGTCAAACGCGTTACAGTGAATAGATACAAACAAATCCGCGCCCACCCTTTGGACCAACTTGATCCGTTCCAGCAGATCATCGCCAGATTCCCCTTCATAAACACCCTCGCCCTCGCGGGTCATGAAAACTTTGGCACCGCCCCGTTCCAACAGCCAGGCTAAATGGCTGCTGATGGCTAAATTGACCTCCGCCTCCACCGTCCCTTCTGAGCCTACTGCCCCCTGATCAATACCACCATGACCAGGATCGACTACCACCTTTTGGTTGGCCAACACCCAAGTCAGTGTTTCCACCGCTTGTTGCCCACCACAACCATAAAGCTTCCCCCAAACCCAAAGAACAACACCCAGCAATAAAATTGCTGCTATTTTATTCTTACCGAGACGGCGAAATAAAGATGGCCGGATCATAAACACTCCCTCCCGCTTAGAGGATATGCTCATAACTAATTCGTTAAGCCAGGGATATATTTCCTGCTAGTTTTTAGTTTTTTCAAAACCATTGCTGCCCGGCCAAGCAATAGCAAAAGGTCCTATGCTTCCAATAAAAAGTGGCCGAATATAACAAAACGGCGAGGGTACAAACCCTTGCCGTCACTGTGTTTTATTGGAGCGGAAAACGGGATTCGAACCCGCGGCCCTCGGCTTGGGAAGCCGATGCTCTACCACTGAGCTATTTCCGCCTACATTCTTAATTTTCAAGCCCTTGAAAAGCACTGTTTATTATAAAACAACAACCGTCTTTTGTCAAACAGGATTTTCCTGCCATATTTGTTCATTTTACAAAAAAGGCCGTCAAATTTAAGACAACTTAAAAATAAAGCCTTTTATCTTAACTAAAATACATAAGTAAACAAAACCCAAGAGCCGAAGCCCTCGGGTTTTGCGCAAAATGCAAGTATTATAGACCGTTAGCCCGAAATACATCCACCTTCCTATCTATTACAATACAACCGTTGGCATCCTTCCCATCCCTCAAACCCTTGGCAAAATCGAGTTCCACCACTAAGGTTTCCGATTTAGCCCTAACATCATCCGTAACATAAGCTGCAGAAGCTATCGTATTACCCATAGGATCTATTACCCGGCTGCCGCCGAAGTAATTGCCTCCTGCAAGGTTCTTCCCAGCTAAATTGGCGGAAACAAGCCAAACAGCATTTTGCAGGCAACCTGCTTCATAGAGTTTATCCCACCAACCTTCAACTTCACAGGGACTTTCATAAGCAGAAGGGTGAATA